>JBBCHM010000001.1:929559-1239413 GCA_037200045.1 Rhizomicrobium sp.
CGACGGCCGCGACGCGACGCGGCTCGCCTCGGCATCCTATACGGTGTCGTTCGCCGACGGCTGGTATCTCGGCACGACGGGCTTCTACGACTGCGTCAACCGCACATGGACGGCCGAAGCGTTTCTCAGCATCGCGCTGGGCGACAGCCTGCTCGCGGACGCCACGGCGCATGTCGGAAGCCATGCCAACGAGGAAGAAGTCAGCCTCATCCAATCGGTCAACCCGGACGGCGGCTTCGGCTACCGCGTCTCCGCGGCGACCGGCGACAGCAACATCGCGCAAGCCGAAGCGACCTGGATCGAGCCGCATGGCAGTCTCGACGCCGCCATCGCCTCGACCGACGGCCGCGTCGCGGGGCGGCTCCTCGCCTCGGGCGCGGTTGTCGCGATGGACGGCGGGCTGTACGCCACGCAGGTGCCGAACGGCGCCGTCGCGCTGGTGCATGCGGGCGCGCCGGACGTCCGCGTCTTCCGCGAGAACCGCCAGGTCGCGACGGCCGATTCGGATGGCGACGCGCTCATCACGGGGCTGGTGCCCTATACCGAGAACCGGATTTCCATCGACCCGCGCGACTATGGGTTTTCGACCATCATCGACACGACCGACAAAATCGTCGTGCCGCGCCGCATGAGCGGGGTGATCGTCGACCTGGCGCCGACCTCGCGCGATCCCGCGATCGTCGTTCTCACCCTGGCGGACGGCGAGCCGCCGCCGCCCGGCTCGCGCGCCACGCTGGACGACGGCGGCGAACCGCTCGTCGTGGGACGCGGCGGCGAGGTCTTCATCGCCGATTTTCCCCACGCCGTGCGGGGCACGGTCGAATACGGCGCGCAAACCTGCCGTTTCGAAATATCGCCGCCCGCCGCGCCCTCGCGGGACGCGATCCCCCGGCTCGGGCCGGTCCTTTGCGCGACGGGGGGCGGGATATGATCCGCCGGCTACGTCTTCTCTCATATGCCTTTTGCTTGGTGCTTCTCGCCGCGACGGCGCCGCAGCGGGCGTCCGCCGGGGCCTGCGGCGTCGCGCTCAATCCGGTCCTGGTGTTGGCCAGCGGGGTGTCCTTCGGCCTGTATTCGCCAGGCGCCGCCACGGCCGCGACCTCCAGCGGCACTATCACCGTGACCTGCACGGTCGTGCTCGGCTCGACCTTGCCGAGCTTCTCGGTCGCGCTGTCGGCCGGCACGAACGGCACTTTCGCCCAAAGGAAGATGGCCTTCGGAACCGCGCGCCTGAATTACAATCTCTATACCAGCCCAGCCCTGACCACGATCTGGGGCGACGGCACGACCCCGACGATGACGCAGTCCTACGCCGCGAGCGGCGGGCTCGCCCTGACGACATTCACGGTCTATGGCAGCGTTCCGACTCATCAGTTCTCGGCGCTCGGCCTTTTTGGCGACGGCATCACGGTGACGGTGACCTATTGAGATCGGAGTTCCCGCGTCGGTCGAAGGGTCTCGAACAATTTTTTGCGAAATTTTGGAACTATTGAATAAAGAGATTGTTGTGACGAAGGGTGGCATTGGCGTTCTGCGTGTCGAATCGGCGAAAGCTTGATCCCGAGCCGATGAGAGGATGCGTATGGAATTGCCTTGGACCTATTTCGCGCTCGGCCTTTGCATCCGGTCCGAACAGCCGATTCCCGAACTGGCCGGCTGCCTTGACGGCGCGGGCTGTCCGGGGCCGGTCGTCGAAATCCGATGGGCGGCATTGGACGCCGTCCTGCCGGGCGCGCGCTACCGGGGTCCCATCATCCAGGTCGGCGACGAGGAGATCCAGCTTGCCGTCGGCGTCATCGCGCGCTTTCGCATGCGCGCCGGCCGCGAGATCGTCGTCGACGCGCTGGCCGGTGCGTCGGGGCGCGATGTCCGCGCCTATCTGCTCGGCGCGGCGCTCGGCATATTGTGCCATCAACGCGCCTTGTTGCCGTTGCACGCCAACGCCGTCGTGATGCAGGGCCGCGTGGTCGCCATCGCCGGACGCTCCGGCGCCGGCAAATCGACGCTCGCCGCGCATTACCACGACAAGGGCCACGAGATCCTGTCGGACGACGTCTGCGCCGTGAGCTTTCCGCAGGAGGGCGGCCCGCTCGCCTGGTCGGGCATCCCGCGGCTGCGGCTGTGGCGCGATTCGGCGGAAGCTTCGGGCCGCGACGTGGATCGGCTGGAACCGGTTGCCGACGGCCTGGAGAAATATCACTGGCCGGTCAAATTGCACGCGCCGCAGGAAGGCCTCCTGCTCGATCGAATCTACGTCCTGTCCGATTCCGGGAGCGGCCCGCGGCCCGCGATTTCGCGGCTCGCGGGGGCCGACGCCCTGGAGGCCATCATGGAACAGACCTTCCGCCGCGAATATCTCGGCCTGATGGACGGCGCGGAGCAGCGTTTCGCGCGCGGCGTCGCGCTGCTGGCCAGCGTGCCGGTGTTCCGCGTTCCCTGGCCGCACGATTTTCGTTTACTCGCCGGCGAGGCCGCGCGGCTCGAAGACCATATCCTCGACGACGCCATGACGGAGGGCGCGCGGTGAGACGGATCTGGTTCCGGCTTCGCGAAGTCGCGGCGGCGAGCGCGGGCAAAAGGCTGCTGCTCTGCGAGACGCTGGTCGCGCTGTCGGCGGCGAGCCTGGCGATCCGGCTCCTGCCCTTCCGGACGGTCATGTCCATGGCGGAGCGCGCCGCATCCGGTCCCGCGCCTGCGTCCACGCCGCGGCAAGCGGCCTGCGCGCGCGTGCGCTGGTCGGTGGCTACCTGCGCCCGCCACCTTCCCTGGCGTCCGCTGTGTTTTCCGCAAGGGCTGGCGGCGCAGTGGATGCTGCACCGCCGCCGCGTCCCGTCGGTTCTTTTCTATGGCGCCGCGCCCGACGCCGCGAAAGGCCTCGCGGCGCATGTGTGGGTGTGCGATCGCGATGTGCCGGTCGTCGGGGGAAGGGCCGCGGAAGGCATGGCCGTCCTGGCGAGATTTCCGGCCGGCCGATCGGGCCGCGCGGCATTCTCTTGACGCTACCGGCGCCGTAGGACGCTTGCTTGGAGATTATTATCGGATGTGTGATATAAATGAAGTGATAACGAGAATGTATATTGTATTTAGTTTCATGATCTTAAGTAAATATGTTCCATTTATTTCAATATGATGGGAACTTTACTGTGCCATTGACCGCATAATATTACGACTATACTTTCCGCAAATACAACCTAGAGGACACACAATGGCCAGAAGCGACGAGCAACGAGAACGGGCGGACCAAAGCGGTGCCGCTTCGGCGGGCGTCTATGAAAAGCCGGCCTTCCATCGGATCGGCGCCGACGAGGCGGAAACGGGAATCCAATTCGGTCCCGAAATTCTGATCTTGCTAAGTTGAGCGCGCCAGCGCCGGTCGCGGGTATCCATTGACCCGCGCCTCTCCGGGGATGGGAAACGACGCGCCGCTGACGCCGGCGTCTTTCGTGGTGCGCAGCAACAACCTGGTGCAAGCGGAGGTCAACGGCGAGATCGTCGCCCTGCACATCGAAAAAGGGGTTTGCTACGGGCTGAACAAGGTGGGCTCGCGCGTGTGGGAGCTGGCGGCCCTGCCGGTACATGTCTGCGACATCTGCTCGACCCTTTCGAAGGAATACGACGTCGCGCCGGACACCTGCGAGAGCGACGTCATCGCTTTGCTCGAAGGCTTGCGCGCGGAAGGCCTGATCGACGCGCTTCCCGCGAATGAACCGTCCGGCCCCTAGAGATGACCGCCATCGCCGGCGTGTGGCGTCTCGGCGGCCGGTCGGATGCGGCGCCCGCCTGCGCCCGCATGCTGGCGGCGCAGAAGATCTACGGACCCGACAGGGCGGATCAATGGGACGACGGCTTCATCGCCGTCGGCCGGGCGCTGTTTCGCCTGCTGCCCGAAGACGTTCACGACACGCAGCCGCTGGTCGGTTCTGCCGGCAATCTCGTCCTGGTGGCCGACATCCGGCTGGATAACCGCGACGACCTCATCGCCGCGCTCGGTCTGTCCCAGCCATCCGCGCGCAGGCTCTGCGACGCGGCGATCCTGCTGGCGGCCTTCGAGCGCTGGGATGCGGGCTGCCTCGACCGCATCGTTGGCGACTTCGCCTTCGCGGTCTGGGATCTGCGGCGCCGCCGCCTGGTGCTCGCGCGCGATCCGTTGGGCCAGCGGCCGCTGCACTATCATCGCGCCGCCGGCCTGTTCGCCTTTGCGACCATGCCCAAGGGGCTGCACGCGCTGGCCGAGATCCCGCGCGCGCCGGACGAGGACCGTGTCGCGGAATTCGTCGTCCTGCTGCCGGAATCCGGCTCGCCGTCCTATTTCGCCGGAATCGAACGCGTCGAGCCCGGCCACGTCGTGACGGTCGACGCCAAGGGCCTTGCGAGCCGCCGCTATTGGGAACCGTCGCGGCCGATCGCGTCCTTCAAGACGGCAGGCGATTATGAGGAGGGGCTGCGCCATTACGTCGATCTGGCGATGCGGTCGCGCCTGCGCGGCGTGTCCGGCACGGTCGCCACCCATCTGAGCGCGGGGCTCGACAGCTCCATCGTCACCGCGACGGCCGCCCGGCAGATGGCGCTGTCGGGTGGGCGCGTCGTGGCCTTCACCGCGGTCCCGCGGAACGGCCACGTGGCCGCGCCAAGCGAGAGTCGCATCGGCGACGAGGGCCCGCTCGCGGCGTCGACGGCGGCGCTCCATCCGAACATCGACCATGTCGCGATCAGCGGCGACCCGGCCGCGCTGCTCGCGGAACTCGACCGCTATTTCTTCCTGTTCGAACAGCCGGTCCGCGATCTGCCCAATGGCGCCTGGATCTGCGCCATCAACGACGCGATCCGCCGGCGCAAGATCGCGATATTGCTGCCGGCCTATATGGGAAACCTGACGCTCAGCTACAACGGCTTCGAGCGCCTGGCGCAGGAGGTCGGGCGCGGACGCTGGCTTAGCTGGTATCGCGAATGCGCCGCGGTAATCCGCAGCGGCCATATGAGTCGGCTGGGCGCGCTCGCCGCCAGCTTCGGCCCGCAATTGCCGGCGCCCCTGTGGCTCTGGCTGAAGCGGGTCATCGCGCACCGCGATCTCGATGTGCGGTCCTATACCGGCATCCATCCCGAGCGGCTCGTGGAGCTCGACCTGGCGGGCCGGGCGCGGTCGCGCGATCTCGACTTCGCCTATCGGCCGCGCAAGGACGGCTTTGCGACGCGGCTTTGGGCGCTGCGTCGCGTCGACATGGGAAACGTCAACAAGGGCACGCTGGCCGGCTGGGGCATCGACCAGCGCGATCCGACGACCGACCGGCGGCTGGTGGAGTTCTGCCTGGGCGTGCCGGCGGAGCAGTTCCTTTCGAACGGCGTCACGCGCGCGCTCGCGCGCCGGGCCTTTGCGGATCGCGTTCCCGACGCCGTCCTGAACGAGCGGCGCCGCGGCCGCCAGGGCGCCGACTGGCATGAAGGCGTCAACGCGGCGCGAGTCCCGATCGCGGCAGAAATCGCGCGGCTCGGCGATTGCGCCGCCGCGGTCCGGACGCTCGATCTGGCGCGCCTGCACGGATTGGCCGCCGACTGGCCGCGCGACGGATGGGAGCGGGATTCCACCGAACTGTCCTATCGCATCGTGCTGTTGCGTGCCTTGGCCGTCGGACATTTCCTGCGCAAGGCCGGCGGCGGCAATATGTGATCGCGCGGCCGTCACGAAAGCGGCTTGCGGCACCAGAAATCGTACATTTGCGAAAACAGGAACGGATCGTCCCGTTCCAGCCGGCCCCAGGCGGCGATATCGCGATACAGCGTGCCGATCGGCGTGCCGGCGCGGAACCGGGCGGCGCGCCGGCGCGGCGGCAGGGCGTATCCCAGAAAGACAAGTCCCAGCCTCTCGATCGCCCTCGCAATGCGCGGCACGTCGAAGGCGTCTTCATGCCGGTGCAGCAGCAGGTCGAACACGCTGGCCAACGTGTAGAAGTCGGGCGATCCCGCCACCAAAGCCGGTGCCTTCTCGATCAGGCGCCGCCGCACCGCGCGCAACAGATCGGCGTCGACGGGCTGCGCCGCCAGATCGGTGATCAGGGTCCGCGCCGCCCGTATCCGCAGCCGCGCCACCGCGCTGTAGACCATCACGCGCATGACGCCGCCGGGCTTGAGCGCGCGCAGGAGCGCCTCCCATCCGGCCTCCGGATCGGGCAGGTGATGGAGCACGCCGCTGCAGATGATGGCGTCAAACCGGGTTTGCAGCGACGCGACGTCGTGAAGATCGAGCGCGAGAAACGTGATATTGCGCAATCCCGCCGCCGCGCAGCGCTCCGCTCCGTAGCGCAGGCTGGCCTCGCTTATGTCGATCGCCGTTATGTCGGCGTCCGGACATTGGCGCGCCCAGATCGCCGCCTCGCGCCCGGTGCCGCAGCCGGCGACCAGGATCTCCGCTCGCAGGGGCGCGCCGCCCGGGCCGCCGGGGTCGAGTTTCTCGAGCAAGCGCGGCAGGATTGTGGTCTTGGAGACCATGATGCGAGACCACGCCGGATACGGCCAGGATTCGTATTGACCCGCGACAGCGCGGGTTGTCGGGTCGGCATGGGCCGGCCGCGCGACGGCGAAAGGCGGCGGCGGCGGCCGGTAGGCGCGCGCGATGTCCGCGTCGCCTTGCGTGCCGAGGCGTTCTTCCTCTTCGGCATCGAAAAGCCAGGCGCCGTCGTTTCGAACGGTCTGCGCCGCCAGCGCCGCGACCGAACGCGGAAACGCGGGCCAGCAATCCGTCAACAGCAGCCAGCGGCGAAGCGCCGTCAGGGAAATTTCGACATCCAGATTCGTGACATGCGTCTCGCGCAGCAACTGCTGGGCCAACAGGTTGGTCTCCAGCCACCGCGCCACATCGGCCGGCGCCGCCGACGCCCGCAGGAGAGGCGTTTCGCGCGAAAGCAGAATCCAACCGGCCGGGCCGATGAACCACGGATCGACCTCCGCGTCGCCCAAGAGGGCATGCAAGGACGACGCCCTGTCCGGCGCGATCAGATCCGGGCTGTCCAGAAGCAGGCGCGCGACGAGCGCCTTCGCCTGCCGATCGTCCGGCGCGGCGTCCAGGAGGGTCCATGCCGCCGCGAGCGCTTCGCCGGCTTGCCCAGCCGCCTCGTGCGCCAGCGCGACGGTCATCGACCGTTCTGCCTCGCGTGGCCGGAAACTCGCGTCGCCGCTTTCCGATATCATGTCAGGCCGCCGCTTCCGCCACGGGATGCAGCGCTTCGCGCCGCACGGGCGCGTGGGACCGCGTCACGACGGCCAGCAGCAGCCCCTCATGCTCCACCACGAAATGCCGTTCGAGAAGAAACCGCACATCGTTGGCCATCGCGCCGTCCAGTCCCTCGGACGGCCGGGGCCGCTCGAAATATTTCAGCACCTCGAACATCCGGCGGGGCAGGACGGTGAGGCCCGCGACGGCGACGCGCCTTGTGTCGGCGATCGCGAGGTCGCCGCCGCCATTGTCCACGACGCGCAACGCCGGCAGGCGATCCATCCGCGACCATTGATGCTTCCACACCCCGATCGCCAGTTGCAGCCTGGCGAGCGTGTCCTTGTCCTCCAGCAGCGGCGTCGAATAGCTGCCGGTGAAATGATAGGCGATGTCGGCCAGCGGCGCGTCGGCGGGATAAAGCCCCTCATAGCCCCGGACCGGCGCGATGCTTTCGATGCCGAACTGCTCCGGCGTGTTGTGATAGGGGCTGAAGCGATCGACGATGATCCGGTTCAGGCCGGACGGCGGCTGGAGATGCTCGATCTTCGGCATCAGCCGCAGCACCGATTCATAGTCTTCGAGGCTTTCGCCCGGCAGCCCGTACAGATAGTTCCACGCCACCCGTGTCCCCATCGACTTGCAGGAGCGCAGCAGGGAAAGGTTCTGCAGCCCCGACACGCCCTTGCGCATCAGCTTCAGGACATTCGAGGACAGCGATTCGATGCCGGGCTGGATCGCGTCGATGCCGGCCTTCGCCATGGCCTGGATCTGCTCGTCGCGCAGATTGGCCTTCACCTCGTAGAACAGCCTCGGGCGTTCCGGCCAGGCCGCGAGCGCCGGCAGCAGCGTCTTGAAATAGCCGAGCGGCATGATGTTGTCCGCCAGGAAGAACCGCTTGGCGTCCCAGGCCGACGTCAGCGTCCGGATCTCGTCCAGCACGCGGCCGGCGGGCTTCTGGCGGAATTCCATGCCCTCGCCGTTCAGGCCGCAGAACGTGCAGTGATGCTTCTCGCCCCACCAGCAGCCGCGCGAGCTCTCCATGGTGAGAAACTCCGGAAGCTCCGGCGGCAAGAGCCCATCGCGCTGGAATTGGCGCAGCGCCGAAAAATAGTCGGAAAAGTCCGGCGCGAAGACGCGGGTGAAATCGTCGATCGGCGCGCATTTGACGAGCCTCTCTTGCGGCCTGACGTTGTCGCGCACCAGGCGCTCGCAGAAATCCGGAAATTCGAAATCGGCTTCGCCGACGAAGAGATGATCGATCCAGGGGAAGACGCCCGCCAGGCCCGTGCCCATCGGGCCGGCGACATTGGCTCCGCCCATGACGACGACGATATGCGGCGCCGCCTGCTTGACCAGGAGCGCCAGCCCCGCCGCCGCGAGATTCTGCTGGAAGGTGGAAGAGATGCCGAGAATGCGCGGATTGAGCGCGACGATGCGGCGCGCCAGCGCCTCCTGATAGGGACCGATGGCGGGCGCCAGCCGGTCGCGCAGGTCCCGAAGCTCTTTAGGAAGCCGGGCCGGCCGCGCCAGCGGGCGCTCCGGCGTCTCGGGATAGGCATGTGGCAGAAAGAGATGTTCGCCCAGAAGCAGGCTCATCGGCGAATCGCACACCGCCTTGTAGGCCTCGTAGCCGATCCGCGAGGCCAGCAGCATGCTGCCATACAGAAGCTCGGTCCGAAGGCCGCGCGCGCGGCATGCCGCGGCAAGCACCGAGGGGCCGAGCGCCGGAAAATTGATCGCGTCGAAGGGCGGGACAACGAGGCAGACGTCCGGCCGGTCTTCGTCTTCAAGGGGCATGGAGCCTCCAAACCGGCGGATGCCCGGCGGGACCGGTTTGTATTTATCCGGACAACAGATCACTGATGCACGCCCCAGTTTTTCTATATTGCAGCAAAATACATAAATACTCCAATGGCCGTCGAAAGTGATCGCGGCCGTCAAAGTTCCCTTTGTCCGGCCGCCGACATAGCCGAGGTCGTGCTATGCATAGTGCCCGCGATAAGGCTTTATGGCGGCGCGGCCTTGATTTGCGCGCTGCGAGACGATTTCCAGGGACGATGATCTCTTAGGGGTGGGTTCATGAACGCCGATCTGCTGACCATTACCGCCGCGGTGGCGCGCCGGCCCGGCGAGCCCTTCAGCATCGAGCAATTGAAGCTCGAGCCGCCCCGGCCGGACGAGGTCCTGGTCCGGATCGTCGCCGCCGGCATGTGCCACACCGATCTGAAGACCAAGGACGGCCCGCACATGCCGCATCCGATGGTGCTGGGGCACGAGGGCGCCGGCGTGGTGGAGCGGGTCGGCTCCGCGGTGCACAAGCTCCAGCCAGGCGATCCGGTGGTCCTCACCTTCATGTCTTGCGGCCGTTGTTCCCGCTGCCTGCGCGGCGAGCCCGCCTATTGCGAGTTGATCATGCCGCTCTGCTTCGGCGGCGCGCGCGAAGACGGCTCGACCGCGACGCATGGCGCGGACGGCCCCATCCACGACCATTTCTTTGGCCAGTCGTCCTTCGCGACCTATGCCCTGGCGAGCGAGCGCAACGCGATCAAGGTTCCCAAGGACGCGCCGCTGGAATTGCTGGGGCCGTTCGGCTGCGGCCTGCCGACGGGTGCCGGCGCGGTGATCAACGCGCTCAAGGTCGGGGTCGGCCAAAGCCTGGCGGTGTTCGGCGCCGGCGCGGTCGGCATGGCCGCGATCATGGCCGCCCGGATCGTCGGCGCGACGACGATCGTCGCGGTCGATCTGTTCGACAGCCGGCTGGACCTGGCGCGCGAGCTCGGCGCGACGGATGTCGTGAGCGGCCGCGCGCCTGATCAGGTCGCGCAGATCATGGCCGCGACATCGGGGAAGGGCGTGGATTTCGCGCTGGACGCCACGGGCACGGACAAGGTCATGGCCACGGCGATGCAGGTCCTGGCTCATCGCGGCACCTGCGGCTTCGTCGGCGGCGCGGCGCCGGGCGCGACCACGGCGGTCGATCTCGGCTGGCTGATGACCGGCGGCCGCACGCTGCGCGGCATCCTCGAAGGCGACGCGGTGCCGGACCAATTCATCCCCGCGCTCATCGAGCTGCACCGCCAGGGCCGCTTTCCCTTCGAGAAGCTGGTGAAGGTCTACGAGCTGAACGACATCAACCGGGCCGCGCATGACAGCGAGAGCGGCAAGGTCATCAAGCCGGTGATCCGCATGCCGGCCTGACGCATCAACCGCCGCGCGCCTTCACGCGCGCGCGGAAGGCATGCAAGAGCGGCTCGGTATAGCCATTGGGCTGGCCGACGCCCTCGAACACCAGCGCGCGCGCCGCCTGGAACGCGAGGCTCTCGCTCTCATGCCCCGCCATCGGCCGATAGGCCGGATCGCCTGCGTTCTGCCCATCGACCTTGGCCGCCATGCGCCGCAGCGCCGCCTCGACCTCCTCAGCCGTGCACACGCCGTGCAGCAGCCAGTTGGCCATATGCTGGGACGAGATGCGCAGCGTCGCGCGATCCTCCATCAGCCCGACATCGTGGATGTCCGGCACCTTGGAGCAGCCGATCCCCTGGTCCACCCAGCGCACGACATAGCCGAGGATGCCCTGCGCGTTGTTGTCGAGTTCCTCACGGATCTCCGCCGCCGGCCAGTTGCGCCCCGGCGCGACGGGAATCTTCAGAAGGTCGTCGAGCGGCGGAACGGCCTCGCTGGCGATCTCCTTCTGCCGGGCGAAAACATCGACCTGGTGATAGTGCAGGGCATGCAGCGTCGCCGCCGTCGGGCTCGGTACCCAGGCGGTGTTCGCGCCGGCGCGCGGATGGCCGATCTTCTGCTCCAGCATGTCGGCCATGCGGTCCGGCGCCGCCCACATCCCCTTGCCGATCTGCGCCTTGCCCGCGAGGCCGCAGGCCAGGCCGATCCGCACATTGCGGTCCTCATAGGCCTGGATCCAGGTCTCGCTGCGCATCTGTCCCTTGCGCACCATCGCGCCGGCGCGCATCGAGGTATGGATTTCGTCGCCCGTGCGGTCGAGGAATCCGGTGTTGATGAACACCAGCCGGCCTTTGACCGCTTCGATGCATGCCGCGAGGTTCGCGGAGGTCCGCCGCTCCTCGTCCATCACGCCGACCTTCACCGTATGAGGCTCGAGCCCCAAGAGGTCCTCCACGGCATCGAACAGATCGTTCGTGAACGCCGCTTCCTGCGGCCCATGCATCTTCGGCTTGACGATGTAGATGGAGCCGGCGCGGCTGCTCCTGTGACGGCCAAGGCCTTTGACATCGAAGAGCCCGACCAGGCTGGTGACGATGGCATCGAGGATGCCTTCCGGCGCCTCGCTGCCATCGGCCAGCAGCACGGCCGGCGTGGTCATCAGATGGCCGACATTGCGCACGAACAGCAGCGAACGGCCCGGCAAGGTGAGCGTCCCGCCGCTTGGCGCCGCGAACACCCGGTCGGGATGGAGCGTGCGGGTCATCGCCCGCCCGCCCTTGTCGAAGCTGGCCTCCAGGTCGCCGCGCATCACGCCCAGCCAATTGGCATAAGCCGCGACCTTGTCGTCCGCATCGACCGCCGCGATGGAATCCTCCAGATCGACGATGGTCGTCAGCGCCGATTCCAGAACCACATCCGCCACGCCGGCGCGATCGGTCTTGCCGATGGGATGCGCACGATCCAGCAGCAGCTCGATATGCAGGCCGTTGTGCTTGAGCAGGATGGATGCCGGGTTCGCCGGATCGCCGCTATAGCCGGCCAGCGCCGCCGGGTCTTTCAGCGCGGGCCGTAATGCGCCGCCTTCAATGGTGTAACCGGTCGCGGCGGTATGGCTCCCCGTAGCGAGCGGAACCGCCGCATCGAGAAATTCCTTGGCCCGCGCGATCACCAGCGCCCCGCGCTCCGGATCATAGCTGCCGGATTTGCGCGGGCCCGCAAGGGCGTCGGTCCCGTACAGCGCGTCATAGAGACTGCCCCAGCGCGCGTTGACCGCATTGAGCAAAAAGCGCGCGTTCAGCACCGGCACGACCAGTTGCGGTCCGGCCAGCCGCGCCACCTCGTCATCGACCTTGACCGATGTGATCGCGAAGGGCCGGGGCTCCTCGACCAGATAGCCGATGTCGCGCAGAAAGGTCTGGTACTCCGCAGCATCGAACGCCCGGTCGCGGCGCGCCTCGTGCCAGGCGTCTATCGTCCGCTGCAGCTCGTCGCGCTTCGCAAGAAGCGCCCGGTTGAGCGGAGCGAAGCGCGCGAAGATCGCCGCCACACCACTCCAGAACCTGTCCGGTTCGAGGCCGGTCGCCGGCAGAACCTGGTCTTCGATCAACCGCACCAGCGGCGCGGCGACGCCAAGGCCGGCTTTGTCCAACATCTCGGTCATGATCTTGCTGCCTTAAATGTGGATGGCGTGCCCGAGCGCGCGCAGGGCGGATTCGTGGAACGCCTCGCCCAGCGTCGGATGGACATGGATCGCGCCGGCAATGTCCTCCAGCACCGCGCCCATCTCCAGCGCGAGGGAGAACTCGTTCGACAACTCGCTGACATGCGCTCCGACCGCCTGGATGCCGAGCACGCGATGATCCGACTTGCGGGCCAGAATGCGCACGAAGCCGCCATTGTCGCCGCCGTCCATCGACAGCGCCCGTCCGTTCGCCATGAACGGGAACACGGCGGTGATCACGTCCTCTTCGCCCGCCTCGTGCGGACTCATCCCGGCGCTGACGATCTCCGGCTCGGTGAAGCAGACGGCCGCGATAGTGACGGGATCGAAGCGGCGCTTATGCCCGGCGATGATCTCGGCGACCATCTCGCCCTGCGTGGCGGCCTTGTGCTCCAGCATCGGCTCGCCGACGAGGTCGCCCACCGCCCACACGTTCTTCATCGCCGTGCGGCACTGGTCGTCCACTTTGACGAAACGGCCGTCCAGATCGACCGCCATGTTCTCCAGCCCCCAGCCTTCGGTCGCTGGCCGGCGCCCCACCGTTACGAGAATATTGTCCGCCGCGATATCGACGGTGCCGCCGTCCTTCAGCTCCGCCGCAAGGCCGGCGTCGCCGAGACCCTTCGCCTTGGCGCCGAGATGCAACGTGACGCCGTTCTTCTCCAGCCATTTGGCGACGGGCGCGACAAGCTGCGCGTCATAGAGCGGCAGGATGCGGTCCAGCGCCTCGACCACCGTGACCTCCACGCCCAGCTTGCGAAACGCGATGCCAAGCTCCAGCCCGATATAGCCGGCGCCGACCACCGCCAGCTTCTTCGGCAGCACGGGCAGCGACAGCGCCTGCGTCGACGAGATCACCTTGCCGCCGAATTTCAGGAACGGCAGCTCCACCGGCACCGAGCCGTTGGCAAGGATGACATGCTCGGCCGCGATCGTGACCTCGCCGTCCCTGGTCTTCACCGTGCAGGTCTTGGCGTCGGAGAAATTCGCCCAGCCCTCGACCACCCGCACCTTGGCGCGCTTGAGCAGCCCGGCCACGCCGGTGTTGAGCCGCTTCACCACGCCGTCTTTCCACTTCACGGTCTCGGCGAAATCGATGGCCGGCGCGCTGGCGAGCGAGATGCCGTTCAGCGGCGCCTTTGCCGCATGCGCCATCGCCTCGAACTCCCCCGCGACATGGATGATCGCCTTGGAAGGAATACAGCCGACATTGAGGCATGTCCCGCCCAGCCGCTCCGCCTCCACCAGCACGGTGTCGAGGCCGAGCTGGCCGCAACGGATGCCGGCGACATAGCCGCCCGGCCCGCCGCCCACGATGAGGACCTTGGTGGTGATCTTCTCGGTCATCGCTCAATCCATGAACAGCGTGGCGGGGTGTTCCAGCAGCGCCTTGATCTTCTGGATGAACTCCGCCGCGTCGAAGCCGTCGACCACGCGGTGGTCGAAGGACGAGGACAGGTTCATCATCTTGCGCACCACGATCTGGCCGCCGCGCACGACGGGGCGCTCGATGATCGCGTTCGGCCCGATGATGCCGACCTCCGGATAGTTGATGACCGGCGTGGTCGCCACGCCACCCAGCGCGCCCAAGCTGGTGATGGTGATGGTCGAGCCGGTGAGTTCTTCCTTCGACGCCTTGTTCTCGCGCGCCGCGGCGGAGACCCGCGCGACTTCGAGCGCGCTGTCCCAAACGTCGCGCGCTTCGGCATGGCGGACCACGGGCACGATCAGCCCGTTCGCGGTCTGCGTCGCGATGCCGATATGGACGGCCGCGTGGCGGTGCACCACGCCGGCCTCGTCGTCGAACCGCGCATTGATCTGCGGATAGGCCGGCAGCACTTTCACCAGCGCCCGCATCAGGAACGGCAGCACGTTCAGCTTCGGCTGGTCGTCGCGCTTGGTCTTGTTCAGATGCGCGCGCAAATCCTCCAGTTCCGTCATGTCGATTTCCTCGACATAGGCGAAATGCGGAATGCGCCGCTTGGAATTCTGCATGCTCTCGGCGATGCGGCGGCGCAGGCCGATGACCTTCACCTCCTCGACGCCCTCGCGCAGCGCGTAAGACGTGCCGCCGCCGCGCGCCGCGACGCGCCCGCCCGCGGCGATATAGGCGTCCAGGTCCTCATGGGTGATGCGGCCGGCCGGTCCCGTGCCCGGCACCAGCCGCAGATCGACGCCGCGGTCGCGGGCGCGCTGGCGCACCGCCGGCGCGGCGAGCGGCCTGTCGCCTTCCTCCAGCACGAAGGTGGCCGGATGCACGGCCTCGCGCGCGACGGGTTTCGCCGCGACCTTTTCCGGTTTCGGCGCCGCCGGCGCGGCGACCGGCTTCGCGATGGCCTCGGCCTTCTTCTGTGGCGCCGCCTGGCTGTTGCCCTTGGCGTTTCCCGCGCCCTCGACTTCGAGCTCGACCAGCGGCGATCCGACCGACGCCATCTGGCCCGGCTCGCCGTGCAGCGCGACGACCTTGCCGGTGACCGGCGAGGTCATCTCGACTGTCGCCTTGTCGGTCATCACATCGACCATGTTCTGGTCTTCGTGGATCTCGTCGCCGACCTTGACGTGCCAGGCCACGATCTCCGCTTCCGCCGTGCCTTCGCCGACATCGGGAAGCTTGAACACATATCGACCCATCGTCAGGCCTCCATGGCGCGCTGCAGCGCCGCGATCACGCGCGCCGGACCGGGAAAGTACTGCCATTCGAAGGCGTGGGGGTAGGGCGTATCCCAGCCGGTGACGCGTTCGATCGGCGCTTCGAGATGGTGGAAACAGTTCTCCTGCACCAGGGCCGACAGCTCCGCGCCATAGCCGCTGGTATGCGTCGCCTCGTGCACGATCACGCAGCGTCCCGTCTTCTTCACCGAATTGACGATCGTCTCGATGTCGAGCGGCACCAGCGTGCGCAGGTCGATCACTTCGCAGTCCAGCCCCGAATCCACGGCCGAGGCCAGCGCGACATGCAGCATCGTGCCATAGGCCAGGATGGTCACGTCGCCGCCCGCGCGCACGATCGACGCCTTGCCGAGCGGCACGGTGTAATAGCCCTCCGGCACCTCGCCGGCCGGAAGCTTGGCCCAGATCGTGACCGGCCGGTCGGGATAGCCGTCGAACGGGCCGTTGTAGAGCCGCTTGGGCTCCAGGAAGATCACCGGATCGTCGTCCTCGATAGCGGCGATCAGAAGGCCCTTGGCGTCATAGGGCGTCGAGGGGATCACCGTCTTCAAGCCGGCGACATGGGTGAACAGCGCTTCGGGGCTCTGGCTGTGCGTCTGGCCGCCGAAGATGCCGCCGCCATAGGGCGTGCGGATCACGATCGGCGCGGTGAAGTCGCCCGCCGAGCGATAGCGCAGCCGCGCCGCCTCCGACACGATCTGGTCATAGGCCGGATAGATGTAATCGGCGAACTGGATCTCCGCGACGGGACGCAGGCCATAGGCGCCCATGCCGATGGCGGCGGCGACGATCCCGCCTTCCCCGATCGGCGTGTCGAAACAGCGCGTCAGGCCGTGCTTCTTCTGCAGCCCGTCGGTGACGCGGAACACGCCGCCGAAATAGCCGACATCCTCGCCGAAGGTCAGCACGTTGGGGTCTTTCGTCAGCATCACGTCGAGCGCGGAGTTGAGCGCCTGGATCATGTTCATCGCCGGCATGGCTCAGACTCCCATCTGCTGGCGCTGGCGGCGCAGATGTTCCGGCATGTCCTTGAACACGTCCTCGAACATTGTCTTCAGGCTCGGCAGTTCGCCATGGCCGAGCGTGCCGACCGCCTCCGCCTCCTTGTTGGCCGTCTTGACCTGCTCGACGGCCTCGCGATGCGCTTCCTGCTGGCGATCCTCGCTCCATTCGCCCAGCGCGATGAGATGGTCCTTCAGCCGCTCGATCGGATCGCCCAGCGGCCACAGCTTGGCCTCGTTGATCGGGCGGTACCGCGAGGGATCGTCGCTCGTCGAATGGCCCTCGACCCGGTAGGTGTAGTGCTCGATCAGCGTGGCGCCGAGATTGGATCGGGCGCGCTCGGCGGCCCAGGCCGTCGCGGCATAGACCGCGAGGAAATCGTTGCCGTCCACCCGAAGCGCTGGCAGGCCATAGCCGATGCCGCGCGAGGCGAAGGTGGATTCATTGCCGCCCGCGATGCCGGCGAAGCTCGAAATCGCCCATTGATTGTTGACGACGTTCAGGATGACCGGTGCGCGATAGACGCTGGCGAAGTTGAGCGCGTGATGGAAATCGCCTTCCGCCGTCGTGCCGTCGCCGATCCAGCTCGCGGCGATCCGGTCGTCGCCCTTGTAGGCCGAGGCCATCGCCCAGCCCACCGCCTGCGGAAACTGCGTGCCGAGATTGCCGGAGACCGTGAAGAAGCCGTACGCCTTGCTCGAATACATGATCGGAAGCTGGCGGCCCTTCAACGGATCGTGGGCGTTGGAATAGACCTGGTTCATCATCTGCAGCAGCGGATAGCCGCGCGCGATCAGAAGTCCCTGCTGGCGGTAGGAAGGAAAGCACATGTCGTCGCGCTCCAGCGCGAAGGCCGCGGCAATCGCCACCGCCTCCTCGCCGGTGCACTTCATGTAGAACGAGGTCTTGCCTTGGCGCTGCGCCCGGTACATCCGGTCGTCATAGGCGCGGGTCAGCAGCATGGCCTTCAGCGCGCGGCGCAGCGTCTCGGCGTCCAGCTTGGGATTCCACGGTCCGACCGCGCGGCCCTTGTCGTCCAGCACCCGGATTAGGGCATAGGCGAGGTCGGACACGTCGTGCGGACGGGCGTCGATCTCCGGCCGGCGGACCTCGCCGGCGGCCTCCAGCTTGATGGCGCTGAAGTCGGGCGCGTCTCCCGGCCGCGCCGGCGGCGTCGGCACGCGAAGCGAGAGGCGGGCTCTGTTCTTCATGGAATCTCCGAACGAGGGACGCCGCCTCATATCTCCGGTTCCGGGCGAAGCTGCAATATGGCGGTTTTCGCGCAACATTGCGCTCTGTATTCGCGGCCATGGCGACATGGAATGGCGTTCCCGCGCCGTCGGCGGGCAAGAACGCAAAGCCGGCCGGCCGGGCTATGTGAGGGGAAGCCCGACATAGTTCTCCGCGAGCGCGGCCTGGGCGTTGCGCGAGCCGGCCAGATAGTCGAGTTCGGCCTGCTGGACCCGCTGGGTGAAACGCTCGTCGTCGGTCCGATGCAGGAGGTTCGTCAGCCACCAGGAGAAGCGCACCGCCTTCCACACCCGCGCCAGCGCCGTCGCCGAATAGGCCTCCAGCCCCCGGCCGTCGCCGTTGCGATAGCGGTCGATCAGCGCGTTCGACAGGTAATGGACATCGGAGGCCGCCAGGTTCAGGCCCTTGGCGCCGGTCGGCGGCACGATATGGGCCGCGTCGCCGGCCAGGAACAGCGATCCGAACCGCATCGGCTCCGCGACGAAGCTGCGCAGCGCCGCGATGCTCTTCTCGATCGCCGGACCGGTGACCAGGCTTTCCGCCAGCTCTCCCGGCAGGCGCCGGCGCAATTCGTCCCAGAATCGGGCCTCGGGCCAATCGTCCACGCTGTCCATCAGGGCGCATTGCACATAGTAGCGGCTGCGCGCGCGCGACCGCATGCTGCACAGCGCGAAGCCCCGCGCGTGGTTGGCGTAGACGATCTCGCTTGCGACGGGCGGCGTGTCGGTCAGCACGCCCATCCAGCCGAACGGATAGATGCGCTCGTAAGTGGTCAGCGCCGTCGCCGGAACGCTCTGGCGGCTCACGCCATGCGCCCCGTCGCAGCCGACGATGTAATCGCAGGCGATCTCGCGGCCGATTCCGTCCCTGGCATAGCGCACGCGCGGCGTGGCGGTATCGAAATCGTGCAGGCTGACATCCTGCGCCTCATATACGACGCGGGCGCCCGGCGCCTCCATCAGGTCGCGCGTGATTTCGGTCTGACCGTAGATCGTCACGTCGTGCCCGCTCAGTCCTTTGAGATCGATGCGCAGCCGCTGTCCGCCATGGGCGATCTCGAAGCCGTCATGGATCAGCCCTTCGCGGTCCAGCCGCTCGGCGCATTGCGCGCGATGCAGCAGGTCGACCGTGATGCGTTCCAGCACGCCGGCGCGGATGCGTCCCAGGACATACTCCGGCGAACGATGCTCCAGCACGACGCAATCGATGCCGTTCAGCACCAGCAGCCGCGACAGCAGCAGTCCCGCGGGCCCGGCACCGACGATGCAAACCTGCGTCCGCATAGTGTCCTCAGACGGCGGCGAACACGGTCCCATCCATCAGCTTGCGCGCCGTGCGCAAGAGGGCGGAGCGGCGGATTTCGAGGCCCTTCGGTCCCGTCGAAATCTCCATCTCCACGGTGAAGAAGCCAGTCGGATGTTCGACGTCGAGCCTGAGCGGCTTGGCGTTGCGGTCGACCACCGCGACGCCATCGGCCACCGAGCCTTCCAGCACGCAGGCCGTCGCCACGCTGACCGCGCCGAACACGCCGATGGCCTTGTGCACCCTGTGGGGAATGAAGTTGCGGGTGTGGACGGCGCCGCCGTTTCGCGGCGGCGCGATCAGGCACATCTTGGGCACCGTCTTCTTCAGCACGTCGCCGAGATTCATCTTCGGTCCCAGCGCCAGGCGGATCTTCTCGACTCGCGCCTTCAGCGCCGCGTCCGCTTCGAGGTCCTCGGGGTCCTCATAGCCGGTCTTGCCGAGGTCGGCCGCGCGCATCAGCACCACCGGCATGCCGTTGTCGATGCAGGTGACTTCCACGCCGTCGATCACGTCGCGCGCGTTGCCGGTCGGCAGCAGCGCGCCGCAGCTCGACCCCGCGACATCGAGGAAATCGATCGGAATGGGCGCCGCCATCCCCGGCACGCCGTCGATCCGCGCCGCCCCTTCGTAGTTCACCACGCCGCCCGGCGTCTCGATCGCCGCCACCGCGATGCTCTGGGTGTTGAGCATGTTGATGCGCACCGGCGTCACATCGCCGGTCGCGGGCACCAGACCGCGCTCGATGGCGTAGCCGCCGATGCCGGCCAGCAGGTTGCCGCAATTCTGCGAGGAATCGACCCGCGCCTCGTCCACCACGACCTGCAGAAACAGGTAATCGACATCCGCGTCGGGCCGGCTCGGCGGCGAAACGACGGCGACCTTGCTGGTGAGCGGATCGGCGCCGCCCATGCCGTCGATCTGGCGCGTGTCGGGCGAACCCATGGCGCGGAGCAGGAAGCGGTCGCGCGCCGCGTCGTCCGCCGGCAATTCGCTCTTGAGGAAATAGAGGCCCTTCGAGGTGCCGCCCCGCATCACCATGCAGCGTATGCCGGTCAGCATGGCTCAGCCTTTCGCGGCGGGCGCCGTGTCCACATAGGTCAGGCCCTTCGCCTTGAGCTTCTCGCGCATGCCGTAGATGTCGAGGCCGAGCTCGCCGGCCTTCAGCCGCGCCCGCGTCGCCGCTTCCTTGTCCTCGCGTTCCTGGCTCTTTTTCAGCACGCTCGCCACATTCGCGCGCGGCACCACCACCACGCCATCGTCGTCGGCGACGATCAGATCGCCCGGATGGACCAACGCGCCGCCGCATACCAAGGGCACGTTCACGCTGCCCAGGGTTTCCTTGACCGTGCCCTGCGCCGACACCGCCTTCGACCACACCGGGAATTTCATGTCCTCCAGCGCGGCGATGTCGCGCACGCCGGCCTCGATGATCAGGCCGCGCACGCCGCGCGCCGCCAATGACGAGGCTAGCAGCTCGCCGAAATAGCCGGTGTCGCAGGGCGAAGTGGGCGCCGCCACCAACACGTCGCCTTCGCGGCATTGCTCGACCGCGACATGCAGCATCCAATTGTCGCCCGGCGCCAGTTCGACCGTCACCGCGGCGCCCGCGACGAAGGCGCGATAGATCGGCCGCATATAACTGCCCATCAGCCCGGTGCGGCCCTGGGCTTCGTGCACGGTGGCGACGCCGATGCCGGCGAAGCCCGCGACGAGATCGGGCGCGGGTCGTTCGATCGACTGGACAACGATGGCCATGGATGCATCCGCGAGCGTTTCGGCGCGAAGATTGCGCCGCGGCGGTCGAGCCCGTCAACGGATGCGCGCCGCGCCGATGCCACTAAGCGGGAAATGAAACGAGCGCGTCAGCGTCGGCGGGAAACTCGCCCCACACGCGCGTGCCGCGGCCGAGCTCGGACTCGATGCCGAACCGCGCGCCATGGGCCTCGATGAGCGCCTTGACGAGCGGCAGGCCGAGGCCGGTGCCGCGGCCCTCCACGGTCACGGTGTGAGCGGCCTGGCCGAACGGCTCCAGCGCCTTCACCAGGCCGTCCTGGGTCATGCCGATGCCGGTGTCCTCGACGCCGAGCCGCACGCGTTTGCCGTCCGCCAGCCGCGCCGCGAACACGGTCACGCGCCCGCCCGGCCGGGTGAACTTCACCGCGTTCGACAACAGGTTGACGAAAATCTGCTTCACCGCCCGCTCGTCGGCCAGGACCGCGGCTCCCGGGTCGATGAGCGTTTCGAGCGTCAGCCCCGCCTCGGCGGCCTGGGTCTCCACCATGCGCAGCGCGTCGGTCGCCGTCGCGGCGACGTCGATCGTCACGGGATGCAGTTCGAGCTTGCCCGCCTCGATCTTCGCCATGTCGAGCACGTCGTTGATGAGGCTCAGCAGGTGGCAGCCGCTGTCGTGGATGTGGTCGACATATTCGCGGTATTTGAGGGGCTGGAGCGTCCCGAAGGTCTCGTGCCGGATGACGTCGGAAAACCCGATGATCGCGTTCAGCGGCGTGCGCAGCTCGTGGCTCATGCTGGCGAGGAACTCGGACTTCGCCATGTTCGCCTTGTCGGCCAGGACTTTCGCCTCGGCGAGTTCGCATTCGCGCCGGCGCTGTTCGGTGATGTCGGCCATCGTGCCGATGGCGCGCGAGGGCTGTCCGTCCGCGTTGCGCAGGATGCGGCCCTTCAGCGACACGACGCGCTCCGCGCCGTCGTCGGCGCGCCGGATGCGGACTTCTTCGCTGCGGTGCTTGTCGGCCGCGGGCAGGAACGATCCGCCGAAGGTCCCGCTGAAGCGCTCCCGGTCGCCGGGATCGATCAATTCCAGGAGAAGCTCGATGCTCGGCTTGGCGGTGTCCGGTAGGCCCAGGATTTTCTTGAACTGCGCCGACCAGATGTCGTGGGCGGTCACCAGGTCGACGTCATAGGTGCCGAGATTGGTGGCCTCGGCGGCGAGATGCCAGCGCGCCTCGCTGTTGCGCAGCTCCTCTTCCTTGCGGTTCTGCGCCAGCGCCAGGCGCACCAGCCGCGAAGCCGGCTCGAGCAGGCCCCAATCGCGCGAGGTCGGGGCGCGCGGCTCGCGATAGTACATCGCGATGGTGCCGAGCACCGTCTCGTCCTTGTCGAGGATCGGCATCGACCAGCAGGCGCGCAAGCCGAAGGACAGCACGAAGTCCCGCGGCACGACCCAAAGCGGATCGCTCGCGATGTCGCTCACGATCACCGGGGTCTTGCGAAAGGCGGCGGTGCCGCACGAGCCGGCGCAATCGCCGATCTCGATGCCGTCGATCGCGTCGATATAGTCCTCGGGCAGGCTCGGTCCGGCGGCGGGCCGCAGATGCCGGCCGTCGGGCTTCAGCAAAAGGATGGTGCACAGGGCCGGTGGCGCCAGGCGTTCGACCAGCAGGGCGATGTGATTCAGCGTCTCGCGCAGGCTGGCGCCGTTCGCCATCAGATCGATGATCTCGCCCTGCACGTCGAGCAACGCCAGAATCGGAAGTTCGGCTTTCTCGAAGTGGGGCAACATCTCGCTGTCGGCGTCGTGGCTTGTTGCAAGCCTTCCGATCGCGGCCATTTCCAGTCTCCCTCGCGAGATGGAATTTAGACCTGCTCGGTCAACGGCCGATTAAACGACGCCCGACTAATCCGGGCTATTCCGTAAGTATAATCCCGCCCTACCCATTTTGTGGTGGGAACTTTCTACGCCGCAATCGCGGAAAGAGGCCGGTTTTCCAGCAACAAAACGCCCGACGCGGTATTCGAGATCGGGATGTGATAGTTTCCGTGCACTTTCGAAACTTGGCCGTTCAGCGCGCCGCGCATCGCCAGCCAGTTGAGCAGCTCCACGCCCTGGGTGCCGGCCAGTTCGACCAGCTCGGCGACCGAATAGCGCGTCAGCGCCTCCGGATCGCTCTGCAGCTTCTCCAGGCACATCAGGTCGAACGGCTTGTTGATGAAGCCGGCGCGCTCCCCGTCGAGCTGATGCGACAATCCTCCGCTGCCGACCACGAGCACCTTGGCGTCCTTCGCATAGCTCTCGATCGCGCGCCCGACGGCGCGGCCGAGCTTGAAGCAGCGCGCCGGCGAGGGCAGGGGATGCTGCACCGTATTGATCGCGACCGGCACGACCTTGACCGGCCAGTCCGCGCCGCCCGGATACATCAGCGACATCGGCACGGTGAAGGCGTGATCGACCATCATCTCCTGGCAGGTGGTGATATCGAACTCGTCGGCGACCAGCGCCTCGATCAGATGCCACGAAAGCTCGGGATCGCCCCTGAACGGCTTCTGCACCGGCAGGCCCCAGCCTTCGTCGGCATTGCGGTATTCCGCCGCCGCGCCGACCGCGAAGGTCGGCATCTTGTCGAGGAAGAAGTTCAGTCCGTGATCGTTGTAGAACGCCACAACCGTGTCCGGCCGCTCGCGGCCGAGCCAGGCGCGGACGGCGTCATAGCCTCCGAAGAACGGTTTCCAATAGGGCTCCTGCTGCCGGCCGGCGGCGATCGCCGCGCCGATCGCCGGAACATGGGACGTGCCAAGACCGCCGATGATCCTTGCCATGATTATCTCCCTGCCTCGGCCAGCCTGGCCTTGAAAGCCTCGACGCTGATGCCGGTCTGCTGGGCGCCCACGTCCTGCACGTTGAATCCGAAAATCCCGGCAAGCTTGGCCAGGTAGTAGATGTTGCCGCCCGCGGCGATCATCGCGAGCACGTTGCGCTGGCGCACGGCCTCGCGCTGCCGCGCGGTCAGGCCGAATTTGGCGCAATAGGCGTCCTCGTCCTTCAGGAAGGCGGCGCGGTTCGCCGCGTCGTTGAAGGAAAAGCACATCCGGTTGAGGGCATAGCCCTTCTGCGCCATGTCGCCGTCGAACAGCGTCGTTCCCGGAATGTCATGGCTTGTCGCGACTGTCATGCACGAGCCCCTGCGAAATCCGATGAGACGCTATGCGAAGGTTCCGCCCGCCACTTTGATTACGATCAGTATCGGTCCCACCGGTTTCGGTGGGCAGGGTGGCTTCCGTGCCGCCGCTTTTGCTAACCTCGGCGAGGAACGAATCCGGGTCCGCACATGATCATCGATTGCCATGGCCACTACACCACCGCGCCGGCCGCGCATGATGCCTTTCGCCAGGCGCAGATCGCGGCGTTGAAAGACCCGTCGGCCGCGCCCAAGGAATTGCCGAAGATCAGCGACGACCAGATCCGCGACAGCCTGGAAGGCGCCCAGCTCAAGCTCCAGCGCGCCCGCGGCACCGATGTGACGATCTTCAGCCCGCGCGCCTCGGCGATGGCCCACCACATCGGCAACGAGGAGACCAGCCAGGTCTGGTCGCGGCTGTGCAACGATCTGATCGGGCGGGTGTGCGGCCTTTATCCGGAGAATTTCGTCGGCGTCTGCCAGTTGCCGCAATCGCCCGGCGTGCCGCCCGCCAACAGCGCCGCCGAGCTCGAGCGCTGCGTGAAGGAACTCGGTTTCATCGGCTGCAATCTCAATCCCGACCCATCGGGCGGGTATTGGACTTCGCCGGCCCTGACCGACCGGCACTGGTATCCGCTCTACGAGAAGATGGTCGAGCTGGATGTGCCGGCGATGATCCATGTCTCCGGCTCGTGCCACCCCGGCCTGCACGCCACCGGCGCCTATTACATCAACGCCGATACCACCGCCTTCATGCAGTTGATCGAGGGCGACCTGTTCAAGGATTTTCCGACGCTGCGTTTCGTCATCCCGCATGGCGGCGGCGCCGTGCCCTATCACTGGGGCCGCTACCGGGGCCTCGCCGACATGCTGAAGCGTCCGCCGCTCGCCGAGCATGTGATGAAGAACGTGTTCTTCGACACCTGCGTCTACCACAAGCCGGGCATCGAGCTGCTGCTTAAGGTGATCCCGCTGGAGAACATCCTGTTCGGCTCGGAGATGGTGGGCGCGGTGCGCGGCATCGATCCGGAGACCGGCCAGTATTTCGACGACACGAAGCGCTATTTTGACGCGCTCGGCCTTGACGACGAGGTCCGCGCACAGCTCTTCGAAGGCAATGCGCGGCGCGTCTATCCGCGGCTCGGCGCCGCGCTTGCGCGGGCGGCGGGGTAGGGCTTCGCCCACAGTGGGGTGGCAATGCTCCGCGGGAGGTAACAGAGGCTGCCATGGATCCCGACTATCTGCCGTTTTGCGCCAATCCGACCGAGCCCGGCTTCCGGCCGCCGCCCGGCGCGGTGGACGCCCATTGCCATGTCTTCGGCCCGGCCGACAAATTCCCCTACGCGCCCGAGCGGAAATACACACCCTGCGACGCGCCGAAGGAAAAGCTGTTCGCGCTGCGCGATTTCCTGGGCTTTTCCCGCAACGTGATCGTGCAGGCGAGCTGCCACGGCAAGAACAACGATGCGATGGTGGACGCGCTCAAGAGCGCGGGCGGCCTGGCGCGCGGCGTGGCGGTGGTCGGCGGCGATGTCACCGACGATGCACTCAAGGCGATGGACGAGGCCGGCGTGCGCGGCGTGCGGTTCAATTTCCTCCGCCGCCTGGTGGATTCCGCGCCGCGCGACGTCTTCGCCAAGATCGCCGAGCGGGTCGCCAGGCTCGGCTGGCACATCGTGGTCTATTTCGAAGCGCCCGACATGGACGACCTGACGCCCTTCCTCAAATCGCTGCCGACCACGGTGGTGATCGACCACATGGGCCGCCCCGACGTGTCGAAGCCGGTCGACGGTCCGGACTTCCAGCGCTTCGTCCGCCTCCTGGAGGACAATCCGAATTTCTGGACCAAGGTCAGCGGCGAGGAGCGCGTCACGCTTAAGGGCCCGCCTTATGATGACGTGATTCCGTTCAGTTCCTATCTGGTGCAGCGTTTCCCCGACCGCGTGTTGTGGGGCACGGACTGGCCGCATCCCAACATGAAATCGCACATGCCCGACGACGGCGTGCTGGTCGACTCGCTCGCCAAGATCGCGCCGACGCCGGCCTTGCAGAAATCCCTGCTGGTCGACAATCCGATGAGGCTGTACTGGACCCGATGACCAAGATCGAAGCGTACGAAGACATCCCCGGCACCGTGGTGTTCGACGCCCAGCGCGCGCGCAAGGGCTATCACCTGAACCAGTTCCTCTACTCGCTGATGAGCGCGGCCAACCGCAAGGAATTCCTCGCCGACGAGCACAAATACCTCGAAAAATTCCCGATGACGGAGGACCAGCGCCAGGCGGTGATGAAGCGCGCCTGGAACACCTTGCTGGCGCTCGGCGGCGTGTCCTATGCGCTGGCCAAACTCGCCTTCACCGACGAGCATTCCTATCAATACATGGCCGCCGAAATGACCGGCATGACCCAGCAGCAATATCTCGACATGATGATCGCCGGCGGCCGTTCCGTCGAAGGCTGGCGCTCGAAGAAAGCGCGCGGAGAAGCCTGATGGCCAAGATCATCGCCGGCGTCGGCACCTCGCATACCCCCGCCATCGGCGCGGCGGTCGACAACGGCAAGACCGCCGAGCCTTATTGGGCGCCGTTGTTCAAGGGCTATGAGCCCGCCAAAAAATGGATGGAAGAGGCCAAGCCGGACGTCGTGATCATGGTCTACAACGACCATGTCAACGCCTTCGACTTCAAGATCATCCCGACCTTCGCCATCGGCTGCGCCGAGGAATTTCCCATCGCCGACGAAGGCTGGGGCGCGCGGCCCGTTCCCGTCGTGAAGGGTTATCCGGAATTCGCCTCGCATCTCGTGCAGTCGCTGGTGCTCGACGAGTTCGACATCACCATCGTCAACGAGATGCTGGTCGACCACGGCCTGACCGTGCCGATGACGCTGTTGTTCGATTCGCCGAAGGAATGGCCGGTCCGCGTGATCCCGCTGGCGGTCAACGTCATCCAGTATCCGGCGCCCACCGGCAACCGCTGCTACAATCTCGGCAAGGCGATCGCGAAGGCGGTCGAGGCCTGGGACGAGGATTTGAAGGTCGTGATCTTCGGCACCGGCGGCATGTCGCACCAGATCCAGGGCCCGCGCGCCGGCCTGATCAACACGCCGTTCGACACGCGCTTCCTGGATGGCCTGACGAAGGACCCCGCGGCGCTGGCCAAGATTCCGCCGATCGAATATCTGCGCGAAGCCGGCAACGAGGCGATCGAGCTCGTCATGTGGCTGATCATGCGCGGCGCGCTGGGCGACAAGGCGGAAGAGGTCTACCGCTTCTACCATGTGCCGGCCTCGTCCACGGGCGTCGGCGCCATCATCATCGAGACCAAGGATTTCCACGATCAGCGCAAGGGGAAGGCCGTGGCATGAAGATCGTAGTGGCAGGGCAGGGCGCGTTCGGCGTCAAGCATCTCGAAGCGATCCGCAACATCCCCGGCATCGAGGTCGTGTCGCTCGCCGGCGGCCGCGCCGAGACCACCAAGCAGGTCGCCGAGAAATTCGGCATCCCGCACTGGACCACCGACCTCGCCGAAAGCCTCAAGCAGCCCGGCATCGAAGCCGCGATCCTCACCACGCCGACCCAGATGCACGCCGACCAGGGCGAGCAATGCCTGCGCGCCGGCAAGCATGTGATGATCGAGATCCCCATCGCCGACAATCTCGCCGACTCCGAGCGCCTCGTGCGCGTGCAGAAGGAGACCGGCCTGATCGCCATGGGCGGCTACACCCGCCGCTTCAATCCCAGCCATCAATGGGTGCACAAAAGGATCAAGAAGGGCGAGCTCAAGATCCAGCAGATGAACGTGCAGACCTATTTCTTCCGCCGCACCAACATGAACGCGCTCGGCCAGCCGCGCAGCTGGACCGACCATCTCCTGTGGCACCACGCCTGCCACACCGTCGATCTCTTCATGTACCAGACCGGCGAGCCGGTCACGATCGCCCGCGCCATCGAAGGCCCGATCCATCCGACCCTCGGCATCGCCATGGACATGAGTATCCAGCTCAAGACGCCGTCCGGCGCGATCTGCACCCTGTCGCTGTCGTTCAACAACGAAGGCCCGCTCGGCACCTTCTTCCGCTATATCTGCGACAACGGCACCTATATCGCGCGCTATGACGATCTGGTGGACGGCAACGAGAAGCCCATCGACCTCAAACAAGTCGACGTGTCAATGAACGGCATCGAGCTGCAGGACCGCGAATTCTTCGCCGCCATCAAGGAAGGCCGCGAGCCCAATGCCAGCGTGGCGCAGGTATTGCCCGCGATGCAGACGCTCGACCGTCTCGAAAAGAGCCTGAGCCTGCCGCAATGAGCGCAACGCGCAAGCTCGGTCCCTTCGCCGTGCCGTCCGTCGGCCTCGGCTGCATGTCGCTCAGCCACGCCTATGGCTCGCCGCCCGACGCCGAAACAGCGGCCAAGGTGCTCAACGGCGCGCTCGACATGGGCTGCACCTTTCTCGACACCGCGGCGCTCTACGGCTTCGGCGCCAACGAGACGCTGATCGGCAACACGCTGAAGGCGCGGCGCGGCGAATATGTCCTCGCCAGCAAATGCGGCATTTCCCGCAATGCCGCCGGCCAGCGCGAGATCAACGGCCGCCCCGAAGAGATCAAGAAGACCTGCGACGAAAGCCTGTCGCGCCTCCAGACCGAGGTGATCGATCTTTACTACCTGCACCGCTGGGACAAGCGCGTCCCTATTGAGGAGAGTGTCGGTGCGCTCGCCGATCTGGTCCGCGCCGGCAAGATCAAGACCATCGGCCTCTCCGAAGTCTCCGCCGCCACGCTACGCCGGGCGCATGCGGTCCATCCTGTCACCGCGCTGCAAAGCGAATATTCGCTGTGGACCCGCAATCCCGAGATCGCGACTCTTGCCGCCTGCCGGGAATTGGGCACCACTTTCGTCGCCTTCAGTCCCGTCGGCCGCGGCTTCCTCGCCGGCGGCCTGCGCGATGCCGCGGTGCTGCAAGACAAGGACATTCGCCGCGCCATGCCGCGTTTCCAGGGCGAGGCCTTCGCGGCGAACCTGAAGCTGCTCGACGGTCTCTCTGCCATCGCACGCGAGAAGGACTGCACGCTGGCGCAACTCGCGCTCGCCTGGGTGTTGTCTCGCGGCGAACACGTCGTCGCGATCCCCGGCACCACCAGCCTCGCGCACCTCACGGAGGATTTCGCCGCGCGCGACCTCGCGCTCGACGCGCCGACGCTCGCCCGCCTCGACGCGCTGGTAAACACCCGCACCGTCCGGGGCCGCCGCTACAACGCCGCGACCGAAGCCGAGATCGACACCGAGTCCGAGCCATGACCGCGCCCAGGAGCATGGCGATCATCGGCTTCGGCGAAGTGGGCCAGACCTTCGCCAGGCAATTCCACGTCGCCGGCCTGACCGACATCCGCCTGTTCGATATCCTCTTCGCCGATCCCGCCAGCATCCCGTCGCAAGCCGCCGGCCCCTGGAAGAAATGCGCCGCCGCGTCCGAAGCGGTTGCCGGCGCCGAGTTGATCGTCAGCGCCGTCACGGCCGGCTCCGACCTCGACGCGGCGCGTTCGGTTCTGCCCGGCCTCGCCGCCGGCACATGGTTCTGGGACCTGAACTCCGTCTCGCCCGGCACCAAGCGCCAGGCCGCCGCGATCGTCGCGCGCGGCCGTTATGTCGAATCCGCCGTGATGTCGTCGATCCCGCCCAAGGGCATCCGCTCGCCGATGCTGCTCGGCGGCCCGCACGCGAAGGCGTTCATCGAAGCGATGGCGTCGTTCGATCTCGACATGACGTTCTACGCCGACGAGATCGGCCAGGCCTCTGCCGTCAAGATGTGCCGCAGCGTGCTCATCAAAGGCCTCGAAGCCCTGCTCACCGAGAGCATGCTGGCGGCGCGCCATTACGGCGTCGAGCGCGATGTGCTCGCCTCGCTGAAGGATACCATCCCCCATCCCGACTGGCCCAAGCAGGCCGCCTATATGATCAGCCGCGCCCTCCTGCACGGCCGCCGCCGCGCCGAGGAGATGCGCGAGGTCACCCGCACAGTGGAAGAAGCCGGCGTCGCCCCGCTGCTCAGCGCGCCCACCGCCGAGCGCCAGGATTGGGCCGCCGTCGAAGGCGCCCGGATCGCCAAGGATCTCCTGAAGACGCCAGACCTCGAACGCCTGCTGGACGAATTGACCGCGAAGTCCTGACGCGGGAGAATTGCAACGATCAACGCCGGAGTGACGCCATGCCCGCCGTGATGCTCGAACACTACACGCTCGAATGCGCCGACCTGACGGTGACGCGCGATTTCTACGTCGACATGCTGGGCCTGAAGGAAGATTTCCGGCCGCAGATGACGTTCCCCGGCCATTGGCTCTATTGCGGCGGCGTTCCGATCGTCCATCTGATGAAGAAGGAGGCGCAGGACCGTCCCAAGGTCCAGACCGGCCGCCTCGACCACATCGCCTTCAAGAGCGAAAACCCCGACGAGCTTCTGGGCAAGCTGCGCCGCGCCGACATTCCCTACGAAGAGAACAAGGTGTGGGAGATCGGGCTGCTGCAGGTCTTCGTCTACGACCCCGACGGCTTGCAGGTCGAGCTCAACTTCCACGGCGCCCTCCCGATCGACAAGACGCGGATGCCGTCGGCGGCGTAACAAAAGCGGTGTCATGGCCCGCGAATGCGGGCCACCCAGTTGACACCTGCACCGATCGTGCACCCGTCAACTGGGTCCGCCGCATTCGCGGCGGATGACAGCGGAGCGGGGGTGCCTCACCCCGCGATATGAAAAACCCGCTCCGCGTTCCCGTGGAAAATCTTCTCCCGATCCGCCTCCGAAATCTCCGCCTCGTTCATCCATTTCACCGCCGGCGGCGACACCTGATAGGGATAGTCGATCGCCCACATGATCCGGTCCGCGCCCAAGACCTCGATGGCGTATTTCAGCGCCGGCGTGTGCTCGACCCCGCTGGTCGTGATCCAGAAATTCCGCGCGAACACTTCGCCCGGTTTCATGTTCCCAGGCACGTCGCCCCATGCCTTGTGCAGCCCGTAGATATAATCGTTGCGCCAGATGTTGTACGGGATGCTCTCGCCCATATGGCCGATCACGATCTTGAGCTTCGGGAACCGCTCGAACAGCCCGCACAGGATCATCCGCATGCAGTGCACCGACACTTCCGCCTGAAAGCCCCACAGCGCCGTATACATGCCGTAATCGCCGTACAGCGCCGCCATGTGTTTCGACGGGCAGCGCGGATGGATATAGATCGCGCGGTCCAGCGCCTCGGCGCATTCCAGGATCGGCCAGTATTTCGGATTGTCGAGATATTCGCCATTGGTGTGCGAGTTCAGGATGAAGCCGTTGAGCTTCAGCGTGTTGATCGCGCGCTGCATCTCGATCACCGCGCGCTTGGGGTCCTGCGGCGCGAACGACGCCAGCCCGGCGAAGCGTGTCGGATGGCGCGTGATCGTTTCCGCCATGCGGTCATTGGCCAGCGTCGCCATGCCCACCGCCGTGTCGGCATCGAACATCTGCACCCCGGGCGAGGTCAGCGACAGCAGATGCATCGACACATCGTCCGCATCCATGATCTCCAGCCGCTGCGCATCGTCGATGAGGCCCTTGTACAGCGGGCTCCCCGGCACCGCGGAACGGCGCGGCAGGCGCAGGTCGAGATCGTCCCAGGTGCTCCTGGTCAGCGCGAGGATCGCCGCCATGTGTTCCGGAATGCTCCACGCCTCTTCCGTCGCGATACGGCGGATATTCTTGTCGGTCGCCATGGTGTCCTCCTTCGACGCGCTACTGTTCCGGCGTCGTTGCGAAAAGGGTAGGGCGATCCGTCCTCGCCCACCGCCGCTCAGAGGAAGGAAAAAACCACTGCGAGCGAATTCCACGCGGGCCGCGATTTGTGCGATATTTCCGCGATGACCGCGAAAGAAGGCATGACCGAAACACGGCCGCCCGCCATCCGCGCGCGCCGCAGCCGCATCGGCCGCGCGGACGAGAGCACGGGCGTGCGCGTCCTGCCGCAGGAAACGCCGGTCGCCTTCACCTATGGCCACCAGACCCATGCCGTCATGCTGGCCACGCCGGCCGACCTGGAGGATTTCGCCGTCGGCTTCTCCTTCACCGAACAGATCATCGATGATCCCATCGAGATCGAGGAGCTCGAGATCGTCGATCTGCCCAATGGCATCGAGCTGCGCATGTCGCTCGCCGGCGAACGCGCCGCGGAGGTCGAAGGCCGCCGCCGCCACATGGCCGGCCCCGCCGGCTGCGGCCTCTGCGGCATCGAAAGCCTCGAAGCGGCCACCGCGCCGCCGCCGGCTGTCCGTGCCGAATTGCAGGTCGAGACCGCCGAAATCTTTCGAGCGCTGGCCACGCTGCGCGAGCATCAGCCGATCAACGACGAAACGCGCGGCGTCCACGCCGCCGGCTTCTGGTCGCCGTCGTCCCATCGGTTCGTCGCCGTGCGCGAGGATGTCGGCCGCCACAACGCGCTCGATAAGTTGATCGGCGCGCTGCTGCGCGCGGATATCGCCGCGAGCGACGGCTTCATCGTGCTGACCAGCCGCGTCTCCATCGAACTGGTCCAGAAGACCGCGAAGATCGGCTGTCCCGTGCTGGTGGCGATCTCGGTGCCGACCGCGCTCGCGCTCAAGACGGCGGAGGCCGCGAACATCACGCTGGCGGCCATCGCGCGCGACGACAGTTTCGAGATCTTCACCCATCCCCAGCGCATTCGGACGGCCGCCCATGTCGCCTGACGAGAATCTGATCTACATGGCCAACCAGATCGCCACGTTCTTTTCCACCCAGGGCGAGGCCCGTGCCGTCGCCGGCATCGGCGACCACATCCAGAAATTCTGGGACCCCAGGATGCGCAGCGACCTGCTGCGGCTTGCCCGGCAGGAAGACAGCAAGCTCAACCCGCTGGTGCAAAAAGCGTTGCCGCTGATCGCAGGTTCCTAGTGTGAGTTGTGATCAGATTTATCCAATAAATCGTCATGGCCGGCATAAAGCCGGCCATGACGAAGATTTGTTTGATGGCTTCGTGAGCGACGCGCGTTAAACCGCATCGTGTGCCAGGGCCTCGGCCCGCGCCAGATCCTCTGGCGTGTTGACGTTGAAGAACGCCTCGCTTTCACACGCGATATCGCGGATCGTGCCGCCGAGATGATCGAGCGCGCCGTGCAGGCTGCGCCAGTGCTCCTCGACGACGCCCGCACGCAGCCGCTCCAGGCACGACACCGGCCACACGGCGCACACGCCGTGCATCCGTCCTTCGCTTCGCGCCGCGACCGGCGCCTCGGGCGCATCGCGCATCAATTGCGCGACAAGATCGTCCGGCAGGAACGGCGTGTCGCACGGAAACGTCGCGAGCCACTTCGCCGTCCCGCGCGCCCATTCCAGCCCTCTCACCACGCCGGCGAGCGGCCCGGTGTCGCCCGGAAGCGAGTCGGCCAGAAGTGCAAACCGCATGCCCAGCCGCGCGCGATACGCATCCACTCTCGCTATGGGAACGCTCAGCGCCAGTTCACCAACCTGATCTTGCACGCGCCCGATCACCGCCTCGATCAGCGTCCGCCCGCGGAACGGCACGAGCGCCTTGTCGCCGCCGATCCGCGTTCCGGCGCCGCCCGCCAGGATGACGCCGGCGATCATGTCCGCCAGAAGCGCGGGAAATAGGCGGTGTCGACGCCGCCGCGGCGAAACTCCGCGTCCGCCAACAGCGCGCGATGCATGTCGAGGTTGGTCGCGATGCCTTCGATCCGGCAATCGGCCAGGGCGCGGGCCGCGCGCGCCAGCGCCTCGGCGCGGCCCTGCCCGTGCACGATGATCTTCGCCACCAGCGAATCGTAGAACGGCGGTATCGCCGAACCGGCCTCGACATGGGTGTCGACGCGCACCCCTTCGCCGGCGGGAAACACCGCGCGCGTGACCGTGCCTGGGCTGGGCCTGAAGTCGCGCAGGCAATCTTCCGCATTGATGCGGAATTCGATGGCGTGGCCCGCGAACGCGACGTCGTCCTGCGCCAGGCGCAAAGGCCGCCCATCGGCGATCGCGATCTGCTCCGCGACGAGGTCGAGTCCCGTGATCGCCTCGGTGATCGGATGCTCCACCTGGATGCGCGCGTTCATCTCCAGGAAATAGAATTCGCCGCGCTCGGCGTCGACCAGGAATTCCACCGTGCCAAGCCCGCGATAGGCCAGCGCGCGTCCGAACGCCACCGCCGCCGCGTGCAGCCGCGCGCGCAGCGCCTCGTCCAGGCCCGGCGCCTGCGCTTCCTCGACCATCTTCTGATAGCGCCGCTGGATCGAGCAATCGCGGTCGCCCAAATGGAGGACGGTCTCGCCGTCGCCGACAAGCTGCACCTCGACATGCCGCCCGCGCGCCACGAAGCGTTCCAGATAGACCCGGCCGTCCGCGAACGCCGCTTCGGCCTCCGCCGCCGCCAGCGCGATCGCATCGCGCGCGTCCCTGGGATCGAGCAGCAGCTTCATGCCCCGCCCGCCGCCGCCACCCACCGCCTTGATCAGGATCGGACAGCCGATCCGCGCGACGATGGCCTCGGCTTCTTCGATGCTGCCCGCCGCGCCGCCCGGCACCACCGGCAGGCCCGCCGCCACCGCCAGCTCACGCGCGCGCAACTTGTCGCCGACACCGGCCAGTTGCGCCGCCGTCGGCCCGATGAAGACGATCCCGGCCTCCCGCGCCTTCGCCGCCAGCACGATGCTCTCGGACAGAAACCCATAGCCCGGATGGATCGCGTCGCATCCGGTCTCAACCGCCGCTGCGACGATGGCCGCCGCGTTCAGATAGCTTTGCCCCGGCGGCGCCGGCCCGATGCAGACGACGCGGTCGGCGCGCCGCGCCGGCACCGCGTCCAGATCGGCAGCCGACGCCGCGAGCACCGTCTCGATGCCGAGCCTGGCGCAGGTCTCGATGATCCGGACCGCGATCTCGCCGCGATTGGCGACCAGGATGCGCCGGATCATGGCGTCAGGCGCAGGATCATCAGGACGCGATCCTGCTCGACGAATTCGCCGTTCTGTGCCGCGATCGACTCGATGATGCCGCGCGCCCCCGCCGGCACCGAATTCATCAGCTTCATCGTCTCGACGATGCCGATGGCGGTGTCCGGCTCGACCGCCGATCCGACTTCGACGAAGGGCGCGGCGCCCGGCTTGGGCGCGCGGTAGAACGTCCCCATGAGCGGCGGCCGGATCGCGACGGTGCCGGGCGCCAGCGCGGCGGCCGCTTCTTTCGCAACCGCGAGCACCGGACCGGCCGGCGCCGTGGCGCGCGTTTCGTTTTCCTGCGTCCAGCCGCCGGCGCCGGAGCGGCGCAGCGTCAGCTTGAACTTGTCGGTCTCCAGGCGAAGCTCGTCGAACGCCGACTTGTCGAGCAGGCCCACGATCTCGGCCACGTCCTCGCGGGTGAGGTTCATCGCCGCCTCAGCGCTTGCCGGCGAAGGCGGCGAAGATGTGATCGACGGCCCGCGCCTTGGGCGCGATCACCGGCTGGGCGTCGCGCTTGCTCCACACCGTCTCGGGTCGGCTTTGCAGCAGGAAGATCTCCGCCTTCGGTCCGCGCGCCACCGCCCATTCGATGTCCTGCGGCTTGCCGTAATAGCGCTCGACGCGCCGTCCGATCTCCGCCAGCGCCGCGATCTCGCCGTCCGCCAGGCAGGGCAGGGCGCGCTCGGCCTCGGGCACCTCGGTCACCACCACGCCGCCGGCGTCGAAATCGGGCAGATGCTGCACCGCCTTGTCGGCCACCGCGCGTCCGCTGATCTCGCCCGTCACCTTGCCGACGATGTACTTGTCCGGCGTGACCTCGCCGCCGACGATCGCCGAGCCCAGGCCATAGGCGCCCTCGATCACGATGACGGAGCGGTCGCCCGTCGTCGGGCTGCGCGTGAACATCACGCCGGAGCAGCGCGAGTCCACCATCTTCTGCACGACCACGCCCATCGCGAGGCCGTCCTCGCTCAGCTTCAGCCGCAGGCGATAATTGAGCGACTCGACGCTGTAGAGGCTCGCCCAGCAGCGGCGCACATGCGCCAGCACGCTCTCAGGTCCGCGCAGCCACAGATAGGTGTCCTGCAGCCCGGCGAAGCTCGCATCCTCGCCGTCCTCGCTCGTCGCGCTGGAGCGTACCGCCAGCGGCTGCGACGGATCGCCGGCGCACAGCGCGGCATGCGCCGCCAAGATCGCGCCTTCGACATCCTCGGGAAAACGCGCCGCCTCGATCCGCTCGCGGATCGCGCGGCTCGCGGCATCGATGGCCGGAAGATCGTCCGCTTGCAGTTCCGCCAGCGCGCGCCGCACATCCGCGCCGGCGCCGGTCGCCGCCATGAACCGTTCGAACGCGGCGGTAGCGACGACGAAGCCGGGCGGCGGCGCGATGCCGGCGCGCGTCAGCTCGCCCAGATTCGCGCCCTTGCCGCCGACCGACAGGCGGTCGCCAAGACCGATCTCGCTGAAGGCCAGCACGAAGTTCATGCGTGACACCACACCTTTGTCCGGCGGCAATGCAAAGCCGCTCGCCCATCGTTAGCAGGCGTCGCCGCGCCCGCCAACGCTCCGTTCGCTCGGCCTCTCCGGTTTTCCTGCAACAGCGCGTTTTAGTGCGCAGTTGGTGGAGTAGCTGCGCCACCAGGGCGGGAAGCTCCCTCGCGACCGCCGTGACGCGGGGCCAGAGCGGAGGCGCGCGAGCGATGAGAGACGTCGAAGGCAAGACCGCCTTCATCACCGGCGGCGCCAGCGGCATCGGGCTCGGCATGGCAAAGGTGTTCGCCGCCGCCGGCATGAAGGTGGTGATCGCCGACATCCGCCAGGATCACATCGACGCGGCGATGGCGCAGTTCTCCGCGACCAATCTGCGCGTCCATCCCATCCGTCTCGACGTGACCGACCGCGCCGCGCTGGCATCCGCCGCCGACGAGGCCGAGCGCGTCTTCGGAAACGTCCACGTCGTCTGCAACAATGCCGGCATCAACCTGTTCGCGCCGATGGACGAATGCACCTATGAGGATTGGGACTGGGTGATGGGCGTCAATCTCGGCGGCGTCGTCAACGGCGTGCGCACTTTCGTGCCGCGCATCAAGAAGCACGGCGAGGGCGGCCAGGTCGTCAACACCGCCTCGATGGCCGCCTTCATCACCGGCCCCGCCGCGGGCATCTACACCGCGTCGAAATTCGCCGTGCGGGGCCTCAGCGAAAGCCTGCGCTGGAGTCTGGCGCCGCACAATATCGGCGTCTCGGTGCTGTGCCCCGGTCTCGTCAACACCGCGATCCACGAGAGCGACATGGTCCGCCCGGCGAGCCTGTCGCGCAACAAGGGTCCGGTGGACGAAGAGTTCATGGTGCATCTCCCCGACATCAACAAGGCGGGGATGGATCCGGTCGAGGTTGGCGAGAAGGTGCTGGCCGGCATCCGGCGCAACGACCTCCATATCTTCCCGCATCCCGAATTCCGCGAGGAGCTGCGCGAGATTTTCAACGACATATTGTCGGAGCTGCCGGAAGGCCCGGTCGATCCCAAGCGGCTCGCGATCGAGCAATTCCGCCGCGAGACCGTTGCCAAAGCCAAGCTGCATTAGGCGCCGACATGATCGGATGCGATGCACGCCGTGCGGATCGAGCGGCGATGTCCCTAGCGATCGATGCGCCGCAGAAGGCCCAGAAGGTCGGCGATTTCGGCCTTGCCGACGCATTCGGCGATCCACTTCTCGTGCTCGGCGACCGCGGCACGCGATTGCGCCAGCACCTTCTGGCCCTTCGGCGTCAGGTAGAGCTCCTGGCGGCGCCCGTCGCTGCTGGAGCGCTCGCGGATCAGGAGCTGGCGGTCGGCCAGCCGGTCGATGATCGCCATCATCGAGGCGCGGTCCATGCCGAGCTCGTTCGCCAGCGTCACCTGCGAGATGCCGCCATTGGCGCCGATCATCCACAGCACGCCGGTCTGCTTCTGGGTCAGGTCGAGCTTGGCCATGATCGACGCGAAGCGCCGCGAGATCGCGACATAGGCCATCCGCATGCGAAAGCCGACCAGGCCGTCCAGATTGGCGCGGTCGACCCTGGGTTTGCCGGCGGATGCGCCGCCATTGGTTTTGCGGACGCGCGAAGCGGGCGTGTCTTTTGTCAGCATCGCGGGTCTTCGAGAACTTTCGGTTGCGGCGGGCGGGTGCCTTCGCTCTTACAGGAACGCCCCCGCCGGATGCAATCCGCGCGCGCGAGCGATGTGACCGGTTTGGGCCGCCAGGCGCGACGCGCCCGGGCATTTTCGGCGCGCTGCAGCGCACATAACGTAACGGAATGCAGGCCGCGCCGCCTTGCAGGCCGCTCGAACGGGGGGAAACGATGAGATCCGTGATCGCGCGCCGGGCGAGGGTCCGGTGAGCAAGCCCGACGACGCGCCGCCGCCCGCCCTCGGCGGCTACCGCTGGTACGCGCTGGCCGTCCTGACGGCGGCGCTGGCGCTCAGCCTGCTCGACCGGCAGATCCTCACCATCCTGGCCGGGCCCATCAAGGCGGATCTGGGCCTGTCCGACGCCGAGTTCGGCCTGCTCTACGGCACCACCTTCGCGGTGTTCTATTCGCTGTTCGGCATTCCGCTCGGCCGTGTCGCCGACGTCTGGCTGCGCGGCAGGCTGATGGCGCTGGGGCTGATCGGCTGGTCGGCGATGACCATGTTCAGCGGCTTCGCCGCCAACCTCACCCAGCTCGTCATCGCGCGCATGGGCGTGGGCGTCGGCGAGGCGACCGCCAATTCGGCGACCTATTCGCTGCTCTCCGATTATTTCCCCAAGGAGCAGCGCGCCACCGCCATCGCGCTCTATTCCTGCGGCGTCTCCTTCGGCCTCGGCGGCTCGCTGTGGTTCGGCGGCAGCATCGTCGATCTGTGGCACGGCTGGTTCGGCGCCGGCGGCGCGCCGCTCGGCCTCAAAGCCTGGCAGGCGGCGTTCGTCATCGTCGGTCTGCCGGGATTTCCCGTCGCCGCGCTTCTGTGGTGGGTGCGCGAGCCCAAGCGCGGCGCCGCCGACGGCCTGGTGCAGACGGTCGCCGGCAAACCCTTTCCCGCCTTCCTGGCCGAGCTTCTCGCCATCGTGCCGCCGCTGACGCTGGCCAATCTGTTCGTCCTCAAGGCGCCACGCCGCATCTGGATAACGCATCTGCTGGTGCTCGCCGCAATCGCGGCCGCCGCGGTCGCGCTGATCGATTTCACCAACGGCATCGTGCCGGCGGCCAAGCGCCATGTGCTGTTCGACATCGGCGGCCTCGTGATCACCGGCCACACCGTGCAATGGACCGCGCTCGGCGTCGGGCTCTACGGCGTGTTCTCCTGGGCGCAGTCGCTGCGGCTGCGCGACGCGCCGGCCTATGCGCTGATCTTCCGGTCCCCGGCGATGCTCGGCCTGATGGGCGCCGCCTCGTTCAACATGATCCTCAATTACGGCCTGACCTCCTGGGCGCCGTTCTACGCCGTCACCACCTACAAGCTGTCGCTGGCGCGCGTCGGCTTCGAGATGGGGCTGGTCGCTGCCTCGGCTGGGCTGATCGGCACCTATCTCGGCGGCGTGCTGGCGGATTGGGCGCGCCGCCGCTCGCCGCGCGGCCGGCTCTATGTCTCGCTCGCGGCCATGGTCGGCTCGGTGCCGATCGCGCCCGCCATGCTCGCGGCGCCGACGCTGGAGATCATGATGGCGTGGTGGCTGATACTCGGCACCATCGTCACCGCCTGGCTCGCCGGCCTGGCGGCGGCGACGCAGGAGCTGGTCCTGCCGCGCATGCGCGGCACCGCGGCGGCGGCGCTGACCCTCGCCATGACGATGTTCGGCCTCGGCCTCGGTCCTTACACCGTCGGGCTCGTCAGCGACACGACGGGCAATCTGTATGTCGCGATGCTCAGCGTCTATGCCGCGATCCCGCTGGTGATCCTCTGCATGGCGGTGGCGATCCGCCACATCGCCGCGACGGAGGCCAATCTCGTCGCGCTCGCCCGCGCCGCCGGCGAGCCGGTCTGACCGCGGATTTCGTACGTTGAACATACGATTTCTTCCGCCGCTATCGGCGCATCGTGGGCAAACCCCATCCGCGATAGCGCCTGGGATACAATGTCAGCCCAAAAAATCACGAGAAAGTGCGCTTCCTGGCGGGTAGCGGGACTGCCCAGTTAGATATCCCACGATCTCCCACTTGCCGTGTGGGCGGCCGTTCGCTTGACCATTTCGTATGTCGCGCATACGAATCGCCGCCGAGGAACCCAGGGAGGCGGCGACATGGAAAGCCATGCGCTTGTCGACGAGATCGCCGATTACTGCCGCAAGCACGGCCTGGCCGAATCCACTTTCGGCCGGCTCGCGATCAACGACGGCAAGCTGATGAGCCGGCTGCGCACCGGCGGCCGCGTCACCCACGAGACGCTCGAACGCATGCAGGTCTTCATGCGCACGGTCGAGCAGCCCCTGCGCCGCCGGCCCACCGCCTATGCCAACGGCCATGCCCGCGTCGCGCGGCTGTCGATGGCCGCGCCCGGCCGCGACCCGGAGGCGAAATTCCGCTTCTACGACAATCGCCAGAAATACCTGCTGTTCGTCACGACCTGTTCCGAGAAATGGGTCATCGCCGACCGCGTCAGCCACGAGCTTTCCAACATCCATCCCCAGCCGCCCGCGGTCCGCCTGTTCGACGCCGGCGTCGGCGACGGCACCATCCTGACGCGCGTCATGCGCGCGATGCATCATCGCTTCCCCGCCGTGCCGTTCCACATCGTCGGCAAGGAGATCAGCCTGGAGGACGTGCGCCTCACGCTGGAGAAGATGCCCGACCGCTTCTTCGAGCATCCCGCGACCTGCCTCGTCATGACCAACATGAACTACACCGAGGCGCCCTGGCTGACGCCGAAATCGGTGGCGGCGGCGCAGAGCATGGTGTGGCACGAGCTGGTGCTGGCCGGCGACACGGCGCACGATTTCGAACGGCAGATCGCCGAGCTGCAGCCCTTCCTGTCGCGGAACTGGGGCGCCCAGATCAGCCCGCGCTCGGGCAATCCGGTCTATGAAAAGCCGGTGGCGCTGGTGATCTATCGCGCCGACTACAAATTCCTGCTCGACGCGGTGCGGCCGCGCCAGGGCGTGCCGAAGGCGGACTACGACCTCGTCATCGCCTCGCAGCCCTATCGCGCCCGCGCCCCGCTGGACTTCCGCGCCCGCCGGGTGATCGCGCCCTTGGTGCGCGCGCTCGGCCCCGGCGGCCGCCTGCTCGGCATCCATTCGCACGGCGACGATCCGGGCCTCGAGATCATCCGCAAGGTCTGGCCGGACGAGAATCCGTTCACCGTCGACCGCCATCAATTGCTGCGCGTCGTGAAAGAGGAGCTCGGCAAGGACGCGCGCGACGTGACGTTCCACGCCAACGCCGACGCGCGTTCGCTGTTTCGCTACGACATGCACACGCTGCCGAACGAAATCAGCAGCCACATGGGCACCTCGACGCTGCTCGCGGCATGGAACGCGGCGATCTTCGTCGCCCAGATCGACGACGAGCGCCTGGCTGGCGCGATGGCGAGCGATGCCTATCTCGAAGCGACGCAGGAGGTCGTGCACAAGCATGGCGGCCTGTGGTTCTGGGACGAGTCCTTCATCATCTCGCGCCGCCAGGACCGGCTGTAGGATCGGTCCGCCGCTTGTTATGGCGCCAGCGCTGTCGCCACATAGATCAGCGCCGCCCCCAACACCGTCATGATCGTGGTGAGGAATTTGGGATGCGCGTGCTGGCTTTCCGGTACCAGGTCGCTGGCGCCGAGATAAAGAAACAACCCCGCGAACACCGCCAGCACGGTCGCGAAAGCCGGCCCCGCCGGATGCACGAGAAAGGTGAGGCCGACGCCCACCGCCGGCGCCACGGCATCGGCGAACAGCCAGCGCAGTCCGTCGCTCCGCGTTCCGCCGTTCTTCAACACGACGTTCATCGTGTTGATCCCGTCGGAGAAATCATGCGTCACCACCGCGATCGCCACCGTCAGCCCGATTGTGGCCGACACCTGGAAGGCGAAGCCGACCGCCAGCCCGTCGAACACGCTGTGCGCCACCAGCGTGACGGCGCCGAGCGCGCTGCGCGGCGGCGCGTGGCTGTGTCCATGGCCGTGATCCTCGCCCGCGTCATGGCCGTGCAGCAGCGCGACGCGGTCGAGCAGCAGGTAGAACAGGAACCCTGCCGCCACCCAGACCATCGTCGCCGCCGGATCGGCCGGCGCCAGGCGCACCGCCTCGGGCAAAAGATCGAAGAACGCGACGCCCACCACCGCGCCGGCGCTGAAGCCCAGGATCAGGTGGAGCCGGTCCTTGAGGCGCAGGGCGACAAGGCCGCCCAGCATCGTCGCCGCGAAAGCGGCCGACGCGATCAACAATGAAGCCATGGACGGGTTGCGTGCGGTTGCGTGTCTCGTGGGTCATACCATAGCATTCGTTTTCCGACGCACGGGATGATCATGGCCGCCGCCAAGAAGCGCACAGCGAAAAAAGCGAAAAAGAAGAAGGTCGCCAAGCCGGTCCGCAAGACCGCGCCGGCGCGCAGGAAGGCGCCTGCCAAAAAGAAGGCTCCGGCCAGGAAGAAGCGCCCGGTCAAACGCAAGAGCCCGCCGAAGCGCCGGCCCGATCCGGTGGACGAATCGTCCGACGAGAGCTTTCCCGCCAGCGATCCGCCGGCCTGGACGCCCGTCACCGGCGAAGGGTGACCGCGCCGGCCCGCGTTTAGCCTTGCCTGCGGCGGATTTTCTCTCCATACCGATCCCGGTTCTGTTCCGGAGACTCTATCGCGCGTCGCGCGTGGAAGGCCGCGCATGAAGATCAAGCTGCACAAGGGCGATCTGCCCGCCAATCTCGACCTCGGCCCGCTCGTCGCCATCGACAGCGAGACCCTGGGCCTCAACCCGTTCCGCGACCGGCTGTGCTTGGTGCAGCTCTCCGCCGGCGACGGCGTATGCCACGCGGTCCAGTTCGCGCCCGGCGAATACGCCGCGCCCAATCTGAAAAAGTTGCTGGCCGACCCGAACGTGACCAAGCTGTTCCACTTCGCGCGCTTCGATGTCGCCATGTTCCGCCGATATCTCGGCGTCGTCACCGCGCCGATCTACTGCACCAAGATCGCCTCCAAGCTGGTTCGGACGTACACGGACAAACACGGCCTGAAGGACCTTGTGAAGGAACTCCTCGGCGTCGATCTGTCGAAGGAGCAGCAGAGCTCCGACTGGGGCGCCCCCGTGCTGACCGAGAAGCAGCTCGCCTACGCCGCCAACGACGTCGCCTTCCTGCACCGGCTCAAGGATGCGCTCGACGCCATGCTGGCGCGCGAGCACCGCACGGCGCTGGCCAAGGCCTGCTTCGACTTCCTCCCCGCCCGCGCCGAGCTCGACCTCGCCGGCTGGGGAGACGTGGATATTTTCGCGCATTGATCGCCGCGCCTTTCCTCCCCCGCTGTCGCGGGGGAGGTGGCATGCCGTAGCGAAGCGAAGGCATGACGGAGGGGGCCGACGCCAGCACTGGCCCCCTCCGCCTCGCTGCGCTCGGCAACTCCCCCGCCACAGCGGGGGGGAGGAAGTTTGGTAAACGCCCCGTTTACCGCGCCGCAATAAAGTAACTTGAACCGGCCGCCCGGCTGAGACACATTTGGCACGATTTTCGCTTACAAGCGCGATCCGCCGAGGTCGCGACCGGGACAAGAAAGGCGAGCCACACGGGCATCGCCAATAAAAACAAGGGACTCCATGACGCCCGCCAAGATCCGTAGCGTCCGTCCGGCTGCCGTCAAAGCCCGCGACATCGCCGCCGCGCGCCGGGTCTTGCGCCACGCCACAGACGCCATCACGGTGCTCGGCGAGACGCTGAACGGCGAGTTCTCCCGCGCCATCGACGCCATCCTCGCGGTCAAGGGCCGCGTGATCGTCAGCGGCATGGGCAAGTCGGGCCACGTCGCGCGCAAGATCGCCGCCACGCTCGCCTCCACCGGCACCCCGGCCTTGTTCCTGCACCCCGCCGAAGCCAGCCATGGCGACCTCGGCATGGTCACGCGCGCCGACGCGCTTCTGATGCTGTCCAATTCCGGCGAGACCGCCGAGCTGACCGATCTCATCACCTACGGCAAGCGGCTTTCCATTCCGCTGATCGGCATGGCGAACAATCCCGACTCGCGCCTGCTCCAGGCTTCCGACATCCCGCTCCTCCTGCCCAAGGCGCAGGAGGCCTGCCCGATGGGCCTGGCGCCGACGACCTCGACCACGATGATGCTGGCGCTCGGCGACGCGCTGGCGGTGGCGCTGATGGAGCGGCGCGGCTTCTCCGCCGACCAGTATCGCGATTTCCATCCCGCCGGCGCGCTCGGCAAGAAACTGATCCGCGTCGGCGACATCATGCACAAGGGCGAGGAACTGCCGCTGGTCGGGCCGCAAACGCCGATGCGCGAGGCGATCATGGTGATGACCTCGGCCAAGTTCGGCATCGCCGGCTATGCCGGCGTGGTCGACGACACGGGCAGCCTCATCGGCATCATCACCGACGGCGATCTGCGCCGCCACATGGAAGACGACCTGCTCAACAAGCGGGCCGAGGGCGTGATGACGCCCAGGCCGAAGACCGTGGGGCCGGACATGCTGGCCTCCGAGGCGCTCACCTTCATGAACGCCAGGCCGCCGAAAGTGACCTATCTCTTCGTCGTCGATCCGAAGGACGAGCTGCGCCGCCCGGTCGGCTTCCTCAGCGTGCACGACATCCTGCGCGCGGGCCTTTCGTGAGGTCGAGGCGCGACACCGTGGGCGAGGCCGTGGCACAACCGATATCCCCGCCGCCGAACGGGCGCGTCCGCTCGCAGCGCGACTGGACGGCGCGGACCCGCGACACGGCGATGAACGCGCTGCGCTATTCGCGCTTCGTGGTGGTGATGAAGCGGGTGCTGCCGATCGCCGCCGGGCTGCTGATCGCCGCCGTGATCGCCTATTCGCTGATGCCGCGCCAGTCGGAGAAGATGTCGCTGGCGACCGAGAACTGGACCATCATCAACAACGATCTGACGATGACCAAGCCGCGCCTGACCGGCACCGACCGCAAGGGCAATCCCTTCGTCATCACCGCCGACGCGGCGGTGCAGGACCCGTCGGATGTCCGCCGCGCGACGCTCAAGACCGTGCAGGCCGACATGACCATCGACAAGACCCGCTGGCTGAACGCCACCGCGGCCAAGGGCTATATCGACATGGACAAGGGCGCGCTGGCGCTGGGCGGCGGCATCGCCGTGTTCTCCGACGACGGATACGAGATCCACACCGAACGGGTCGATATCGACCTCAAGAAGGGCCTGTTCCACGGCCCGGTCGCGGTGAACGGGCAGGGGCCGATGGGCACGTTCCGCGCCGATACTTTCGACGTCGACCGCAACAGCGGCGAGATCCAGCTACACGGGCATGTCCACATGACCATCCAGCCGCCGGCCTCCCGCAAGTGAGGCGCGCGCTCCTTCTTTGCCTGCTGCTTGGCGCCGGTCCCGCGCTGGCCGATCCCGCGGCGGCCATCCACCACAATTCCAGCGAGCCGATCGACGTGTCGGCCGATAATTTCGTCGCCGAGAAGGCGCCCGTGAAATCGGGCCCCGGCGTCATCAACGGCACCTATACCGGCAACGTCGTCATCCACCAGGGCGACATGCGGCTGCGCGCCGACACGGTGCGCATCCTCATCGTCGACGGCCATGCCGACCGGGCATTCGCCAACGGCCATATCGTCATCGACTCGCCGAACTCCGGAACCGCGACCGGCGATTCCGGCGTCTACGAGGTCGGTCCGCGCATCGCGACCCTGACCGGCCATGTCGTGCTGACCAAGGAGAAGAACGTGATGCGCGGCCAGCAGCTCACGGTGAACCTCGTCACCGGCGTCGCCAAGCTCGGCGGCGGCGTCGCCGGCACGCATGGCGGCCGCGTTCAGGGAATTTTCACGCCTCCGCCGCAGACCGGCGGCAAATGACGGCTTCATCCTTCCTTAAAGACGAATAGGCATGGTTCTTGCCGGAAACTGTGAACGCAAAGATGAGCATCAGCGACAGCCTCTCCGAAACATCCGCCCGCCCTCGCGTGATCGAAGGCGGCAAGGGGCTCGTCGCCACGCGCATCGCCAAGGCCTATAACCGCCGCCCCGTCGTCCGCTCGGTGAGCCTCACCTTGAAGCGCGGCGAAGTGGTGGGCCTGCTCGGCCCCAACGGCGCCGGCAAGACGACCTGCTTCTACATGATCTCCGGCCTCGTTCCGGCCGATGCCGGCACCATCGAGGTCGACGGCGTCGACGTCACCCGCATGCCGATGTACCGCCGCGCCCGGCTCGGCATCGGCTATCTGCCGCAGGAGGCGTCGATCTTCCGCGGCCTCACCGCCGAAGAGAACATCCGCGCCACCGCCGAATTGATCGAGCCCGATCCCAACCGCCTCAACGCCATGGTCGAGGAATTGCTCGCCGAGTTCGGCATCGGCCATGTCCGCCAGACCCCGGCCATCGCGCTGTCGGGCGGCGAGCGCCGCCGCGTCGAGATCGCCCGCGCGCTGGCGACCCATCCGTCCTACATCCTGCTCGACGAGCCGCTCGCGGGCATCGATCCCATCGCCGTTGCGGAAATCCGCGACCTCGTGGTCCATCTGAAGGACCGCGGCATCGGCGTGCTGATCACCGACCACAATGTGCGCGACGCGCTCGACATCATCGACCGCGCCTACATCCTGCATGACGGCCAGGTCATGAAAGAGGGCACGCCGGCCGAGATCGTCGCCGACCGCGACGTGCGGCGCGTCTATCTGGGCGAGAGGTTCTCGCTATAGCCATGGGCACCGGGGCGGCGACATGGCGGGCGTAGGACAAAGGCTGGAGATCCGGCAGGGCCAGGGCCTTGTCATGACCCCGCAATTGCAGCAGGCGATCAAGCTGCTGCAATTGTCGAATGTCGAGCTCGCCGAATATTGCGAGCAGGAGCTCGAGCGCAATCCCCTGCTCGAACGCGACGACGGGGCGCTGGCCGGCGAGCCGGAGCGCGAATTCGTCGAGGCGCCGGCGAAATCCGAGGCGCTCGACGCCGCGCTAGCGCGCGAGGATTTCTCCAAGGTCGCCGACCTCGATCCCGCCAGCCACGACAACATGTACGACGCCGAGCCGCCGCAACCGGCCGGCCCGCGCGAAAACGCCCAGCTCACCGACTGGAGCACCGTCAAGTCCGGCAACAGTTTCGAGGGCGACGAAGATCTTCTGGAATCCACCCTGGCCGACGGCGGCACGCTCAAGGACCATCTGCTCGACCAGGTCGGCATCGCCGCGCTCTCCGCCGAGAAGCGGCTGATCTGCCTGACGCTGATCGATTCGATCGACGAGGCCGGCTATCTGCGCGCCGACATCGCCGACATCGCCGAGCGCATGGGCGCCGATCTCGCGATGGTGAAGGACGTGCTGACGACGCTGCAGGGCTTCGATCCGGTCGGGGTCGGCGCGCGCGATCTCGCCGAATGCCTCGCGCTCCAACTCAAATCCCAGAACCGCTACGATCCCGCCATCGCCGCGCTCCTGACGCGGCTCGACCTCGTCGCCCGCCGCGACCTCTCCGCGCTGTCGCAGCTTTGCGGCGTCGACACCGACGACGTCGCCGACATGATCGCCGAGATCCGCGGCCTGACCCCCAAGCCCGGCCTCGCCTTCGGCAGCGAGCCGGTACAGCCGGTCGTGCCCGACGTCTTCGTGCGCGTCGGCGCCGATGGCGGCTGGGCGATCGAGCTCAACTCCGACACGCTGCCGCGCCTCCTGGTCAACGCCCGTTACTTCGCCAAGGTCTCCAAGGGCGCCCGCGACAAGGATTCGAAGAACTACCTCACCGAGTGCCTCAACAACGCCAACTGGCTGGTCAAGAGCCTGGACCAGCGCGCCCGCACCATCCTGAAGGTCTCCACCGAGATCGTGCGCCAGCAGGACGGCTTCCTGACCTATGGCGTGCGCCACCTGCGCCCCTTGAACCTGCGCACCATCGCCGACGCCATCGGCATGCACGAATCCACCGTCAGCCGCGTCACCTCGAACAAGTACATCTCCACGCCGCGCGGGCTGTTCGAGCTGAAATACTTCTTCACCGCCTCGATCCAGTCGATCAACGGCGCCGAGGCGCACTCCGCCGAAGCGGTGCGCGACCGCATCCGCGAGATGATCCAGAACGAGCAGCCCATCGAGATCCTCTCCGACGACCGCATCGTCTCGCTGCTCACCGCCGACGGCGTGAACATCGCGCGCCGCACCGTCGCCAAATACCGCGAGGCCATGCGCATCCCCTCCTCGGTGGAGCGCCGCCGCCTCAAGGGCGCGCAGGAACCGCAAGCCTCGGCATTTCGCTAGGGTTCGGCACGGAACTATCCGGAACGTCCCTTCGCGACTCACGTTACGACAAGGTTAGGAAGCGTCAGCACAATTCGACGTTCGGAGATTTTGGGCCCGTTTGCCGGATCCGACGCTCAACTTCGTTGAAAGTTGCCGGATCCGGCCTTCGGCGGTGCGTTGCCGGCCTCGCGGGAATGCACGCGGCCTCTTGGAGGCCGTGGCGTCTCGCATTACCTGGAGGGCCGGACGTGATCGTTACGACATCGACCCCGGATCAATCGCCGGTTGCGGCGCCGCGCACCGATGCCACAACCAAGACGATGGACAAATTGCTGCGGCAGCAGGCGGCCCTGGCCGAGTTCGGCAGCTTCGCCTTCGGCGAGGCCGACCTGCAGAAGATATTGAAGCAGGCGGCCCGCATCTGCGCCGCCAGTCTGGACGTGCCGTTCGCCAAGGTCTGCCGCTACCGCGCGGACAAGAACGATCTTCTGGTCGTGGCGGGTTGCGGCTGGCATACGGGCGTGGTCGGCCATGTCGTTTCGGCGGCCGACGAAAGCTCGACGCAGGGCCGCGCCTTCGTCACCGGCGAGCCGGTGATCCTCAAGGACATCGCGAAGGGCACGGGCTACAAGCTTGCGCCGTTCTACGCGGAACACGGCATCGTCTCGACCGTCGATGTCCTGATCAAGGGCCGGGGCGGGCCCTGGGGCGTGCTGGAGGTCGACAGCGCGACCGCGCGCAAATTCGACCGCTACGACATCGTGTTCCTGACCGGTTTCGCCAACGTCCTCGCCGAAGCCGCCGCCACCGCCGAACACATCGTGAGTCTGCGGGCCGTGGTCCAGCAGACCCAGTCGCTTCTCGCGCAGAAGGAGAAGCTGCTCGCCGAGCGTCGGATATCGGAACGCGCCCTGCGCGATCTGCAGGCGGAGCTCCTGAGGGTTGCCCGGCTGAACATGATGGGCCAGATGACGGCGGCCATCGCGCACGAACTCAACCAGCCCCTGTCGGCGATCGCGAACTATATCGCGGCCGCCAAGCGCACGCTCAAATCCGCCGAGCCCGACGGGATGGCCGGCCTGCCGGACATCATCGGCAAGGCGGCCGAGCAGACCCGGCGCGCCGGCGAAATCATCAAGAACCTGCGCAAGTTCGTCGAGAAGCGCGAGAGCGCCCGCTCCTCGCAGGACCTCGCAGATGTCGTGAAGCGGTCCTTGTCGCTCGCGACCTACAGCGCCCTCGACGAAAAGGTCGAGGTGACGCTGAAGCTCGAGGCGAATCTGCCGCCGGTGGCGATCGACGCGGTGCAGGTCCAGCAGGTCCTCACCAATCTCATCTGCAACAGCGTCGAGGCCATGCGTCCTCTCGACAAGCGCGAATTGCTGATCGTGACCGAGCGCGGCGACGCGGGCTTCGCCAACGTCATCGTGCAGGACACCGGCCCCGGCCTGCCGATCCGGGTGCGCGAGAATCTGTTCCAGCCCTTCGTGACGACGAAAGACGCCGGCATGGGCCTGGGGCTCAACATCTGCGAGGTCCTGGTCAACGCGAATGGCGGGCGCATATCGCTGGTCGAGGGGCTGAAGGAAGGCACCGGCTTCCGCGTCAGCCTGCCGCTCGCGCGCGCCGCCTGAGCCGTTCCGCGCGAAGAATCGCGGCCTTCCCGACATCGTTAATTGCAGAATTGACATTGGGAAAAGCTGGGCCTACACACCCGCGCCCTTTCGCGTTGGGCGCATGTCTTGAAAGCGGAACATTTGTGACGCAAACAGTGTCTGGGCCAGCACAGAAGAAGGCCATGCGGGTACGGGTTTCAGGCAAGCAGGTCCAGATCGGCGAGACGCTTCCGGCCGGGGTCCGGGCGCGCCTCGAAGAGACGGTGGCCAAGCATTTCGACGGCGGCGCCGACGCCAATGTCGTGTTCTCCCACACCGGTCCGTTCTACCGCGTCGACTGCACGCTGCATCTGGACTCCAAGACGATCATAAAATCGGAAGGCGAGGGAGCCGACGCGCATCGGGCATTCGACACGGCGTTTCTCCACATCGAGGCCCAGCTTCGTCGATACAAGCGCAAGCTCAAGAACCATCACCCCAAGGCCCGCGCGCGCGCAAGCGCCGCGAGCTGACGGCATCGAAAAGGTCGCTCATGAAGATCTCCGATCTGCTCCAGCCTTCCGGCGTGGTCGCGACGCTCAAGGTTCACGGCAAGAAGCAGCTCCTGCAGGAGCTCGCGGCGCGCGCCGCCACGCTGGTGCGCCAGCCCGAGCGCAAGATCTTCGAGACGCTGATGGAGCGCGAGCGCCTCGGCACCACCGGGGTGGGGCAGGGCATCGCGATCCCGCACGGCCGTCTCGCCGATCTCAAGGACATCGTCGGCGTGTTCGCGCGGCTGGAATCGCCGATCGACTACGACGCGGTGGACAACCAGCCGTCGATCTCGTCTTCATGCTGCTGGCGCCCGAAGGCGCCGGCGCCGATCACCTGAAGGCGCTGGCCCGCGTCTCGCGCCTGTTGCGCAACCAGCAGGCCACCGAGAAGTTGCGCGCCGCCAAGACCGCCGAGGCGCTCTACGCCATCCTCACCGAGCCGACCGGCGCCAGCGGCCAGCAGGCGGCCTGACCGTCACGGGCCCGCGCCGCGCGGCTTCAAGCCGACGCGTTCCAGGCGCTTGTCCAATCCGCGCAGCATCGCCGTCAGGTGATCGGGCGAGCGCGGTGACGCGCCAGGGCCGGTGGCGCGTCGCCGGCATCACGATCTGCAGATCGACCTCGCACGGGCACTGTTCCACCAGGACCGGTTCGAGCAATCCCTTTTCGATGTCCTCCACCACGTCCCAGGCGGATTTCAGGATCACGCCCTTGCCCTCGATCGCCCAGCGCCGCAGCAGGTCGCCGTCATTCGCGTCGCGGTCGCCGAACACCTTGCGCGTCGTCACCGCGCCGTCGCCGAGGAACGGCCAGTCGTCGAACCGCCTGCCGTTGCGCGCAGGGACCATGCAGTTCATCCGCAACAGGTCGGCCGGATGGCTCGGCCGCCCGACGCGGTCGAGATAGCTTGGCGCCGCGACCGGAGGCGCCGGTTGGTGGAGATGCGCCGCAGATGCAGCAGGCTGTCCGGCAGCCTTCCATACCGCACGGCGATGTCGATGCCCGCCTCGTTCAGGTCGAGCGTCGTGTCCGACAGCACCAGGCTGGTCGTCACGCCCGGATGGGCCGCCATGAACCGGTCGAGCGCCGGCGCCACGTAATTGCGGCCCATGTCCCAGGGCGCGGTGACGCGCACCAGGCCCTTCAGGCTGCCGCGCTCATGGACGAATTCCTGCTGCAGGTCGTCGACATCGGTCAGCACACGGCGGGGCGGTCTCCAGGAAGCGCTCGCCCGGCTCGGTCAGTTGCAGCCGCCCGCGTGGTGCGCCGCAGCAGATTGGTCTCCAGCGCCTTCTCCAGCGCGGTCAGGCGCAGCGAGACCGCGCCCGGCGTCAGCGCCAGCGCCTTGGCGGCGGCCGTCAGCGAGCCGCGCTCCACGATGGCCACGAACAGCCGCAAATCGTCCAGTCGGTCGATCATTATTGAGCACGGCTAATCAGTCTCTTGATGTTTACGCCCTTTTTCGAGAACCGCACAGGGGCGAGGTCTAGGGCGAACCCAAAGCGGAAACCGCCTATGCCATCGCTCCTGTCCCAGCCGCTCGACCTGCCCAACGGCTCGACCTTGCCCAACCGGATCGCCAAGGCGGCGATGAGCGAGGGCCTGGCCGATGCCGACAACCATTCCACCCCCCGCCTCGAAACCCTCTATCGGCGCTGGGCGTCGTCCGGCGCGGGACTTCTTTTCTCCGGCAATATCCAGGTCGACCGTTTCCACCTCGAACGGCCGCTGAACGTCGTCGCCGACGACGAGAGCGGCATGGCCGCGCTGAAAAGACTCGCCGCGGCCGGAACGTCGGGCGGCGCGCAGTTCTGGGCCCAGCTCGGCCACACCGGCCGCCAGGTCCACAGCGCCATCAACCCCGAGCCGCTCGCCCCTTCGGATGTCGAGATCGATGTCGTCCGCGGCGCGGGATTCTCCTTCGCCCGGCCGCGCGCCATGACCGAGGCCGAGATCCGCCACGCCATCGGCCAGTTCGCCTACGCCGCGCGCCAGATCCGCGCCGCCGGCTTCACCGGCGTCGCGCTGCATGCCGCGCATGGCTATCTCATCTCCCAGTTCCTCAGCCCGCTCGCCAACCGCCGCACCGACCGCTGGGGTGGCACGTTGGAGAATCGCGCGCGCTTCCTGCTCGAAACCATCGCCGCGGTGCGCGACGCCGTCGGCCCGGACTTTCCCCTCGGGATCAAGCTCAACGCCCTCGGATTTCCAGCGCGGCGGCTTCACCAATGCGGAATGCCTGCAACTGGTCGAATGGCTGAACGGCTCCACGCTCGACCTGCTGGAATTGTCGGGCGGCTCGCTCGAACAGCCCAAGATCGTCGGTGTGTCGCTGAAGGACGAAGGCGTCGACGCAAGGCGCGAAAGCACGATCCGGCGCGAGGCCTATTTCGTCGAATTCGCCGGCGCGGTGCGCAAGGTCGCCAGGATGCCGGTCATGGTCACGGGCGGCTTCCGCACCGCGTCCCTGATGGAGGATTCCCTGAAGGCCGGCGAATTGGATGTCGTCGGGCTCGGCCGGCCGCTGATCGTCGATCCGCTCGCGCCGGCGCGCCTCTTGTCCGGCGAGATCGACCGCGCCCCGGCGGTGGAGGTGAACCTTTTCCACCTCCTGGCCTGGCACAACATGCAGCTCGAGCGCCTCGCGGATGGCCTCGACCCCGACCTGTCGATCACCGGCGAAGCGGCCGCGGCGCGTTTCGCGGTTCTCGAACAAGCCAATTTCGACGCACTCCTGGCGCGGCGCCGCGCGGCCGTGCCCGCCTGACCCGCGCCGCGCAAACGAAAGAAGCCGGCGGCCTTTCGGCCGCCGGCTTCTCCCGTTGAACCTTCTCCGCGCAGGAGGGGGGGCTAATGCACGGAGACAGGTGTCAGTTCGTTCTGCACCGCCGCGCCATAGGCGCTGTCATAGGCGTCGGTATAGCCGAGCACGCTGCCGTCCACGGCGTGCAGCACATAGAGCTTCACGCCCGGCGGAAGGGTGATCCCCGGCGGGATCAGGCCCAGCCTGTGGGCCTCTTCGTCGCCCGTGGGCTTGATGTAGGTGATGCGGCCGCCGCCGAAGGCGGGCGTGTCGTCGTCGATCTTCAGTTCATTGCTCATGATAAATCTCCTTCGCCCTTCCCATTTGTTTTGCCGGCGCGTGTCCGGATGTCGATCGTCCGTACGACGCTGTCGGCGGCTGGACGGGCAAGCTCGATCGTGAGCAACCCATTTTCCAACTCCGCACCGGAAACTTCGATCCCTTCGGCGAGCACGAAGGCGCGCTGGAATTGTCGCGCCGCGATGCCGCGGTGAAGGAACGTTTTGTCGGTGGCCTCAACCTGCTTGCCGCGGATGACCAGCTGGCGGCCCTCGACGGTGACGCCCAGTTCGTCGCGGCCGAAGCCGGCGACCGCGAGCGTGATCTTGAGCTTGTCCTCGGCCGACTGCTCGATGTTGTAGGGCGGATACCCGTCTCCGGCGCTTTTGGCGGTGCGTTCGAGCAGGCGTTCGAGATGCTCGAAACCCAGGAGAAACGGGCTATTGAAGTAAACATTCCTATTCATGTTCCAAGCCCTCCTTCAAGCGGCCTAGGGTATTCTGTCGGCCCTCGCTGGGAGCTGCCGGAATTCGTTTCTGGCCCTTATCGGCGCCAGCGTCTGCGATAGGATGTGGGGACCCCGTCCGGCAAATCAAGGGATTGAACCCTTTTCGGCCCGTGTGTATTCTATACACATGGATGCGCGAGAGGTCCTGAAGGCTTTCAAGGCCGATGGCGGGATCGAGGCGCGGTCCAAGGGCTCGCATGTGCAGCTCAAGCACCCGGCCAAGCCCGGCCTGGTCACGCTGCCGATGCACGGCTCGAAGGACATCAAGCCCGGCACGCTGGCCTCCATCGAGCGCCAGGCCGGTTGAAGTTGAGGAATAGATAGAATGGCTATCCGTCACTATCGGGCAATCGCCTATCAGTCGCCGGGAGACGGGCCCGGCGACGGATGGGACGTTGTCTTTCCGGATTTTCCGGGGCTGGTCTCGCAAGGCGATACCGCCCATGACGCGCTCGAGAACGGACGCGAGGCACTGGCGCTTCACGTCGAAGGCATGCTCGCCGAAGGACTGGAATTGCCCGCGCCTTCGCGGGTGAACGAGCGCGACCAGGATTGGGTTCTTCCCATCGTGGCGCAGCAAAATCCGCCGCCCTTGCATGCCTTGATCGGCGTCGAAATCCCCGGCGAAAGCGTGCGGATGAACATCACCATGGAAAAGGCGCTGGTCGACCGCCTTGACGCGGCCGCCAGCCGCGAAGGTGCGAGCCGGTCCGGCTTCCTCGCCCAGGCCGTCCGCGAAAAGCTCCAACGCAATCGCGAACTCACTTAGTGGCGCGCCCGACCGTCATCCTGGACGACGCGACCCCCGGCGCCGAGCGGCTGCTGCGATTTGGGGCGCCGGAGGCGATCGTTCAAGCCCGCCGGCCCGACGAGGTCGCGCCGGCCCTGGCCCGCATCGAGGCCGCGCTGGCCGCCGGCCGCCATGTCGCGGGCTGGTTCGGCTATGAGCTGGGCTATGCGCTGGAGCCGCATTTGGCCCCGCTGCGCTGGCCGGACGATGGATCGCCGCTGCTCTGGTTCGGCGTGTTCGATGCGCCGCAAGCGGTTTCCCGCGCCGATCTCGCCGCCGCCGGCCGCGCCTATGCCGGCCCGCTGCGTCACGAATGGGACGAGGCCGCCTATGAACGCCGCTTCGCCCGGGTCCATGGCTATATCGGCGCCGGCGACATCTATCAGGCCAATCTCAGCTTCCGCTCGCGCTTCGCCTTCGCCGGCGATCCGCTGGCGCTTTACCTGCGGCTGCGCGACCGCGCCCAGGCGGCGCACGGCGCCTATCTCGACGATGGCGAACGCCGCATCCTCAGCCTCTCGCCCGAGCTGTTCTTTCGAATATCGCCGCAGGGCCGCATCGCGGCGCGGCCGATGAAGGGCACCGCGCCGCGCGGCACCGACGAACTCTCCGACGCCCGCGCCAAGGCCGCGCTCGCCGCCTCGCCGAAGGATCGCGCCGAGAACCTGATGATCGTCGATCTGGTGCGCAACGACATCGGCCGCCTGGCGCTGATCGGCAGCGTCGCGGTGGAAGACCTCTTCGCCGTCGAGACCTATCCCACCCTGCACACCATGGTCTCCACCGTCACCGCGCGGCTCAAGCCTGCGACACGCGTCGAGCAGATCGTGCGCGCGCTGTTTCCCTGCGGCTCGATCACCGGCGCGCCGAAGATCCGCGCGATGCAGATCATCCGCGAACTGGAGCAAAGCCCGCGCGGCCTGTATTGCGGCGCCATCGGCCATTTCGCGCCGGACGGCTCGGCCAGCTTCAACGTCGCGATCCGCACCATCACGATCGAGGGCGGGGCAGGGCACGCTCGGCATCGGCGGCGCCGTGGTGCAGGATTCGAAGGCCGACGCCGAATATGCCGAATGCCTGCTCAAGGCGCGCTATTTCGACAGCGTCCGCGAGCCCATCGGATTGATCGAGACGCTGCGCTGGGACAAAGGCTTCGTTCGCCCGGACCGGCACCTCGCGCGCATGGCGGCGTCGGCGGCGTTCCTCTCGCTCCCGTTCGACCGCGACGCCGCGACGGCGGCGCTATCGGGCGCGGTCGCGCGGGCGCGCGAGCCGATGCGCGTGCGCCTGACGCTGGACGAGCAGGGCGGTTTCGCTTGCGCCGCGGCGCCGCTCGGGCCGGCACCGTCGCGCTGGACCTTCGCGCTGTCGCCGCATCGCGTCGCCAGCACCGACGTGCTGTTGCGCCACAAGACGACCTGGCGGGCGTTCTACGACGAGGAACCGGCACGCCTCGCGGCCGACGAAGCGCTGTTCTGCAACGAGCGCGGCGAACTCACCGAGGGCAGCCGGAGCACCATCTTCCTGCGGCGCGGCGGCGCGCTGGTCACGCCGCCGCTCTCAAGCGGCCTGCTGGACGGCGTCTTGCGCCGCGAACTGATCGAGCAGGGGCGCTGCGCCGAGGCGGTGCTGACGCCGGACGATCTGGCGAATGCGGACGAAGTGCTGCTGGGGCAATTCCCTGCGCGGCCTGATCCGCGCCGAGCCGGCCGTGCTGGCGCGGGCCACGGGCTGAGCGATGCCGGCTTGACTGACGCATATCCTGCTGGTTATGTATTAATCGATAGCCAGCGAGTTATTGATCGAGAATGCCGCACGTCCACGACATGCTCTTTCGAACGCTCGCCGACCCGACCCGGCGGGCGATCTTCGAGCGGCTGTGCCGCGAAGGCGAGAAGACCGTCGGGGCCCTGACGGCGCGCGCCGGGGTCTCGCAGCCGGCGGTCTCCAAGCATCTGGGCATCCTGAAGCAGGCCGGGCTGGTGCGCGACCGCCACGAAGGCCGCCAGACGCATTACAGCGCGCAGCTCCGCGCGCTGGCCCCGCTGATCGACTGGACGAGCCGCATGACCGGCTTCTGGCAAGGCCGGTTCGACAAACTCGAAGATCTTCTCAAGAGGATGGACCAATGAGCGACCCCGCGAGCGAAACGCGTTCCGTGACCGTCGAACGCGAATTCCCCTTTCCGCCGGAAAAGCTGTGGCGCGCGCTCACGCAGCCGCACCTGGTCGCGGAGTGGCTCATGCAGAACGACTTCGAGCCCGTCGTCGGCCACCGCTGCAATTTTCGCGCGGACTGGGGCATCGTCGATTGCGAGGTCCTGGTGGTTCGAGCCGAACAGGACACTGTCCTACACCTGGGCGGCGATGGGGCTCGATAGCGTCATCGTCTGGACTCTGACGCCGACGGGCACGGGAACCCATCTGCGCATGGTGCAGTCGGGCTTCCGGCCGGATCAGAACCGCGCCTATCAGGGCGCCACGTTCGGCTGGCAGAGATTCTTCGCGAATCTGGAACAGGTCGTGGCGCGGCCGTGACGACCGGAAAGAAAAGCGCTTCGAAGGGCGCTGGCGGCGAAGCCTCGCGGCTGATCGACGCGAAGATCGCGCAACTGGGCGACTGGCGCGGCGAGATGCTCGCCCGCCTGCGCGCCCTGGTCAGGCAGGCCGATCCCGAAATCGTCGAGGAATGGAAATGGCGAGGGGTGCCGGTGTGGTCGCATGACGGGATCGTCAGCACGGCGAGACCTACAAGAGCGTCGTGAAGATGACCTTCGCCCGGGGCGCCGCGTTGGCGGATCCTTCGGGCCTCTTCAACGCCAGCCTCGAAGGCAAGGCGAGACGCGCGATCGATTTTCGCGAGGGCGACAAGATCGATGCGCGCGCCCTGAAGGACCTCGTCCGCGCCGCCGTCGCTCTCAATCGGAGCAAGTCGAAGAAGAAGGCGCCGGCCGGCGCGAAAAAAACCGGGGAACGCGCCTAGCTTTCCAGCGCCGCGAGCTCGCACAAAAGGACGAGGGTTTCCGGCAACACCCAGCCTTTGACTTCCGCGAGCCGGCTCTCCGCGAGATCCGCGTTCACCGCGACGGCCAGCGCGCGCCGGTCCAGCCGCTGCTGCACCTCCTTCGCCAGCCTCGCGGCGGCGACCGGCGCGCCTTGCGCGCGCGCCGCCGCACCGACCTTCACTGCCGCGTCGCGGTCGACCAGCTGCGCGAACAGATCGTCATAGGGCGTCTTGCGGTAATGGCGCCCGAACAGCCGCGGCACGGTGATGCCGAGCGCCGCGAGGCCCAGCGCCGCGGCGATGCCGCCGCCGACCGTCACCGCCCGCCGGCTGTATCCCTTCTGGCTCATACGATCACCCCGCGCAGGTGCTGCGCCAGCCGCAGCGTCAGGGCGACGAGATTGAGCGTCGGGTTGGACGCGCTATAGGTCGGAAACACGCCGCTGCCCGATACGAACAGATTGGCGATGCCGTGCACTTTCAGATTGGCGTCGACCACGCCCTGGGCCGGATCGGCGTGCATCCGCGTGGTGCCCAGGTGATGGTCGCCCCAGTCGAGCGCGCTTTCCCATTCCGCCCGCGTGTCGTAGTTGAGCCGGATCATGCCGCTGCCGGCGCCGAGCAATTGCCGGCCAGCTCCTTCATCGTGTCGCGATAGCGCCTGAAATCCGCGTCGGCGACGCGATTGGTCAGCTTGAGCCGCGGCATGCCGAGTGCGTCGCGGTCATGCGTCAGCGTCAGCCGCCGCTCCGGATCGGGCTGAAGCTCCAGGCCGCAGCCGAGGGAAAACGCCTTGGCGTTGCTCGCTTCCGCGCCGACCGCCAGCGCCGCCGTCACGATCGCGGCCTTGTCCAGCTCGTTCAGCTCGATTGGATTCTCCACCGTCGACAGCGATCCGGTCACTTGGCGCGCGCGCTTGAAGTCTTCCGTCGGCGCCAGCGTGGCGCGCAGGATGGCGCCCGCCGCCTGCGTGCCGTTGAAGTAATAACCCGGCAGGTCGCCCGCGAAGTTCACGAGGGTCGCGGGTCGCGCGGGATCGGATGGTCGGCGAAGAAGCGTCCGACGAGGTCGTGCTGGTTGCCGACGCCGGCCGCCGCGACCGCGTTCGACGCCAGCATCAGCCGCGCGTTCTCGATCGCGCCCAGCGCCAGCACCGTCACTTTCGGCCGGACCTTGAATCGGTGTCCGCCGCCCAGCGTGGCGACGTCGAAGCCGTCGAGCGCGGCGGCGTTCGCCGTCAGGTTCAAGGCGGTCGCGTTGGCGTGCAGGAAGACCTTCAGATTGGGAATGCGCTTGAGGTCCTCGCCATAGCGCTCGCCGAAATGGGTCGGCAGGATGCCGTCGCGGGTCTTGGAGAACTGGAACCAGCTCGTGTAGACGCCGCCATCCGCCAGCTTCATCGGCGGCGCCAGCTCCGCTGCCGCGCCCGCCGCGCCGTCATAGACCCACGACCCCAATTCGCACAGCGCCTGGGCGCGCTTGAAATGCGGCTTCAGTTCGCCGATGCCGAACGGCCAGCCGGAATAGGGCAGCCAGGACCGCTTCTCGAAATCGATCGGATCGAGCGGCCGGCTCCAACCGCCCCAGTGATTGGTGCTCCCGCCCAGATAGCGCATGCGCGAGGCGTCCCAGCGGCAGATAGGTCACGCCGCTGGTGGTGCCGGCGTACAGCGCCTGGGTGGCGCTGTCGAAATTAAGTCCGCCGCTTTCGAACAGCATCGTGCGGATGGGCGTATGGGCCAGCGCCAGCGCGAGGGTGATGCCCGCCGGACCGCCGCCGATGATGGCGAGGTCGGGTTCCTGAATGGTGCCCGCGGGAACGGTCCTGGCGTCGATGAAGGCGTTCAAGGAAGACGGGCTCTTGCGGCGGGGCGGAGTGACGCTAGACGTGCGGTGCGGCCGCTGTCTTGTCGGAAATGTCGCGCCGCCGCAAGACGCGCCGCGAAACGCTTTGTTTTCAGGCCTCCGGCGCAAGCCGCCGCTCCCCATCAGCGACCGGTGCATGAAAATGCCGCAACGCATAAAAAGCTTGCCTGTCGGGCAGATTGCCGGGAAAGTTTGGTTACGGGGACGGTGTTGCTTTGGCCTCCGGGGGATTTGCCATGCGATTGCGCTGCGTTTTGGCGCTTGCTCTGCTGTTGGCGGGCTGTACCCACACGGACTGGTCCAGGACCGGCACCGGCGCGCTGGGCTCGTCTTCCGATGCCGACCCGGCCGCGATGCCCGCGACGAATGTCTCCTCCAGGATCGATCGCGATTGCCGGGAGACGGCCAAGGCCCGCGCGAGCGATGCGGAGCTGCAGGGCTTCGATCCCGCCATCCAGCAATCGGTCCTCGACAAGACCTACGCCGATTGCCTGTCCTGGTCGCGCCGGACGCAATAGAGGGCGAGCCAAGCGCGATCGAACCGCTGACGTCCGCACGCCATGGTCGAGAGCATATAAAAAATTACGCCACCTACTCCCATGGCTGGCTTCGGCGGGAGGCAGACAGACTGACTCTCATGTAGCGGCTGCCGACTTCGCTCGGTAGCCGATGGCTGTTGCAAACCTGTAATCAACCTGTGCCATGGCTCGCCCCTTAACGGCGCCGCGGACGCAAGTCATTGCGGCGCTTTGTGCGAAAAGAGGGGCAGAATGTTGCAAAAGTCCGCTGTTGCGTTGGGAGTTGCCGCTTGTTTCACGTTTGCCGCGCAGGCACAGGCAGCGGATGCGTCGTCCGGGGGAACGAACGGCAACGAAGTCGAGACGGTCGTCGTCATCGGCGCCGGCGAGACCCGCTCGGTCTCCACCCTGCTGCCGGACAATCTCGATGTGCTGCCGCCCGGCGCCAGCGTGCAGAAGGCGCTGAACGTCCTGCCGGGCGTGATGGCGCAGTCGATCGACGCGCTGGGCCTCAACGAGCAGTCCCTGACCCTCCAGGTGCGCGGCTTCAGCACCACGCATCTCGGCTACACGCTCGACGGCATGCCGCTCGGCGACGGCGCCTACAACAACTATAACGGCCTCACCATCAGCCGCGCGCTGATCTCCGACAACCTTGGCCGCGCCGATCTGGCGACCGGCATCGCCGGCCTCGGCATCGCTTCGACCAGCAACCTCGGCGGCGCGGTGACCTATGTATCCAGCGACCCGCACCAGGAGTTTGGGATCGCGGCCAGCCAGAGCGTCGGCAGCGAAGACGGCATGCGCACCTTCGCGCGCGTCGATACCGGCGAGTATGAGGGTTTTTCAGCCTATTTTTCCGGACAGTACGTCCAACAGGACCTGTTCGTGCACCAGGCCGCCTACAACCAGTCCACCGAAGAGCAGTTCAACGGCAAGGTGCAATACAAGTTCGACCGCGGCACGATCACGGCCTTCGGGGACTATTCGCGCACCAACCAGGCCGACGATCCCTACATATCGAAAGACATAATCGCGCGCGACGGTTGGGATCTGGGCGGCTATGCGCCGGACTGGAACACTTATCTCAAGCGCGCCGCCTGTTCCGTGGCTTCGCTGAAAAGCAATTGCGTCAATCCGACGCCGCCGGAAAATATCGCGGATGATTTCTTCACGAACGGCCAGATCCTGCGCAACGATGCCATGTTCTACGTCGCCGGGGATTACGCCCTGACCGATTCCCTCAACGCGCACCTGCAAGCGTATCACCACGACGACAAGGGCGACGGCAACAACTGGATCGCCGGCTTGTCCAACCAGGGCACGGCGTCAACCGCCGACGATCTGCCGGTCCAGATACGCGACACGCGTTACACCATCAACCGCAACGGCGTGCTCGGAAACCTGGCTTGGGATGCCAGCTTCGACGGCATCAAGAACCACGTCCAGGCGGGCTTCTGGCTGGAGGAGAACATCAGCAGCGCCGCGCGCTACATCTGGACCAATGTCACGGGTCCCTTCAGCCTCGGGCATTTCCTGAAGGGCCAGCCGAATACCGCCCAATGGGCGCAGAAGACCAACTGGAACACGCGGCAGTTCTATGTCCAGGACACCGCTTCGCTGCTCGACGACGCGCTGACCGTCGATTTCGGTTTCAAGGGCACCGACGCAAAGTCGGACGCCCTGGCGATACCCGGTGTCGCCGCGACGGCGCCGCCGGCGTCCAGCCAGTTCGCGAGCGGCTCGCTGACGGCCAAGGACTATTTCATGCCGGAGGCGGGCGTGCGCTGGAAGTTCGCGCCCGGGCAGGAAGTGTATGCGAGCTACTCCGAGAACATGGCGATGTTCCAGGGCGGCTTCAAACTCGGTCCGCAGTCGGTTTCGCAAGCCGTCTGGGACGTGCAGGGCAAGACGCTGAAGCCCGAGACGTCGAAGAGCTTCGATGCCGGCTACCGCTATGTGGACGACAATGTGCAGCTTTCGCTGGCCCTGTACGACGTGGATTTCAAGAACCGCCTGCTGCAGTACAACCCCTGCCCGACAGCCCTGCAGGCAAACCCGGGCTGCGGCAACTCCTTTCACAATGCCGGCAGCGTCACCAGCAAGGGCGCGGAACTCGGCGTGCTGTGGCAGGCGCTGCCTTGGCTGAGCTGGTACAACTCGGCCTCGCTCAACGAGACCACCTATAATTCGGACCTCAACTTCTGCACCGCCACCTGCGTGCTCTATGCCACGGCCGGCAAGCAGCAGGTGGATACGCCAAAGCAGATGTATGCCAGCGTGCTGACCCTGAGGCGGGACGGTCTCTGGGCCTCGCTGCAGGGCAAGTTCACCGGCCGGCGCTACTACACCTACACCAACGACCAGGGCTTTGGCGCCTACGCCACGTTCGATCTCGGCCTCGGTTACGACTTCGGGGCCATCGGCATGCTGAGCGGCGCGACGCTGGCGCTGAACGTCACCAACCTGACCGACGTGCGCTATGCGGCGAACTTCGACAACAGCGTGTTCGCGCCGAACGATCCCGCGGGCACGATCATCGTGGCCCACTCGTCGGCGCCGCGGCAGGTCTTCGCCACGTTCGGCGTTTCGCTGTGAGCGCATGGCGCTGAGGTGAAGGCATGAGACTGCGGTTTTCTTGCGTGGGCGTGGCGGCCATTTTCCTCATGGCCGCCGCGCCGGCGAATGCCGCCACGCTTGTCGGGGTCGGGAGCATGGCTTCGGATGCCCTGGACATGCAGGGCGAGACGCTGGGCGGCATGGGCTCTGGCATGATGCTCGTGCCGCATAGCTGGCATCGCGTCGGGAAAAAATACGTGGCGCATCTCGATCTTTTGCCGGATCGCGGCTGGAACACCGCCGGCAGTGTCGATTACCGGGCGCGGGTGCAGGAATTCGATATCAGCCTGCTGCCCGACGACAGCGCGCCGGGTCACGAAGGCCAACTGACCCTTGCTCTCAAGAAGAGCCTTCTTCTGACGGACAACGCGGGAATGCCCACGACGGGTTTCGACCCCGTGGATGTGCGCCCCGCGGCCGGCGCGATTCCCGATCTGCCGGTCGCGGCCGATGGCCATGTCAGTCTGGATGACGAAGCCATTGCGCCGGACGGCCAGGGCGGCTTCTGGATCGGCGACGAGTATGGGCCCTATGTGTACCACTACGATGCACAAGGGCGCATGATCGGGGCCCTGCGGCCGCCCGAGGCCTTCATTCCACGGCGTAACGGCAAGGAGAATTTCTCCGCCAACAGCCCGCCGGCAGGCACCATCATCGACACCGGCAATCCCGAGACCGGCCGACAGAACAATCAAGGTTTCGAGGGCATGAGCATCAGCCCCGACGGCCATACCTTGTTTGTCGTCAATCAGAGCGCGCTGCGTCAGGACCTCGACGCCGGCAATGTCGCCGCCACGCGCCGCAATGTCCGCTTGCTCGCTTATGACATCACGGCCGCGCCCCGTTTGATCCATGAGTATGCGCTCCAGCTTCCGCTATACGAGGAGGACGGAAAGACCAAGGTTGCCGCGCAAAGCGAGCTTCTCGCGATCGACGATCATCGTTTTCTGCTTCTGTGCCGCGACAGCGGCGGAGGGCTTGCGTCGAAGCGCCCGGCCTCGCTTTACCGCAAGGTTGAGCTGGTGGATGTGCAGGGCGCCACCGACATCGCGGGCCGCTATGACGACGCTGCCGGCAGCATCGCGCCGAATGGCATTCTGCGCGACGACATCACGCCGGCGGCGTTGGCGGATTTTGTCGATCTGAACGACAACAGTCAGCTAAGCCGCTTTGGATTGCACAACGGGGCGCCGGCGGACGCTCATGATCTCTACGAAAAGTGGGAAAGCCTGGCATTGGCGCCGGCGGAGCGACCGGGCGAATATATTCTGCTTGTCGGCAGCGACAACGATTTCATCACCCAGCATGGCCGGATGGCCGGCAAGGCCTATGCCGACGGCAGCGGGGCCGACGTCGATACCTTGATCATGGCTTGGCGCGTGCGGATACCGCGGTAGTCGCAACCGGCCTTTTTCGAATTCCCAGACGGCGAGGCATGTCGCCGACGCGGGAAATCGTGGCCGTTCGCGATTTTTCTAACCCAATGATACCGGCGTTTTTGGTGGTGGAGCCAAGCGGGATCGAACCGCTGACCTCCTGCATGCCATGCAGGCGCTCTCCCAGCTGAGCTATGGCCCCATTCCAGAGCGCGCCGCGTTGGGCCGCGGCGCGAAACAAATTCAGCGTTCGTCCTTCTCGATATCCGCGTCGATGATCCCGCTGACATCGTCGTTCTCGTCTTCGTCCTCCTCGAGGAGGCTGTTGTCGTCCTCCTCCTCGTCCTCGTCGTCCTCGACGACGATGTCCTCGATGTCGTCCTCGTCGACCACCGACATGCCGGCGCCTTCGGTCTCGGTCTCCTCGGCGGCCTCTTCTTCTTCCTCGTCCTCGCCGGTGGCGGCGATCTGGATCGGCGCCTCGTCGGGGATCGGCTCGACGACTTCCTCGGCCTCGGCCTCTTCGCTCTCCTCGTCCTCGTTCTCCGCCTCTTCATCCTCGGCTTCGGCGGCGACGGGCTGCGCGGCGGCCGCTTCGGGCTGGCGCGGACGGCGCTGCTTGTACATCGCCTCGGGCTCGAAGGTGAACTGGCACTTCGGGCATTCGATGGGACGCTTCTGGAGGTCGTAGAACCGCGCCGCGCATTGCGGGCACACGCGTTTCAAACCGAGTTCTGCCTTGACCAATCTATTGCTTCCCATGAAAGAAGGGTTTCTTTGGAAGGCGGGTCGTTTGCCACGCCTGACACCGGCTGTCAAAGAGGATTTGGGGCGCCAAGATGCACGATTCAAGCGCGGCCAGACCCTTGAAATCGCGGCGGTCTTCCGGCCTGAAGGGCGTCGCTGTGGTTCCCGGCGACAAATCGGTCTCCCACCGGGCCCTGATCCTGGGCGCCCTGACGGTCGGCGAAACCCCCATTACCGGGCTTCTCGAAGCCGAGGACGTCCTCAATACCGCCGCCGCCATGCGGGCTTTCGGCGCCGTCGTGACCCGCGACGGCCCCGGCGCCTGGCGGGTGCGCGGAACCGGCGTAAGCGGCTGGGGCGAGCCCGACAATGTGCTCGATTTCGGCAATTCCGGCACCGGCTCGCGCCTGGTCATGGGCGCGATGGCGACGACGCCGATCACGGCGGTGTTCACCGGCGATGCCTCGCTGCGCGGCCGGCCGATGGCCCGGGTGCTCGATCCGCTGACCCATTTCGGCGCGACCTACACCGCGCGCGGGCGCGGCCTGATGCCGGTGACGCTGAGCGGCGCCAAGCTGCCGATTGCCGTCGAGCATCACGTCGCCGTCGCCTCCGCCCAGGTCAAATCGGCGATGCTGCTGGCCGCGCTCGGCGCCCCGGGCCGCTCGCGCGTCAGCCAGGACGCGCTGACCCGCGACCACACCGAGAAGATGCTCGCCGCCTTCGGCGCCAAGATCGAGGTCGAGAAGCTGGCGAAAGGCGAGGCGGTCTATGTGAGCGGCGAGGCCGAACTGAAACCCTGCGCCGTCGACGTGCCGCGCGACCCATCCTCCGCCGCCTTCGCGCTGGTGGCCGCGCTGATCGTGCCGGGCTCGGAGGTGCGCATTCCGTCGGTGCTGCTCAATCCGCGCCGCATCGGCCTGATCGAGACCCTGCTGGAGATGGGCGCCGCCATCGCCATCGAGAACGAACGCGTGAGCGGCGGCGAGCGGATCGGCGACCTCGTCGCGCGCTCCTCGCAGCTCAGGGGCGTCGACGTGCCCCCCGACCGCGCGCCCGCGATGATCGACGAATACCCCGTCCTCGCCGTGGCGGCCTCCTTCGCCGAAGGCCGCACCGTGATGCGCGGCCTCGAAGAATTGCGCGTGAAGGAAAGCGACCGTCTCGCCGCCATCGCCGCCGGGCTGAAAGCCAACGGCGTCACGACCGCCGAAACCCACGACACACTAACCGTCGAGGGCAGGGGCCAGGGCGGCGTCCCCGGCGGCGCACGGGTGGCAACCCATCTGGACCACCGCATCGCGATGAGCTTCCTCGTCATGGGTCTTGCGGCACGCGAGCCTGTGACCGTCGACGACACCGCGATGATCGCCACCAGCTTCCCCGAATTCGAGAAACTCATGCGCGACCTCGGCGCCGATTTTCTCGCCGTGAACGGGTAGCTGTCATGCGGCACGACAGGGGACCCCATGGTAAGAGCGCTTTGAGTGGTGAAGAATGGAAGCGTCGCTGTCTGAGCGATTGGGTACTGAAATGATGATTGAAAATGCTGTTCGGCTGAAATTGCTCGATGTCGTCGCTCTGTTGAACGACCGCGAGGGATTGGCACGCGGCCAGGTCGGAACGATTGTCGAGCTTCTGGACGGCGGCACCGCTCTTGTCGAGTTCAGCGACGGCGAGGGCCGCGCCTTTGCGACCCTGCCATGCCCGCTCTCCGAACTGATCGTTCTGCACTATGAGCGTCAGCCGGCCTGATGAGCATCGTCATCGCCGTCGATGGGACCGCCGCCTCCGGCAAGGGCACGCTCGCCAAGCGCCTCGCCCGCCACTTCAACTTCGCACATATGGATTCCGGCTCGCTGTACCGGCTGACCGCGCTCGCCGTGCTGGAGGCCAAGGGCGATCCGACCAACCAGGCGGACGCGCTCCAGGGCGCCCGCGCCGTCGATCTTTCCCGCGCCGGCAGTCCCGCCATCCGCACCGATGTGGTCGGCAAGGCGGCCAGCCAGGTTTCCGCCATCCCCGCCGTGCGCCGGGCGCTGCACGACTACCAGATCGCCTTCCTCGACCACCCGCCCGGCGGCAGCCTGGGCGCCGTGATGGATGGCCGCGACATCGGCACCGTCATCGCCCCCGCCGCCACGGCCAAATTGTTCGTCGACGCCGATCCCAAAATCCGCGCCCATCGCCGGCTGCTGGAACTGGAAACCATGGGCATCCTCCGCGACGAGGCGGATCTGCTCCAGGAAATCCTGGCCCGCGACCAGGCCGACCGCACCCGGCCCATCTCCCCGATGGTCCGGGCCAAGGATGCGGACTTGCTTGATACCACCGTATTGAGTATAGACGCGGCGTTCGCGGCAGCCCTCGCTTTGGTCTCACCGAAGATCGAGGACGCGCTCAAGGCTCGCCACAGGGGTTAGGAGACCCGGCGGCCTCTTCGAGCCACCCGAACTTGACCGACAACCCAACCGCCCAAGCGGGATTAGCGCCCGCGCGGGAAGTCCATCACGCCGAAGCCCAAGGGGCAAAGGCGGATCGGCACGACGAAGTGAATTGGAAATACCGAATGGCTCGCTACGCGACCGCAACCAAGATCAGAGAAACCACCCTTGCCTCCCCAAGCCGCGACGACTTCGCGGCCATGCTCGAAGCCAGCTTCGAGACCCAATCCCCCCAGGAAGGCGCCGTCATCACCGGCACCGTCGTCGGCATCGAAAACGACTTCGCCGTCATCGATGTCGGCCTGAAGACCGAGGGCCGCGTCAGCCTCAAGGAATTCGCGATGCCCGGCATGCCGGTCAACGTGAAGATGGGCGACAAGGTCGAAGTCTATCTCGAGCGCGTCGAGAACGCGCTGGGCGAAGCCGTCCTCAGCCGCGACAAGGCCCGCCGCGAAGAGAGCTGGATCAAGCTCGAACGCGCCTTCAACGAGCAGACCCGCGTCACCGGCGTGATCTTCGGCCGCGTCAAGGGCGGCTTCACCGTCGATCTCGACGGCGCCGTGGCCTTCCTGCCCGGCAGCCAGGTCGATGTCCGCCCGATGCGCGATGTCGGCCCCTTGATGAACCAGCCGCAGCCCTTCCAGATCCTCAAGATGGACCGGCGCCGCGGCAACATCGTGGTCTCGCGCCGCGCCGTGCTCGAAGAGCGCCGCGCCGAGGAGCGCACCAGCCTCGTCGCCTCGCTGCAGGAGAAGCAGGTGGTCGAAGGCGTGGTCAAGAACATCACCGACTACGGCGCCTTCGTCGATCTCGGCGGCGTCGACGGCCTGCTCCACGTCACCGACATCGCGTGGCGCCGCGTCAGCCATCCGACCGAGGTTCTCTCCGTCGGCCAGACCGTCACGGTGCAGATCATCAAGATCAACCACGAGACGCAGCGCATCAGCCTGGGCATGAAGCAGCTCCAGACCGATCCGTGGGAAGGCGTCGCCGTGAAGTACCCGCCGGGCGCCAAGTTCAAGGGCAAGGTCACCAACGTCACCGACTACGGCGCCTTCGTGGAGCTGGAGCCGGGCGTCGAGGGCCTGGTCCACGTCAGCGAAATGTCGTGGGTCAAGAAGAACGTCGCCCCGTCCAAGATCGTCGTGCCGGGCACCGAAGTCGAAGTGCAGGTGCTGGAAGTCGATTCCAACAAGCGCCGCATCAGCCTCGGCCTGAAGCAGACCCAGGAGAATCCCTGGGAGTCCTTCATGCGCGAGCATCCCGTGGGCTCGACCATCGAGGGCGAGATCAAGTCGATCACCGAGTTCGGCCTGTTCGTCGGCCTCGGCCACGACATCGACGGCATGGTCCACCTCTCCGACCTTAGCTGGGCGAAGTCCGGCGACGAGGCGGTCAAGGACTACGAGAAGGGCCAGGTCATCTCGGCCAAGGTGCTCGACGTCGACTCCGAGAAGGAGCGCGTCAGCCTGGGCGTGAAGCAGCTTGGCGACGATCCGATCGAGAAGGCGGGCGCCGGCGGCGGCGCGCTGCGCAAGAACCAGGTCGTCACCGTCACCGTGACCCAGGTCAATGACGGCGGCATCGAGGTCGAGTTGGCGGACGGCGTGAAGTCGTTCATCCGCCGCAGTGATCTGGCGCGCGACCGCGGTGACCAGCGTCCGGAGCGTTTCCAGGTCGGCAACAAGGTGGACGTGCTGGTGACGCAGGTCGACAAGTCGAGCCGCAGGGTCTCGGTGTCGATCAAGGCGCGCGAGATCTCCGAGGAGAAGGAGGCCGTGGCGCAATACGGCTCCTCCGACTCGGGCGCGAGCCTGGGCGACATCCTGGGCGCGGCGCTGAAGAAGCGCGGCGGCAAGGCCGACGAGTAATCGTCGTCCCATCGATAAAACGGAAAAGGCGCGGAGCAATCCGCGCCTTTTTTCTTTGCGCGGCACGGGACTTTTATGTCCGTAATTTCGGGCTGAAACGGACCTGGTGTCCTGAACCAGAAGTTCGCAGAATTTAGAACAAGGTGTCATGGCCCGCGACTGCGGGCCACCCAGGTGAAATCTGCCGCGGTCGTGCAGGTTTCACCTGGGTCCGCCGCATTCGCGGCGGATGACATTGAGTGCTGCGAACTTCTGACTCAGGAGACCAGAAGCATACACCTGGGTCCCCGCACGTTGTCGCTATGGGACCCCTCGCTTCGCTCGGCCGGGGATGACGGCGGCGTTTGGTCGGTGACATCGAGGCCGTCTTGCAGAGCATGTGGCGATTTTAGCGATTGGGTCGTTCCTCCCTCCGCCAAGACTTATCCAACACCGCCGGCGCGGCCTTATGATGTCGCCATGAACGAGCTTGTCCGATCTTTCGCTCTGGCCCCCGCGCCTCGCCCCGTCGCGGCGCCCTTCCGGCGCAATCGCGCCGACCTCGAAAACAATTATATTGCCGAAAATGTCTCAACATCTTGGCCCAACATGGATATTTCAAACGACGCCGCGCCGAGCCGGAGCGCCAGTCGCGCCGTCATCCGTCCGCCGCCTCTCCCGCGTAGCCCGCCGATGCGTCCCGCGCACGTCTCCTGCCAAACTGCTGACAGAACCCTGGCAGGAGGGGCTCGGTACGGTCTCTTCCTATTGAGGAGGGTTCTATGAGATTCGTGTCCATGGCGGTGGGCTTCGTGCTCGCCACGCTCATCACCATCGGCGCGCACGCTACCGTGCCGGCCGATGCCGACTATGTCGAGTTCACCGTGCACGACATCGCGCGCGCCAAGACGTTCTACGGCGCGGTATTTGGCTGGACATTCACCGACTACGGTCCGACCTATGCCAGCTTCGACGACGGCCGCATCGGCGGCGGCTTCACCACCGACGGCACGCCGCGCCCCGGCGGTCCGCTCGTCGTTTTCTACACCGCCGATCTCGACGCCACGCTGGCGCGCGTGAAGGCCGCCGGCGGTACGATCACAAAGCCGTCCTTTGCCTTCCCCGGCGGGCGGCGCTTCCACTTCACCGATCCCGACGGCACCGAGATCGCGGTGTGGTCGCAGAAATAGGAGGCGTCGATGCCGCACGATCCGCGCGACCTGCAGAAGAAGATGGAAGCCGCGATGCCGGCGAATGTCGATTGGCGCTTCAAGCCGATGTTCGGCGGCATCGGCGTCTATGCCGACGACCGGATGTGCGTCTCGCTGTCCGACGTCGGCCTGGCGGTGAAGCTGGCGCCCGCCGAGCAGGAGGCGCTGCTCAAGCTCAAGGGCGCCAGGCGGCTGCAATACGCGCCGTCCGTGCCGCCGAGCAAGACCTATATCGTCGTGCCCGACGCGATGCTGTCCGATCGCGGGACGCTCGGCCGCTGGCTGTCGGTCAGCGCCGCGCAAGCCGCGCGCGCTCCGGCCGCAAAACGCCGCAAATCCGGGCCTGCTGCAAATCCGCGCAAAGCGGGCCGGACTTAACGGTGCATTATTCTCATCCTGGGTAGCCTTCGCCGTCGCGCCGGGGTTGCCATTTCGTGAACGCGTCCGCCCAGTCCATTGCGCCCCTGCCGCGGGATCGCGACGCCGCGCCGTCGTTGGCGCTGCTCGCCCTTGCGATCTTCGCGGCGACCTGGGCCTGCGTCGCGCTCGTCCAGCACACCGGGCGCATCACGCCCTTGTGGGTCGCCAACGCGGTCCTGCTCGCCTGCCTGCTGCACTACCCGACCCGCGCCTGGCCCAAGATGCTGGCGGTCGCGGCGCTGGCGGGCGTGGCGGCCGATTTCGCGACGAGCGACACGGTCCTGAACGCCGCCGGTTTCTGTCTCGCGAACCTGACCGAGGTGCTGATCGTCGCGCTGCCGCTGCGCTGGCTCGGCTTCGACCGCGTCTTCAGCCGCACCGAGGTCCTGCTCACCTTCTACGGACTGGCGGTCGCGGCCTGCGCCGTCTCCGCGGCGATCGCGGGCGCGACGCTGCATTATTCCTCGGGCGCGCCGATCCTGTCGATCATGCGAAGCTGGTTCGGCGCCGACGCGCTGGGCCTCAGCCTGCTCGTGCCGTTCTTCATGTGCGTGCGCCAGGACGCGGTGAAGCGGATGTTCGCGCCCGGCGCGCGGTTCGGCACCTTCTTCCTGCTCGGCCTGGTCGCCGGCGTCGGCTATCTGTGCTACGCGCTGCCCTACACGACGCCGAGCTTCCTCTATTTCCCGATCCTGATCCTGCTCACCTTCCGGCGCGGCTTCGCCGGCGGCGCGCTCGGATTGTCGATGGCGCTGGCGGTCTCGTACTACATCGCGATCGGCGCCCACCCGTCGGCGGCGTTCATGGAGCTTTCGCCGGCCGAGCGCATCGCGATGGTGCAGCTCTACTACGCGGTGATCGGCTTCACCGTCATCCTGGCCGGCGCCACGCTCGACGAGCGCCGCGCGCTGGAGAAAAGCCTGGCGCTCTCCGCCCAGCGCGCCGAGGACGCGCGCGAGGAAGCGCTCCTGGCCAAGGACATGGCGGAGAAGGCGAGCCACGCCAAATCCTCCTTCCTCGCCAATATGAGCCACGAATTGCGCACCCCGCTGAACGCGGTGCTCGGCTTCTCGGAGATCATCCATACCGAGATGTACGGTCCCAACGGCGACACCCGCTATCGCGACTATGCCGGCCTGATCCACAGCGCCGGCACCCATCTGCTCGATTTGATCGGCGACATCCTGGACATGTCGAAGATCGAGGCCGGCAAGCTCGAACTGCACCGCGAGCGCGTCAACACCGCGGCCCTGGTGCGCGAATGCGTCGAGCTGGTCGGCGAGCGCGCCGCCGCCGGCGGGATCGAGCTGGACATGCGCGAGGCGCTGACGCCGGTCTTCCTCAGCGCCGACCGCCGCGCCCTCAAGCAGATACTGCTGAACCTTCTGTCCAACGCCATCAAGTTCACCCCCGCCGGCGGCACCGTCGCCATCGGCGTCGGCGACGAGGGCGCCCTGTGCCATCTTTCGGTATCCGACACCGGCGTCGGGATTTCGGCGGCCGAGATCGACCGGCTTGGCAACCCGTTCGTCCAGCTCTCGAACAATTCCGGCAAGCATGCCGGCACCGGCCTCGGCCTTGCTTTGGTCCGCGGCCTTTCCGAGCTGCATGGCGGCAGCATGCGCATCCACAGCGTCGAAGGGCTGGGGACGACGGTGACGATCATCCTGCCGATCAAGGCCCCGGTGGCGGACAGCCTGGCCGCCTGAGCCGCCCGATTTGCCGCCCGGCGAAGACAAAGGAGACCATTCTTTGGGGGAACTCTCGCCCTATTTTAAAAAAATGCTGAGCTTTCAGGGACTTCCATTGACGATCTGTCGAGGAATTGTCACAGTTAACTAGTCGGGGCAGGGGAGTCTGCCTCATAGGGTTTCCCTCAGGGGCAGGGGATGATCAAGTCCGAACTGGTTGCAAGGCTCACGGCTCGCTATCCGCACCTGTATCACCGCGATATCGAGCGCATCGTCTCGACGATGCTGGACGAAGTCACCAAGGCGCTGGCGGCGGGCCATCGCGTGGAATTGCGCGGTTTCGGCGCCTTTTCGGTGAAGGTTCGTCCGGCGCGCCAGGGGCGCAATCCGCGCACCGGCGAGCCGGTGTCGGTGGAAGAGAAGCGCGCCCCGTTCTTCCGCACCGGCAAGGAGCTGCGCGAGCGCCTGAACAACGGCGACGGACGCGAGGATTAAGCCCGCTTTTCGAGCCAGGCCAGGGACATGCGGCTCACCACTTGGATCCTCGCCATTCCGGTCGCGCTGGCCGCGATCTGGATCGCGCTGGCCAACCGCGCCCCGGTCGTCCTCAGCCTCGATCCGTTCTCCCAGGAAAGCCCGGCCCTGGCGCTGGAAATGCCGCTCTATCTGCTGCTGTTCGCGGCGGTGCTGATCGGCGTGCTTTTGGGCGGCCTGGCCATCGGGTTTCGCCGCGTGGCGCGCCGGGGCACCGAGCTAGCGCAAAGCGCGTCCGCCAGGGCGAGCGCGCTCTTGCCGGCGCGGCTGCGCGGGACTAAGACCCCGCCCGGATGAGCCAGATGCGATTCTCCAATCCCGTCTTCGTGGCGCTCGACACGCCGGATGTCGACCATGCGCTGGCGATCGCCAAGGCCGTGCGGGCCTATGTCGGCGGCCTGAAGGTCGGCCTCGAATTCATCACCGCCGCGGGTCCGGAGGGCATCCGCCGCATCGTCCAGACCAGCCTGCCGGTCTTCGCCGACGTGAAATTCCACGACATCCCCAACACCGTCGCCGCCGCCTCGCGCGAATTGGCCAAGCTGGGCACGCAGATCTTCAACATCCACGCCTCGGGCGGCGAACGCATGATGCGCGACGCCGCCGCCGCGGCGCGCGCCGTCGATCCGCGGGTCAAGGTGATCGGTGTCACCGCGCTGACCAGCCTGGACGACGCGGTGCTCGAATCCGTCGGCCAGCGCGGCCCCGCCGAGGAACAGGTGCTGCGCCTGGCGCGCCTCGCCAAGCAATCGATGCTCGACGGCGTGGTCTGCTCGGCGCACGAGATCGTCCCCCTGCGCAAGGCGCTCGGCCCGGACTTCCTGCTGGTGACACCCGGCATCCGTCCGGCCGGCGCCGATCTCGCCGACCAGAAGCGCGTCATGACGCCGGCCGAGGCGCACCGCGCCGGCGCCGACATCCTGGTGATCGGCCGTCCGATCACCGCCGCCGCCGATCCCGCCGCCGCCGCCAAGGCGATCGCGGACGAGCTGAAAACGCCGGCCTGAATCGGCGGCCGAACCGGCAGGTAACGCTGCACAAACCCCTTGCTTGATCGGGCGGGCGTCGCGGTCCATAAGGCCGGTCCCATGGCAGTCCTGGTCAAAATCTGCGGCATCACCTCGGCCGAAGCGGCCGACGCGACCCTGCGCGCCGGCGCCGACATGGCGGGACTGGTCTTCAACCGCAAGTCGCCGCGCCATCTTGCGCCGGAGCAGGCCGCGAGCCTCGCCGCCCGCATGCGCGGCCGCGTCCGCCTGGTCGCGCTGGTGTGCGACGAGACCGACGAGGCCCTGTCGGCCGTGCTTGCCGCCATCCGACCCGACTTCCTTCAGTTGCATGGCGCCGAAACGCCGGCCCGTATCGGCGCCATCCGTTCGCGCTTCGCCGTGCCGGTGATCAAGGCGCTGGCCGTCGCCGAGCCCGCCGACCTTGCGGGCGTCGCGGCCTATGAAGACGCCGCCGACATGCTCCTATTCGACGCCCGCCCGCCCGCCGGCGCGCGCCGCGAGGGCGGCAACGGCGCCGCGTTCGACTGGCAGATCCTCCGGGGACGGAGATTCTCCAAGCCCTGGCTGCTCGCCGGCGGCCTGACGCCGGACAATGTCGGTCGCGCCCTCGCCGTCAGCGAAGCGCCCGGCGTCGACGTGTCGTCCGGCGTCGAAACCGCGCCCGGCCTCAAGAGCGCCGAAAAGATCGCGGACTTCGTGGCCGCGGCGCGCAACGCCCGGGTCACCGCATGAGCCAGCCCAATTCCTTCCGCACCGGCCCCGATCCGCGCGGCCATTTCGGCGCCTATGGCGGCCGCTTCGTCGCCGAGACGCTGATGCCCAACGTCATCGCGCTGGAGAAGGCTTATGAGGAGGCCAAGCGCGATCCGGCCTTTCACGCCGAGCTCGACGGCATGCTCAAGCACTATGTCGGCCGCGAGAGCCCGCTCTATTTCGCCGAACGCCTGACGCAGCATCTGGGCGGCGCGAAGATCTATCTGAAGCGCGAGGATCTGAACCACACCGGCGCGCACAAGATCAACAATTGCCTCGGCCAGATCCTGCTCGCCCGCCGCATGGGCAAGACCCGCATCATCGCCGAGACCGGCGCCGGCCAGCACGGCGTCGCCACCGCCACCGTCGCGGCGCGTTTCGGGCTTCCCTGCGTCGTCTATATGGGCGAGGTCGATATCGAGCGGCAGAAGCCCAACGTCTTCCGCATGCGCCTGCTCGGCGCCGAGGTCCGCGCCGTGTCCTCCGGCTCGCGCACCCTGAAGGACGCGATGAACGAGGCACTGCGCGACTGGGTGACCAATCCCTACGACACTTTCTACATCATCGGCTCCGCCGCCGGCCCGCATCCCTATCCCGCGATGGTCCGCGACTTCCAGACGGTGATCGGCAACGAAACCCGCGCGCAGATGCAGGAGGCCGAGGGAAGGCTTCCCGATCTGGTCACCGCCTGCGTCGGCGGCGGTTCCAACGCCATCGGCATGTTCCATCCCTTCCTCGACGATCCGGAGGTCGAAATCCACGGCGTCGAGGCGGCGGGCGAGGGCACCGAGACCGAGCATCACGCCGCCACGCTGACCAAGGGCTCGCCCGGCGTGCTGCACGGCACGCGCTCCTACCTTCTGCAGGATCGCGACGGCCAGATTCTCGAAGCCCATTCGATCTCCGCCGGCCTCGATTATCCCGGCGTCGGTCCCGAGCATTCCTGGCTCAAGGACCAGGGCCGGGTGAAATATTTCTCGGCGACCGACAAGGATGCGCTCGACGCTTTCGTGCAGCTCTCGAAGCTGGAAGGTATCATCCCCGCGCTCGAAAGCGCGCACGCCATCGCCCATGTCATGCGCATCGCGCCGCAGATGGAGAAGGACAAGCTGATCGCCGTCTGCCTTTCCGGCCGCGGCGACAAGGACGTCTTCTCGGTGGCCGCCGCGCTGGGGGAGACGATATGAGCCGCATCGCCGCGACCTTCGCCGCGCTGAAGAAACAGAACCGCGCCGCCTTCGTGCCCTTCGTCACCGGCGGCGATCCGGATTTCGACGCCGCGTTCGACATCCTCGCGAAGCTTCCCGCCGCCGGCGCCGACATCATCGAGCTCGGCATCCCGTTCTCCGATCCGATGGCGGACGGCCCGATCAACCAGGCGTCCTATCTGCGCGCGCTCAAATCCGGCATGACGCTGTCCAAGCTGGTCGAGACGGTCCGCCGCTTCCGCAAGGCCGACGACAGGACGCCGATCGTCCTGATGGGCGCCTATAATCCGATCCACGCCTACGGCACCGCGCGCCTCATGAAGGACGCCGCCGAGGCCGGGGTGGACGGCCTTCTCATCGTCGACGTGCCGGCGGAAGAGGACGAGGTCCTGCGCACCCCGGCGTCGGCGCACGGCATCGACATCGTGCGCTTCCTGGCGCCGACCACGGACGACGCGCGGCTGCCCACCGTCCTCGATGGCGCCACGGGCTATCTTTACTATGCCTCCATCGCCGGCATCACCGGCACCAAGAGCTTCGCGGAAGACGAGGTCCGCGCCGCGCTAGCGCGCATCCATGCCAGGACGCCGCTGCCGGTCGTCGTCGGCTTCGGGATCAGGACCCCGGAACAGGCCGGCGCCATCGCGCGTTTCGCCGACGGCGCCGTGGTCGGCTCGGCCATCGTCGGGCGGATCGAATCGCATGTCGCCAAGGGAACGAAACGTGCGGAACTGGTGGCCGATGTGGTCGAATTCTGCGCCGGCCTCGCGAAATCCGTGCATGCGGCGCGCTAGGCTTTTGTGCTAGGCTGAGCTTATGAATTGGATCGCCAATTTCGTCCGTCCACGGATCAAAAGCCTGATGGGCGGCGGCACCCGGGCCGAGACGCCGGAGAATCTGTGGAAGAAATGCCCGTCCTGCGGCGAGATGATCTTCCACCGCGACCTCGCGCTGGCGCAGTTCGTCTGCCCGCAATGCGGCTTTCACATGCGCATCGGCCCGACCGAGCGCTTCACCGCGATCTTCGACTCGGCCAGCTATGAGGAGCTTCCTTATCCCGAGGTTCCGGTCGATCCGCTGAAGTTCCGCGGCGAGAAGCGCTACACCGACGAGATCAAGGCCTCGCGCGGCAAGACGTCCCGCAACGAGGCGTTGTCCGCCGCCAAGGGCACGCTCGAAGGCTTGGCCGTGGTGATCGCGGTGCAGCCCTTCGATTTCCTCGGCGGCTCGCTGTCGATGGGCGTCGGCGAGGGCCTCGTTCGCGCCATGGACCTCGCCATCGCCGAGAAGCGGCCGTTCATCCTCTTCGTGTCGTCCGGCGGCGCCCGCATGCAGGAAGGCATCCTCTCGCTGATGCAGATGCCGCGCGTCACCATCATGGTCGACCGCCTGCACGAGGCGGGGCTGCCCTACATCGTCGTCCTGACCGATCCGACCTATGGCGGCGTCAGCGCCTCCTACGCCATGCTGGGCGACATCCAGATCGCCGAGCCCGGCGCGCAGATCGGCTTCGCCGGCCCGCGCGTCATCGCCAACACGATCCGCGAGCGCCTGCCCGACGGTTTCCAGCGCGCCGAATATCTCCTGGAGCACGGCATGATCGACATGGTGGTGCCGCGCCACGATCTTCGCCCGACCTTGTCGAAGGTGATCCATCTGATGATGAAGCGCGCCCGGCCGCGCGCCCGCCCCGTCGTGGTGCCGCCCGTCGTCACCGCCACCGCCACGCGCGTCATCCCGCAAGCTGCGCCGGCTGCCGGCTCGACCGCCGCGGAATGAGCGTCCAGAACGACGCCGCCGATTTCCGCAGCACCGCCGTCCTCGAGCGCCTGCTGGATCTGCATCCCAAGAAGATCGACCTGGCGCTGGATCGCATCCTGCGCCTGCTGCACGACCTCGGCGATCCGCAGCTGAGGATGCCGCCGACGATCCATGTCGCCGGCACCAACGGCAAGGGCTCGGTCTGCGCCTTCTCCCGCGCCATGCTGGAGGCCCAGGGCCTCAAGGTGCACATGCACACCTCGCCGCATCTGGTGCGCTTCCACGAGCGCATCCGCATCGCCGGTCAGCTCATCTCGGAAGACGAGCTGGTCGCCACGCTCGAAGAATGCGAGCGCGTCAATGCCGGAAGGCCGATCACCTATTTCGAGATCACCGACGCGGCGATGTTCCTCGCCTTCTCGCGCCATCCCGCCGACGCGTTGGTGCTGGAGGTCGGCCTCGGCGGCAAGTTCGACGCGACCAATGTGATCGACAAGCCGGCGATCACGGTGATCCAGCCCATCGGCCTCGACCACCAGGATTTCCTCGGCTCCGACATCCGCGTCATCGCCGCCGAGAAGGCCGGCATCATCAAGCCCGGCGTGCCCGTGATCGTCGGCCCGCAGGACGACGCGCCGCGCGACGTCATCCTGTCGCGCGCCGACCGGCTGAGCGCGCCGGCCTATGTCTTCGGCCAGGATTTCTCCGCCCATCAGGAGCACGGCCGCATGGTCTATCAGGACGAGCACGGCCTGCTCGACCTGCCGCTGCCCAGGCTGATCGGCCGCCACCAGATCGAGAACGCCGCCGTCGCCATCGCCGCGCTGCGCCACGCCAATCACGGCTGGGGCACCGACAAGGCGATCGAGACCGGCCTGCGCACCGTCGACTGGCCGGCGCGGCTGCAGCGCCTGACGCGCGGCCCGCTGGTCGACATGGCCCCGAAGGGGGCGGAGATCTGGCTCGACGGCGGCCACAACCCGCATGGCGCCGCGGCCGTGTCGCGCGCCATCGCCGATCTGGAGGAGAAGTCGGAACGGCCGCTCTATCTCGTCTGCGGCATGCTGCGCACCAAGGATGCGATCGGGTTCCTGTCGGCCTATCGCGGCCTTGCCCGTCACGTCGTCACGGTGAGCATTCCCGGCGAACCCGCCAGCCTCGGCGCCGGCGCGCTCTACGACATGGCGCGTCACGCCGGTCTCGACGCCCAGCCCGCCGAGGACCTCGAAGACGCGATGCTCCAGTTGCAGGCCTGGTCCCGCGCCCACCCGAAAGAACCGCCGCCGCGGATTCTCATCTGCGGCTCGCTCTACCTGGCGGGCCAGGTCCTGGTGGAGAACAGTTGAAGCGCGCCTATTTCGACTGCGCCATGCAATCGCGATAGGTATCGCTCTGCATCTTCGCTTGGTCGGCCGGCGAGGCGCCGAGCTGCTTGGCGTCGTCGGCGCGATTGGCCGCCAGCGTGTGGCAGCGGGCGTCGTAGTCGACCGGCGGCGCAGCCGGCGCGACCTGCTGCGGTTCCGTCTGGGTCTGCTGCGGCACGGGCGCCGGCCGCTCGACACGCGGCTTCGGCTTGGGCGGCCTTGCCGGTTCCGGCTTGGGAACCGGCTGCGTCGTCGGCGCCGCCGGCGGCGGAGCGAGTTCCTGCCGCACCCAGGCACAGCCGGACAGAAGCAACGCGGCGGCAATCACGGCGACGAAACGCATGCGGCGGACCCGGTTGAAACCGGCTCATCTATAGCATGCGCCGCGCCGGCGCCTTAACGGGTCGCCGCGCCGATTCCGTCGCCGGAAAAGGAGACCGAGGATTCGATCCATTCCTTGATCTTGTTCTTGGGCAGCGCGCCGACCTTGGTCGCCGCGACCTGGCCCTGGGCGAAGATCATCATGGTGGGGATGCCGCGCACGCCGTATTTCTGCGGCACCTGGGGGTTCTCGTCGATGTTGATCTTGGCGATGGTCACCTTGCCGCTCATCTCGCCCGCAAGCTCTTCGAGCGCCGGCGCGATCATGCGGCAGGGGCCGCACCATTCCGCCCAGAAATCCACGACGACCGGCGTCTTGGAGTTGAGCACATCGGCCTGGAAGGAAGCGTCGGAGACCTTGATGGGAGCGGGCATGGGTGGTGTCCTTGCGATAGCTGGCTGCTATACTTAGGAATGCTACCCCTGAGGGTCAAGGCGCGCCTTGATCCGGCGCATTTCCCCGTCCAGGAGCTCATTGGACAGCGCCATGAGTGTGGGACCTTCCGTCCACACCAGCCCGCACACGATTCGCCGGCCCGGAAATATCTTCGCCGCCGCGGCGCGGTAGAGCGCCATTTGCGTGAGATAGAGCGGCGCCACATCGTCTTCGCGCGTCGGCGGCGGCCGGTTGGTCTTGAAGTCCACGATGAGGACACTGTCATCGGTCAGCGCCAGCCGGTCGATCCGGCCGTTGACGCGCGCCGCCTCTCCGAGTTCCGGCAAATCGGCGACGATGGCGACCTCGGCGCGGCTGCCCTCCGCGAAGGCCGCGGCGAAAGCGGGATCGTCCAGCACGCGCAGGGTCTCGCGCGCCAGCGTCTCCGCTTCGTCGTCCGGCACGTTCCGTAGACGGAGGAAGCGCAGCGCCAGCGCCGGGCGCTCCACTTTCGCCACCTCCGGCAGATGCGCCAGCAGCGCATGCACCAGAAGGCCGCGGCGGAACTGTTTGTTGTCGGCGAGCGGCGACAGCGTCGCCGGCTCGTCCATCCCCGCCGCGTCGAACGGCCGGACCAGCCGGGGCGCCGGCACGTCGCGCGGCGCGGGCGTACTCAGCCAGCCCGACGCCAGGGGCGCCGCCGCGACGGTCGGCACCATGCCGGCCGCTACAAGGTCGTCCGCCTCGCCGACGACGTGCAGCGCCTCGCCGCCGCGCGTCAGCTTCACCCCGATCGCCTCGGCGGCGCGCTTGGCGAGCGTGTACCACGAGCCGTCCTTGACCCCGCGCTTGCCCTCGAAGCCGCACACCACCAGCCGGTCGCGCGCCCGCGTCAGCGCGACATAGAGCAGCCTTCGGTGCTCCTCCAGCATGCGCGCCTTGGCCGCCGCCTTGGCCTCCAGCACGGCGCGCGGCGCCTGGGCGTCGGCGACCGGATAGAGCACGCCGTCATCCGTATAGAGAAGATTGCCCCGGTCGTTGGCGAGCGAGGGAACGCCGGTCGTGTCCGGCAGGATGACGATATCGGCTTCGAGTCCCTTGGCGCCGTGCACCGTCATGACGCGAACCTCGTCGCGGGCGCGTTCCATGTCGCGCTTGATCTCGGCTCCGCCGCGTTCGATCCAATGCAGGAAGCCTTCCAGCGACGGCGCGTTCGCCGCTTCATAGGCAAACGACAGCGACAGGAATTCGTCGATCGCGTCGTTCGCCTCGTGGCCCAGCCGCTTCAGCAGCCGCCGGCGCATGCCGCGCGGTCCCAGCGCATGGGCATAGAATTCATAGGGCGGCGCGAAATCGGCGCGCGCCCGCATCTCGGCGAGGAAGTCGTGCGCCTCGCGGAACGCGTCGTTCTCGTCCCGCCGTTGCTGCAGTGCGCTCCACAACGGACCCTTGCGGTCATGGCTGAGTTGGAACAGCGCGTCCTCGCTCACCCGGCACAGCGGCGAGCGCAGCACCGCCGCCAGCGTATAGTCGTCCTGCGGCAGCAGCACGAAACGGCCCAGCGCGATCAGGTCCATCACCGCGATCTGCTCGGTCAGCACGATGCGGTCGGCGCCGGCCACCGGCACGCCGCGCAGTTTCAGCTCGCGGATCACCGCGCTGCCGAACGGCTCGCGCCGCGGCAGCAGGATCATGATGTCCCCGGCCCGCACCGCCGCCTTGTGCCCCGGCAGTTTCGCGCGCCCGACCCATTGGCGGATCTGTTCCGCCACGCGCCGCGCCAGTTGCGCCACCGGGCTCGCCTCGCCGACATAATCGACCGGCGGCAATTCATAGGGATCGGTGTCCTCGGCATCGGCCGGCTTGGCCGTCTCCCACAGCTCGACGCGCCCGTGCTCTTCGCGCAGGTGGCGGTGCTCGATCGCCCCGCCGCCGGAAGTCAGCCCGGCGCGCGCCTCCTCGGGCTTGAACACCGTGTCGACGAATTGCAGCACCTCGCGCACCGAGCGGCGCGACACGACCAGCGGCTGGTCGACGAAGCCGCGCCCGGCCGCCGCGGCGGCCTCGCCGAACGCCCGGCGATGCACGTCGAACTGCGCCGGATCGGCGCCCTGGAAGGAGAAGATCGACTGCTTCTCGTCGCCGACCGCGAAGATCGTGCGCGTCACCGGCTGCTTGTCCTCGCCGCGCCAGCGCGGCGCCGCGTCGCCGGCGAAGAACTCCGCCGTCAGCGCCCGCACGATGCGCCATTGCTCCGGGCTGGTATCCTGGGCCTCGTCGATCAGCACGTGATCGATGCCGCCGTCGAGCTTGTAGAGCACCCAGGACGCCGCCTCGCGCTCCTCCAGCAATTGCCGGGTCTTGACGATCAGGTCGTCATAATCGAGCGCCCCGCGCGCCTCCTTGGCGCGGACATATTCCGCGCGCACCGCGTCGGCGATGGTCAGTGCCGCCTCGGTGAGCGCCGCCGCGTGCGCCGCGCGCCGCCGCTCCTCCACCGCCAACAGATCGGCCTGCAGCCGGTCCACCGCCGCGCGCAATTCCGGCCGCGTCGCGGAATGCCGCTTGGTCACCGGCTCCTTGCGCGGCTCGCCCGCCTGGGTCAGCCACAGCGCGCGATAGGCATCGTACATCGCCGCGCCCGGCGCCATCGCCAGCACGGCGAGAAGCCCCGAAGCGCGTTCGCCATCGGTCTTCGACCCCGTCGCCATCCACGCCGCGATGGATCGCAAATCCTCCGTCAGGTCCAACAGCTCTTCGCAGAAGCGCCGGCAGATCGCGTCCGGCCCTTCGTCGCCCGCGCCATGCGCCCGGCGCACCGCCGCGCCGACATCCTGTGTTCCCAGCGTTTCGAAGAAGCGGTCGAGCTTGCGCTTGTCCGCGCCCAGCGCCGCGTCGAGGATGGCGTTCAGCGTCGCCTCGCTGGTCTGGGTCAGCAGGAAGGCCAGCGCCGAGGCCCGCGCCGCGTCGCCGCTGCCCGAGCGCTCCAGCACTCGCGTGCGGGCCTGCGCGATCAGTTCGCGCGCCGTCTGCTCGTCCAGCACGTCGAACGACGCCGGCACGCCGGCCTCCAGCGGAAAGCGCGACAGAAGGTTCTGGCAGAACGCGTGGATGGTCAGGATCTTCAATCCGCCCGGCGTCTCCAGCGCCTTGGCGAAAAGCTGCCGCGCCCGCTTCATGTCTTCCGGCCCGCCGAGCCCCGCGCCGATCTCCGCGACCCGCCGCTCCAATTCCTTGTTCGGCAGCATCGACCATTCGCCGAGCTGCTTGAACAGCCGCCCCTGCATCTCCGCCGCCGCCGCCTTGGTGAAGGTCAGGCACAGGATGCGCTCCGGATCGGTCCGCGCCAGCAAGAGCCGCGTCACGCGGTTGGCGAGCGTGTGCGTCTTGCCGGCGCCGGCATTGGCCGCGACCCAGGCGGAATGCGCCGGATTGGCCGCGATGACCGACGGGTCCTTCTCGATGTCGCTGGCCCCGCTCATTCCTCCGGCGCCTCCCAGCCGCCCAGCGACCATTCGCGCACCCGCGCCAGGTGATCGTAGTCGCCGGTGAAATCGACATTCTGCGGCCGCAGCCGCGGCAGATAGGGCGTCGTCTCTTTCTCGAACAGCGCGATATAGCGCTTCAGCCGCGCCACCGCCTCGGGCACCAGCGCCAGGTCGACCTCCTCCAGCGCGCCGCGCTCGCGCCCGCCGCTGAACCAGACATAGACCAGCGCCGCCGCCTCGCGCGGATCGCCGAACGCGCCGGCCCGCAGCATCTCCGCTTCGAGCAGCAATTGCGGCGCGAGGAACGCCTTGATCTGTTTCGGTCGCGGCGGCTTGCCGGTCTTGTAGTCGAAGATCGCGGCGCTGCCGTCTTCCAGGATGTCGATGCGGTCGGCGATGCCGCTCAATTCGAAACCCGGCGTCACCTTCCACAGACCCTTGATCTCGGTCAGCGATGTCTCGCGCACCTCGCGCAGGACGCGCTCCTGCTCCACGAACCACAGCGCCGCATTGGCGAAGCGCGGCCGCCACAGTGCCAGCGCCGCCTTCGGGGTGCCCTCCGCCGCGAACACCTGGTCGGCGATCGCAACCAGTGTCAGCGCCGCGTCGTCGCCGAGCGGCCCGGGATGTTCCTTCACGAAACGCTCCAGCACCTTGTGCACGGCATTGCCGCGCTCCAGCGGCCCGATCGCGGCGTCGAGCGGGTCGAGCACTTCAAGTCTCAACACGCGCCGCGCATAGATCGCATAGGGATCGCGCACCCAGCGCTCGATCTCGGTGACGGAAAGCTTCTTCGGCCGCGCGGCCACCGGCGGACGCGGCGCCGGCCGCTTCTCCGGCGTCGCCATTCCGGCCTCGTCGATGCCGTGCGCCAGGGCGAGATAATCGAGGCCGGGCTTGAGCACGTCGCGTTCGTCGGTCCGCAACCCGAGCCCGCCGGTCAGTTGCGACAGCCGCTCGACCCAGCGCGAGGCGACCGTCGGCGCACCTTCCGCTTTCTTCGCCCGCGTCAGCACCACGCGCGGCCCCGCGCTCAGCGCCGCGAAATCATGCGCCGCCTGTCCGATGGCGCGTTCCGGTTGTTCGAGGCCGAGCGCCTTTCGCATCGGGCGCGAGAACCACGGATCGGCCGCCGGCGCGCGCGGCCAGCTTCCCTCGTTCAATCCGCCGAGCACGACGGTGTCGAAGCTTTGCAGCCGCGCCTCCAGCGGCCCCAGGATCGCGACGCGCGGGTGGCCGCCGCGTTGCAGCCGCACGGCCTTGGTCGAAGCCAGCTTGCGGAACAGCGCGGCATAGGCGCCGCCGTTCACCTCGATGTTCGGCGCGGCTTCCAGCAGCTCGGCCACAAAGCGCGACGCGACATCGCCGGCCTCCGCCTTCCAGAGATCGGCGCCCGCCAACGCGCCCGCCGCCTGCAGATGCCCCGTCACGATATCGATGAGCGGCGCCTCGCGCTTGCCGAGCGCGGTTTCGAACGGCTTCAGCGCCCCGGCCACATCCGCGAACCAATAGAGCAGGCGCGACAGCCGCGCCTTCGCCGCTTCGTCTGCGTCCTCGCGTTCGCGCTGGATTGCCTTGCGCACGCCCGCCAGTCCCGGATCGGGCCGCGGCCCGCGCAGCAGAACGTCGAGCTCGCGCGCCTTCTCGCGGAACGCGGCGCCGTTGCCGCCCATCGTACATAACGGATGCTTGAGCAGCGCCAGCAGCGGCACCGGCGCGAAACCCGCATCCGCCGCATCGGCCAACAGGCACAGGAAGGTCCCCGGCGGCGTGTGCGACAGCGGCCGGCCGGCGGAATCGTCAACCTCCACGTCCCATCGCCTGAGTTCGCTCGCCACGCGCCGCGCCAGCGCGCGATCCGGCGTCACCAGCGTCGCGGTCTTGCCGGGCTCTTCCAGCGCCTCGCGCAGCACCAGCGCGATGGCCGACGCCTCCTCCGCCGCATCGGCCGCCTCGATCAGCGAGATGCCCACCACACCCTCCGCGATGGCGCCTTCCTCGTTGCGCTCCGCAATGGCACGCCACGCATCGGTGGTGGGGGCAGGGCGCAGCGCCTCGCGCAGCACCCGTTCGCGCTGGGGATTGCGCGCGCCGTCCCAATCGCGCACCGCGTCGCGCCGGACGCGCAGCCTGTCGAGCAATTGCTTCATGCCGTATTGCGGGTGGCCCGGATCGAGCGTGTCCCAACTCTCGGCATCGAGTTCGCGGTCCAGCCCGGGCAGGATCACCGCGCCGTCCGGCCGTTCCGCGATGGCTTTCAGCAGCGCCGCCGTCGCGGGAATCGAACCGGTCGAGCCCGCCGCGATCACCTTCCCGCGCGACGCCTTCACCTGCGCCGCCAGCGCCGTCAGCGCGCGGTTGCGCCGGTCCGCCGGACTGATCCGCTGCTCCGCCGCCAGGATATCGGGCCATGCGTCCTTGAGCAGAAGCAGGAATGTCCGCACCCGGTCCCAATGCGCCGCCAGCGCGACCGGCACGAAGCCATCGAGGTCCGACAGCTTGGCGCCTTGCGTCTCCACCTCGTCCATCACCGCGGCGAGCCCGTCCGCCAGCGCCGCCGCCTGCGCGAAGCCCATCTCGCCGCCCTGCCAGCGCCGCACCATCGCCGCCAGCAGCAGCGTCCGCCGCATCGGCGCGACGGCCGGCGGCAGATCGAGTGCCTCCGCCTCGAACAGCAGCTCGTCCTCGTCGGCATCGCCCAGCGCCTTGAAGCGCGGCAGCAGTGCCGCGCCGCCCAGCGCCCGCGCGAAGGCGTCGCCGAAGGTCCGCTGCGCCCGCCGCGTCGGCAGGTAGATGACGGTATCGGCCAGCGCCAGCGGGTCCGCGCCCGCCTTGGCGATCAGCCCTTTGGCCAGCGTGTCGGCGAAGGGCGCGCTCGAAGGGATCGTGAAGACGTTCGCCGTCACCGCCGCACGGCCAGCGACTCCTCGGCGAGGAAGTCTTCCGCCTGCTTCACCGCCTCGGGCGTTCCGACATGGATCCACACGCCCTCGAGCCGGATGCCGAACAGCCGGCCCTTGGCGATCGCCTGGTCCCACACCCGGTTGGTCGAGAAACCGCCCGAAGGCGCGTCGTCGAACAGGCGCGGATGGGCGATCTGCACGCCGGGATAGGCGAAGGGCGACAGCCGGCGTTCCTCGACCCGCGACAGCCGCCCGTCGCCGTCCATGTTGAAATCGCCCGGCCCCTCGAAGCCCAGCGCCGTGGTCATCGCCGCCATCAGCAGCAGCGCGTCCATCGCCTCGGGGTCCCAGCGCGCGATCATGCGGTCCAGCGCGTGCCCGATGCCTTCGACCCACACCGTGTCGGAGTTCATGATGAAGAAGGGCTTGCCCTCGAAATGCGGCAGCGCCTTCACCACGCCGCCGCCGGTGCCGAGCAGCGCGTCCGTCTCCACCGAATAGCGGATCTCGATGTCGTGGCGCTTGGCCAGATGCGCCATCACCATCTCGGCCTTGTAGTGCACATTGACCACGGCCAGCGTCACGCCCGCCGCCACCAGGCGGTCGAGCGCATGGTCGATCAGCGTGCGCCCGGCGACCGTCACCAGCGGCTTCGGCCTGTCGTCGGTCAAGGGCCGCATGCGGGTGCCCAGCCCCGCCGCCATGATCATCGCGCGTTCCGGCCTGCTCACGCTGCCAACCCCTCGGGTGCGCCGCGCTTCTCGCGCGGGATGGTGCGATCGTACCACGCCTTCAATCCGCCCAGCGCCGGATGTTCGAGATCGCCATTGAGATATCCCCACACCCGCGGCAGGAAGGCCAGATAGCGCGCCTTGCCGTCGCGTTTGTAGAGCCGGGAGAACACGCCCACGATCCGGGCGTTGCGCTGGGCCGCGATGATGGCCATTTCCGCGCCGAAGCGCTCGGCGTCCAGCGCCACGCCATGTTCCGCCATGGCGCGCAGATAATGCGCCTTGGTGGCTTCGGCCAGTTCCGGCGACACGTCGCGCCGCGCATCCTCGACCAGGTGCATCAGGTCCTGCGCCCGCGATCCGGCCACCGCATCCTGGAAATCGATCAGCCCGACCCGCGCCACGCCCTCGCGCCCGGGCAGCCACAGCAGGTTCTGGGCATGGTAGTCGCGGTGGATGAAGACCGGCGCGGCCTTGCGGGTCTCGTCCAGCGCCTTGCGCCACAGCGCGCGATGCTCGTCCACCTCGTCGGCGCGGGCCGCCCGGCCGAGCGCCAGGGGAAAGAACCAGTCGGTCACCAGGTCGATTTCGGCGATCTGCGCCGTCTCGTCATAGGGATAAAGCGCCACGCCGCCCGGCATCGCCGCCGGCGCCGCCTCCTCATGCAGCCGCGCCAGGACATCGGCGGCGGCGGCATAGAGCTCGAACTCGTTGCCGCCCCGGCCGAGCACGTCGGCATAAAGATCGTCGCCCAGATCCTCGAGGATCGCGAAGCCGAGCCTGGGATCGGCCGCCAGGACCTCCGGCGCGCTCAAACCGTTGGCGCGGAGGAATTTGGAGACCGCGACGAACCGCGCGACATCGCCGCCCGCCAGCCGCGCCAGCGCGTTGTAGCCGAGCGCCCGGCGCTCGTCCGGCGTCGCGTCGGCGGGCGCGGGCGGCGTCTCGGCCGATTGCGGCTGGTCCATCAGCATCGCGCGGCGCCCGTTCATCGCCAGCCGCACATAGCGCCGGGTCGAGGCATCGCCGGGCAGCGGCATGCGCGTCGCCGGTCCCCATCCCGAGACCGCCAGGAAGGCATCCATCGCCTCGGTCCGCTCAGTCGCCATGAGGGGCCTCCGTCATCGATGCCCGCCAGCGCGGCGGCCCGCTCACCAGCGCCTGCCGCGTCCCATCCTTCAGGCTCAGCGACACGTGCAGCCGGTCGGTCGGCAGCCAGGCCAATGCCCGCTCCGGCCATTCGATCAGCGCCGCTCCGTCGTCCAGGGCTTCTTCCAGCCCCAATTCCTCGACCTCCGCCGGACTTTCGATGCGATAGAGATCGTAATGCCGCACGTTCAGCTTCGGCGTCTCGTAATACTGCACCAGGGTAAAGGTCGGGCTCGGCACTTCTTCCGTTACGCCAAGCGCGTGCAGGATGGCGCGCGCCAGCGTCGTCTTGCCCGCGCCCAGATCGCCTTGCAGCGCCACCGCGTCGCCGACTTTCAAGGATGCGGCAATCCGCGCGCCCAGCGCCTGCGTCGCTTCCAGGCCGGCGAGCGCCAGCGTCCGTTCAAAGCGTTGAGAATCCTTGGACATGGCAAGGTTCTAGCCCGCGCGCGCCCGCCGCTCAACGCCGCTAAGCGGTTGATTCAGCGGCAGGTCTCCGCCATGTTCAATCCCATCCGGGGCGGATTGCGCCGGGCTTGAACGGAAATCACGTGTCCGAACGAATCGTCATCATCGGCGCCGGCCAGTCCGGCGCGCAGGCCGTCGCGAGCCTTCGGGCTGACGGCTTCGCCGGTCCGATCACCATGGTCGGCGACGAGCCCTTCGCGCCCTATCAGCGTCCGCCGCTCTCCAAGGCCTATCTCATGGGCACGATGGAGCGCGACCGCCTCTTCCTGAAGCCCGATGCTTTCTACAAGGACGCGAATTGCGAGTTGATCCTCGGCGTCGCCGCGACCAGGATCGACCGCGCGACCAAACAGGTGCATCTCGGCGACGGCCGCACGCTCGGCTACGACAAGCTCCTGATCGCCACCGGCAGCCGCGTGCGCAAGATCCGCTGTCCCGGCGCCGATCTTGACGGCGTGCACTATCTGCGCGGCATCGCCGACGTCGACGGCCTGCGCGCCGTGTTCGAGCCCGGCAAGAAGCTCGCCATCGTCGGCGGCGGCTATATCGGCCTCGAAGTCGCCGCCGTCGCCGCCAAGCGCGGCATCGACGTGACGGTGTTCGAGGCGATGGACCGCGTCATGGCCCGCGCCGTCTCGATTCCGATCTCGGATTTCTACGACAAGGTGCACCGCGCCGCCGGCGTGAAGATATTGCTCGACACCGGCGTCGAAGCCTTCGAGGGCGATGGCAAGCTCCAAGGCGTGCGCGCCAAGGGCAAGCTCTATCCCGCCGATGTGGCGCTGGTCGGCATCGGCATCGTGCCGAACGAGGAACTGGCGCGCGAGGCCGGCCTCGGCTGCGACGACGGCATCGTGGTCGATGAAAAATCCAACGTCACCGGCGATCCCGCGATTTTCGCCGCCGGCGACTGCACCCGCCATGTCGGCCGCGAGGGCACGGCGCTGCGCCTGGAATGCGTGCAGAACGCGATCGACCAGGCCAAGCACGCCGCCCTCTGCATCACGGGCAAGCCCAACACCTATCGCGAAGTGCCGTGGTTCTGGTCCGACCAGTACGACCTGAAGCTCCAGATCGCCGGCCTCGCGCGGCCCTCGGACCAGATCGTCGTCCGCGGCGATCCCGAGGCGCGCAAATTCGCCGTCTTCCACCTGCGCGACGGCGTTGTCGCCGCGGTCGAAGCGGTCAATGCCGCGCCGGAATATCTCGTCGGCCGCAAGCTGATCGCCGATGGCGCCCGGATCGCGCCGGAGCGCCTCGCCGACACCTCCATCCCCATGAAATCCATCGCTTGAGCGGAGCCGCAATGCCGAAGATCAAATACATCGAACACAACGGCAAGGAACACGAGGTCGAAGTGCCCTCCGGCTGGTCCGTCATGGAAGGCGCGGTGAAGAACCTCATTCCCGGCATCGACGCCGATTGCGGCGGCGCCTGCGCCTGCGCCACCTGTCACGTTTTCGTCGACGAGGCCTGGTTCGCCAAGCTGCCGAAGAAGGAGGACATGGAAGTCACCATGCTCGACTTCGCGCCCGAGGTGGAGGCCAACTCGCGCCTCTCCTGCCAGATCAAGGTGACGCCCGAACTCGACGGATTGGTCGTGCGGATGCCCAAGAGCCAGCATTAGAGAGGCGGTTGTTTTCAAGCTAACGCACCTATACCGGTGTCATGGCCCGCGAATGCGAGGGCTTTGCATAAGTCGTGGGTTCTGATTCTCTTTTGCGGCGTTGATCGTGGGAGAATCGGATGTCGGAACGCGTGGTTGGGCAGCTGGGTTTTGCCGACCGTGAGGTGTTCGAGGCGGCCGGGAGCAATGCGATGCTCGAACGGGTCGTCTCGCTTGTCGACTGGTCGGCGGTCGAGGCCCTTTTGCAGCCGATCCATGGCGGCACGATGGGCGCGCCGGCCTATCCCTCGCTGATGATGTTCAAGGCGTTGCTGCTGCAGCGGTGGTATGCGCTGTCGGACGTGGCGCTGGAAGAGGCGCTGAAGGACCGGCTGTCGTTCCGCGGCTTCCTGGGCGTTGGACTGGGGGAGAAGCTGCCCGATCATTCGAGCCTGTGGCGGTTCCGCGAGGCTCTGGGCCGCGAACTGGCGCAACGGGTGTTCGGCGAGATCGTCCGGCAGATCGAGGGGGCCGGTTTTGTCCTGAAGCAAGGCACGCTGATCGACGCCTCGCTGATCGCGGCGGCGGTCAATCCGCCGCCCAAGCCGCGCGAGCCCTTGGCGCCCGACGCGGATGGCCGCCCGGCGAGCAAGCTCGTCAAAAGCGCGCTCGACGGCGACGCGGCCTGGACCAAGAAGAACGGCGTGCGCCACTTCGGCTACAAGCTGCATGTGGCGATGGACAAGGGCGGGCGCATCCTGCGCCGCTTTCTGTTCACGCCCGCCAACATCAACGAGAGTGCCGTCGCCGATGGCCTGATCTGCGGCGACGAGGCCGCCGTCCATGCCGACAAGGCCTATGACAGCAAGGCGCGCAGCGAGATGCTGGCCGGCTTGGGCATCGAGAACGCCATCATGCGACGCGGCCATCCCAAGAAGCCGCTGACCCGCGCCGAGATCGCCCGCAACAAGCAGCTGGCCAAGCAGCGCGGCGCCATCGAGCCGATCTTCAACCTCTTCAAGAATGTCCATGGCCTGGCCCGCGCCCGATACCGAAGCCTGGCGCGCAACGCCACGGCCTTCGCCCTCGCCGCCGTCGTCATCAACCTCAAGCGATGGGCACAAAGCCAAACCGCCCAGGCCTGAGCCGCCCAAGGCGGGTTCCAACACGCCAACCGGCCAAGACCCAACGGCCGACCAATGCCAAAATCCACTCAAAGCGCCTAACTTATGCAAAGCCCTCGCATTCGCGGGCCATGACAATTCTGGTCTGATGATTCCAGCAGATCGCAGTCGGCTCTAGAATCCACCCCTCAAGGGGAGGGTAAGAGCACTTACTCCACCCGCTCGACGCTGCCGCCGCCGGCCACCGCCTGCGTGACCTGCGGGTGGCCGCGATAGGTGATCTCGCCGCCGCCGTGCACCGCCGCGGTCAGCATGGCCGTCGCCGTCACCGCGACCGAGCCGCCGCCATGCACCGCCGCCTCGACCGTGCCGGCGGAAATCGCGTGCACATCGATGGCGCCGCCGCCATGGACCGCCGCGGCGAAATTACCCTGGGCGGGAAACGCGCCCGCCGTGTCGATCGCCCCGCCGCCGTCGACCGCCGCGGCCGATATGTCGGGCGTCACGATCTCGATCTCCAGCTCGTAGTGGTGCGGGCAATCGGCGTTGCACGCCGCGATGTCGAGTTCCTTGCCGTCGCGGATCGTGAAGGTGGTGAACTGCGTGCTGCCCTTCAGGAGCGTCACGCGCTGCACGTCGCCATGCCTGAGCACCACATGCCCGCCGCCGCGTAGGTGGACCTGGTCGAATTTCGCGACCGGCACGACAGTCGCGGCGGTCGCGGGAACGGCCATCAGGCAGCAGGCGGCCAGAAGAAGCGAAGCGCGAGTCATCGGGGAACTCCGGAGCGTTGAATCCGCCGCGATCCTACGCCCCGGCCGCTAGTTTGGCCGCATCGCAAGCCCGCGCCCCGGCCATGAACGCGCGCGATGGCCGCAAAAATCCGGGCGCCCCGCTCACGCCGTCTTCTTCTCGCCCGCCGGTGGCTCGTCATGGATGCGGCGCGGGAAGTGGCAGCGCACCAGCGTGCCGCCCTCCGTGCCGTGAATATCGCTTTCGATCTCCACCCAGCCGTCATGCAGCTCGACGAAGCGGTTGACCAGCGCCAGCCCCAGCCCCGCGCCGGCGCGCTGGCCGGAGCGGTGCTTGGACGAGAACCGCTCGAACGCGTTGGCCTTCACCTCGGGCGCCAGCCCCGGCCCGGTGTCGGCGACCGCGATCTGCACGTCCTCGCCGACGATGGCGCCCGACAGCGTGATCGTTCCGCCCGCCGGCGTGTATTTGAACGCGTTGGCGAGCAGGTTGAACGCCACCTGCTGGATGCGCCGTTCGTCGCCGAGGAAGGTGCCGGCGTCCGGCGCGACCTCGACCTTGAGTTCGAGATCGACCTTCGCAGCCCAATCGCGCGCCGAGGCCGCCACGCCGTTCAGCAGCGCCGCGAGATCGATCCGCTCCAGCTCCAGCCGGAGCGCGCCGGATTCGATCAGCGATAGATCGAGGATGTTGTTGATCAGGTTCTCCAGCGTCCGCGAGCCGCTGACGATGTCGTTCACATAGTCGGTCTGGGCGCGGTTGAGCGCGCCCGGAATGCCGCTCGCGAGATGTTCGGCGAAGCCCTTGATCGTGTTCAGCGGCGTGCGCAATTCATAGGACACATGCTTGATGAAATCGGATTTCAGATTGTCGGCCGCCTCCAGCGCCTCGTTGCGCTCGCGCAGCGCGTTCTCGATCCGCGAGCGGTCGGTCACGTCGGCGAAGGTGACGAGCGTCGCCCCGTCCGGCAGCGCCGACAGCGTCAGCGACAGGATGGTGCGGTCGTTGCGCTCGATCTCGCCCCAGTCGCGGCGCGTCGGCGCGCCCGACACGATGCTCTGGATCAGCCGCTCCCACACCGCCTCGTCGCCGAATTTGTCGGCACAGGCCGCCGCGATGGTGCGGATATGCGGCTCGCCGTCGACATCCTTGCGCGACAACTCCCAGATCTTCAGGAACGCCGCATTGTGCAGCTTCAGCTTGCCGTCCGGCCCGAACACCGCGACGCCTTCCTGCAGCGTGTCGAGCGTCGCCGATTGCACCTTGATCTGGGTGTTGAACGCGCTTTCCAGCGCCAGTTTCTCGGTGATGTCCTCGTAGAGATAGGTCAGCCCGCCGAACGGATGGGGCTGCGCCACCACCCGCAGCGTCTTGCCGCCGGGCACATGCCAGGGCTCCTCCGTCGGATATTCGCGCTGCTTCTCATAGAGCGCGAGCCGCTCGCGCTTCCACGCCTGGTAGTCGCGCTGTTCCGGCAGCTTGCGCGCCTCGCGCAGCCGGTCGAGCACTTCGCCGTCGGTCGGATGGGTTTCCAGCCATTTCTCCGGCAGGTCCCACAGCCGGACAAAGGCCTGATTATAAAAAGTGAGCTTCTGGTCGCGCCCGAAGATCGCCACCGCCGTCGCGAGCTTGTCGAGCGTGTCGGCATGGGCGTCGACATGCTGCTGCAGCTTGGCCTCCGCCGCCGCCACGTCGGTCACGTCGATGGCGCTGCCGACGACACCGGCATCGTCCAGCGGCATTTCGGTGAAGGCCAGCGCCCGGCGCTGTCCCGCCACCACCGAGAACCGCCGCGCCTCGTACGCCGCGCCCTGGTTGCGCGCCGTGGCCGCGAGATCGCGCTCGGTGCGGTCGAGCGTGGCCTGCGCCGCGGCGGCGCTGGCCGCGTCCTTGGCGCCGGTCGCGGCCAGGAAGCTCTGATTGCCCCACACCAGCGACAGCGTCTTGTCGCGCAGCCACACCGGCACCGGCAGCGCGTCGAGGATCGCCCGGAAATCGAGGCCGTCGTTTTTCTTCGCCGCAACGTGATCGACTTCGATCCACACCGCCGCCATGCCGCCGACGGCGCGTCCGCGCACCGTGAAGGCGCGGGCATCCTTGTCATGCGCGGCGAGCACGAAGGGCGCGCCGCGCTCGGAAAGACTGTCCAGCGCCTGGCTCAGCTCCGTCGCCTCGGCGCCGGCGAGGCAGGCGTCGAGCATGGCCTCCGCATTGCCATAGGTCGTCGGCCCCTGGCGGTCGCGGCCCCAGACGATCAGCGACTCCCGCCCGGCCGACAGCAGCGCGTCGCGCTCGCCCACCGCCGCCCGCGTCCGCGCGCCGGACTGGCGCAGGGCCCGGCGCAGCTTGCCGGCTCGGTTCTGCTCGGCCAGGGCCCAGAGCCCGGCGGCGATGGCCAGCGCCACGGCGCCCGTCGTCACCGCGCCCAGCACCAGGAGTTCCTGGGTCGCGGCGTCGGCGGTGGCGGCAAGAGCGGGGCAGGGCGCCAGCAGGAATCCGGTCAAAGCGGGCATCGCGGCCCGCAGCTTCCCGAATCCTCCCCTGACGCCAGGGCTCTTGTTCTGTCCCATCTTGGGACGCATGCCGGCTGGCCCCTCATTCGCTTCCCAGCGACGAATCACTGTGGAATCAAGATGATAGGCGGGTTAATCACAGCCGCAAGAGAAGGTGGTTAAGAAAGTGTAAAAAACTAGATGTGGCCAAATCCCCCAGATTTTGGGCTCATTGGCCAATAACAGAGTCATATCAGTGGATTAGAAATTCCGGGTACGGAACGACGCCGCTGTGGACAAATCGCCGGCGCCGGGCGCCGCCAATCTTGCTAGCGTGGGGCGGGGGATCCATGCACCAGACACGACGTCAATTCATCGGCACGGCGGCCACGGTCGCGGCCTTGTCGCTCGGCGGCGCCCGCGCGGCCCAGCCGCCGGGGCCGGCCCGCCAGTCGCTGACGGACTTCTCCGCCGATCCGGATCGCGTGGCCTCGTTGCGCCGGGGCGTGGCGGCGATGAAGGCGCTGCCGGGCTCGGACCATCGCAGCTGGTTCTTCTGGGCCGCGGTGCACGCCTATGGCGACGCCTTGTTCGACGCCGAAGCCTGGCGCGATCCCAAGCTCAAGACGGTCGATGCCGACCGCTATTGGAACAAATGCCCGCATTTCGGCCAGGCCTCGGCCGATTTCGCGATCTGGCATCGCGCCTATCTGCATTTCTTCGAGCGCACCCTGCGCCAGGCGGCCGGCGATCCGGCGCTGGCGCTCCCCTATTGGGACTATGGCAGCGAGGCGGGCCGCACCTTCCCCGCGATCTACGCGCCGCAATTCCTCGACCGCGCCGGCACCGATCCCAATCCGCTCTATCACCCCAACCGCGAAGCGTCCTTCGCGCGCGGCCTGCTGGAGATCAGCACCGCGATCGGCCAGGCGCCGAAGACCGCGGCAGCCGCGACGTTCTTCCATGCCGTCGGCGCGCCCGGCTTCGGCGGCGACGCGCTCGACAGCGAGCACACCCAGATCGGCCTGCTCGAACAGCGGCCGCACAACGACATCCATCTCGCGGTCGGCGGCGTCATCGACGACGCGAACGGCGCGATGGCGGAGATCACCACCGCCGCCTTCGATCCGGTGTTCTGGGCGCACCACGCCAATGTCGACCGCCTCTGGGCGCGCTGGGCGAGCACGCAAGGCAAGGATTGGGGCCCGTTGCCGCCGGAGGGCTGGTTCGAGGAACGGCCCTGGCTGTTCGTCGATGCCGATGGCGGCGATGTGCACGTCAGCCGGCGCGAAGCGATCGAGATGCTCGCCACCTACGACGCCGATTATGCGGCCCAGCTTACCGTGCCGTCTCCGCCACCGCCCCCACCGATGGCGAGCGCGCCGAGCGGTGGCGCGAACGCGACGGCGACCGCCATGCCGCCGATGGTCGGCGCCGCGGCACCGCGCGCGGTCCGGCGTGCGCGGCCACCCGCGCGCGAACTCCTCGCCGCTCCCATCGTCGTGTCGCCGGGCAACGCCGCGCGCCGCCAACTCGGCGCGCCCGAAACCGTGATGGCGCGGGGACCGATGGCCGCCGCGCCGCCCCCGCCGACCGTCCTGGCCGCGCCGGAATTGTCGGACGGCACGTCGAAAGTCCTGCTCGAACTGTCGGGCATTGCGTTCAAGCTCGTGCCGTCTTCGGGTTTCGCGGTCTATCTCGACAGCGCCGGCGAAGCGCCGTCGGCCGAGCCGGTCGGCCTGATCGACATCTTCGGCGCCACCCACCATGGCGGCGGCATGGGCGCGATGACGGGCATGGCGGCGCAGCGTTTCGACGTGACGCAGATCCTGCGCAAGTCGCGCGGGCCTTACACGCTGCGCGTCGAGCCCTACACGCTGCTTGTCACGCATGACGGAAAACCGACGCGCTCCCGCGCCGATGCGGTCACGATCGCGTCGGCGCGCTTCGTGGTGATCGGCTAGAAAGTCGTCATCGCCCGCTTTATGCGGGCGATCCAATTTGGCAGTAGTGAAGATGGATTGCCCGGACAAGCCGGGCAATGACGGCTTCAGGTAGGTAAATTGAAACCGAAACGATTCTAACCTTGGTATCGCCGGTTCAGCTTGCGCATGCCGCCGATCCAGCGGGCGTAGTTCGCCGTCTTGTTGCGCATGTATTCCAGCACCTCGGGATGCGGCAGGATGAGGAAATCCTCCGCCGCGATGGCGCGCATGCAGGCTTCGGCGACCTCTTCCGGCTCCATCATGCCGTCGATGCTGGCGACGCCGTCGGGATTTGACGCCGTCATCGCCGTGCGCACCGCCTGCGGGCACAGCACCGAGACCTTGATCCCCTGATCGCCATGGGTGATCGCGAGCCATTCCGCGAGGCCGACCGCCGCGTGCTTCGTCACCGCGTAAGGCGCGCTGCCGATCTGGGTCAGCAGCCCCGCCGCCGACGCGGTCGAGACCAGATAGCCGCCGCCGCGCGCCGCCATGCGCGGCACCAGATGCCGCGCCGCCCAGACATGGGCCATGACGTTGACGTCCCAAATGCGCTGCCAGCGCTCGTTGGAGACCTCCGCGCCGCCGCCATAGCCGATCCCGGCATTGGAGAAGAACAGGTCGATCGGGCCGTGCCGGACCTCGACGGCCTCTATCAGATGTTGAATGTCCTCTTCCCTTGAAACGTCCGTGGCGAACGCGATGCCGCCGGCGTCCGTCGCGGTCGCCGCCGCGCCTTCGCCGTTCAGGTCGGAACACACGACGAGCCTGGCGCCTTCCTGCGCGAAACGCTGCGCCAGCGCTTTGCCGATCCCGCTCGCCGCGCCCGTGACGACGACGATCTTGTCCTTGATGTCCACGTGGTTTCCTCCTGATTGCCTGCGATCAGCTTAAGGGACAAACTCGCGCCAGAACATCCAGGGAGAACGTCATGGAAGGTCTTCAGCTACGCTCGCTTGCCAAGGACACCGAACTCGAACTCTCGCTCCACAAAGTGTCCGTCGCCGAGCCGGGTCCCGACGAAATCGTCATCCGCATCCGGGCGACGCCGATCAATCCCTCCGACATCGGCCTGTTGTTCGGCGCGGCGGACATGCGCGCCGCGAAATTCACCGGCGCGGGCGCGGACGCGAAGATCGTGGCGCCGATCCCGGAAAATCTCCGCCGCGCCATGGCGGCGCGCGCCGGCCAGTCGCTTCCCGCCGGCAATGAAGGCGCGGGCGAGGTGATCAAGGCGGGCGCCAACGCGACGGCGCTGCTCGGCAAGACGGTCGCCGCGATCGGCGGCGCGATGTACGCGCAATACCGCGTGCTGAAAGCCTCCGACGCGCTGGTGCTCCCCCCCGGCACGACGGCGGAGGAGGGTGCCTCCTGCTTCGTCAATCCGCTGACCGCGCTCGGCATGACCGAAACCATGCGCCGCGAAGGCCACACCGCGCTGGTGCACACCGCCGCCGCGTCCAATCTCGGCCAGATGCTGCAGAAGATCTGTCTCAAGGATGGCATCGGCCTCGTCAACATCGTGCGCAATGACGCGCAGGCGAAGATCCTGCGCGACATCGGTGCCGTGCATGTCGTGGATAGTTCCAAGCCGTCCTTCACGGACGATCTGATCGCCGCGCTCGTCGACACCGGCGCGACCATCGGCTTCGACGCCATCGGCGGCGGCAAGCTGGCCGGACAGATCCTGACCGCGATGGAAGTCGCGGCGGTGCGCAAGATGACGAGTTTCAGCCGCTACGGCTCGACGACCTACAAGCAGGTCTACATTTATGGCGGCCTCGACACCGGACCGACCGAGCTCAACCGCGCTTTCGGCATGGCCTGGGGCCTGGGCGGCTGGCTGCTCACGCCGTTCCTGATCAAGATCGGCCCCGCCGAGACCGAAAGGCTACGCCAGCGCGTCGCGCGCGAGATCAAGACGACCTTCGCCAGCCGCTACACCAGGACCGTGTCGCTGCCCGAAGCGCTCTCCGCCGGCGCCGTCGCCGCCTACAACAAGCGCGCGACGGGCGAGAAATATCTGATCGATCCGAGCCTGGCGTTCTGAACCGCGGTTCAGTCGAGATGCTCGACGTCGCCGGGGATGTCGATCCAGGCGTGCTTGCGTTCCTCGTAGACCGAGAAGCTCGGCGCCGGAAATGTCGGATCGGCGAAGTTTCCCAGCGCCACCGCGACGACGTCCGGCACATGGTCGAGCCCGTAATACACCGTCGATCCGCAGTCCGGGCAGAAGTGGAAGCTGAGCGTATTGCCGCTGTCGGCGATGCGGACATAGCGGGTGGCGCGCCCTTCGATCGTCGTCCGCGCCGTCGGCCAGCGCGCCTGCGCCCCGAACGGCGCGCCCGTCCGCTTCTGGCATTCCAAGCAATGGCACACCGATACCCGCACCGGATCGCCTTCGCAGGCGACGCGGAGCTGGCCGCAGGAGCAGGTGGCGGTGTGCGTGGTCATAGGCGCGACGCTATCACAGGAGCCGGTTGAAATCAGCGTCCCGCGCGACGCGCGTCAGCGGGTGAAATTGCCGACGCTCGCGCCGTCGAAATGGTGGACATGCGCCGCCGCCAGAACCTCGGGCGCCAGCAGCCGGGCGTTGACCCCCATGCGCGGATGCGTCGGATTGGTCGCGCTCCAATGGGTGACGCAGCCGCATTCCGCGCAGCGATGGAAGGCGAGCGCGTGATCGTCCCAGCGATAGGTCTCAGTCGCCACCGCTTCGGTGATCCGTACCTGATCCGGCGTGTAGTAGGCCCAGAGCGCGCCATAGCGGCGGCAGATCGAGCAGTTGCAGTCGGTCACTTCGTCCGGCGCGGTATCGATCTCGATCCGGACCTTTCCGCAATGGCAGCGTCCTTCGACCATCGGGACCTCGCGAAGAAAATCGGGCGGCACGCCGCAGGCGCACCGCCCGTTTTGACTTAATACCGGTAGTGGTCCGGCTTGTAGGGGCCGGCCTGCGGCACGCTGATGTATTCGGACTGCTTGGGCGAAAGCTCGGTCAGCTTGGCGCCGATCTTCGCCAGATGCAGCCGCGCCACCTTCTCGTCCAGGTGCTTGGGCAAAGTGTAGACCTTCTTCTGATATTTGCCCTGGTTGGCGAACAGCTCCATCTGCGCCAGCGTCTGGTTGGTGAACGATGCCGACATCACGAAGGACGGATGCCCCATCGCATTGCCGAGGTTCACCAGCCGGCCTTCCGACAGAAGGATGATCTTGTGCCCGTCGGGGAACTCGATCTCGTCGACCTGCGGCTTGACGTTGCTCCACTTGAAATTGCGCAGGCCCGCGACCTGGATCTCGGAATCGAAGTGGCCGATATTGCACACGATGGCGCGATCCTTCATCGCGCGCATGTGCTCGACCGTCAGCACGTCGACATTGCCGGTCGCGGTGACGAAGATGTCGGCGCGGGGCGCCGCTTCGTCCATGGTCACGACCTCATAGCCTTCCATCGCCGCCTGCAGGGCGCAGATCGGATCGATCTCCGACACCATCACGCGGCAGCCGGCTTGGCGCAGCGAGGCCGCCGAGCCCTTGCCGACATCGCCGAAGCCCGCGACCATCGCGACCTTGCCGGCCATCATCACGTCGGTGCCGCGGCGGATGCCGTCGACCAGCGACTCGCGGCAGCCATAGAGGTTGTCGAATTTCGACTTGGTCACGCTGTCGTTGACGTTGATCGCCGGGAAAAGAAGCTTGCCTTCCTTCTCCATGATGTAGAGCCGGTGCACGCCGGTGGTGGTTTCTTCCGAGACGCCCTTGATGTTCTTGGCGAGCTCGGCGAACCAGCCCGGCTTTTCCTTCAGCGTGCGCTTGATCAGCGCGAAGAACACCTCCTCTTCCTCGTTGCCGGGCGTGTCGAGGAACGCGGTGTCGCCCTTTTCGGCGCGCAGGCCGTGATGGACCAGCATCGTGGCGTCGCCGCCGTCGTCCAGGATCATGTTCGGCGTGCCGCCGTCATGCCATTCCAGGATCTTGCGGGTGTATTCCCAATAGTCCTTCAGGCTTTCGCCCTTGATGGCGAACACCGGCGTGCCGCCGGCCGCGATCGCCGCCGCGGCGTGATCCTGCGTCGAATAGATGTTGCACGACGCCCAGCGGACGTCGGCGCCCAGCGCCTTCAGCGTCTCGATCAGGACCGCGGTCTGGATCGTCATGTGCAGCGAGCCCGCGATGCGCGCGCCCTTCAGCGGCTGGGCCTTGGCGAATTCGGCGCGCGTCGCCATCAGGCCGGGCATCTCGACCTCCGCGATCGCGAGCTCCTTGCGCCCCCAATCGGAAAGCGAAATGTCCTTGACGACGTAATCGGGAGCGGCAGCCATGGGGCAGGGGTCCTCTGTAAGAGCCGGGGCGATATAGCAGCGCGCCGAGGCCCCCGCAAGAAGCATATAAAGGAATATGCATGTCTTTATCTGCTGGCCGCCGGCGCGCGGCGGAGCGGCGGGCAAGCTGGCATTTTTTCGTCCTAGGATGAGGAAACGCCGTATGCGAATCGCGCGGCGTCGCAAGAGAGAGCGAACCGGATGTCGGCGAACTACCTGGCACGCCAGTTCGAAACGGCGTGGAAACTTGCCTTCTATCATCTCGACGGCCTGACCACGGCGGAGTGCCTGTGGCGTCCCGCGGACAAGGGCTTGCATGTGCGGCAATCGGCGGACGGCCTCTGGCGCGCCGACTGGCCGGAGCGCGAGGACTACGACATCGGCCCGCCCAGCATCGCCTGGCTGACCTGGCACATCGTCTTCTGGTGGTCGACGGTGCTCGATCGCTCGTTCGGCGAAGGGCGCCTGTCGCGCGAGGACGTGACATGGCCGGGCACCGCCGCGGAGGTGCGCGAGCGGATCGGCGGCTTGCAGGAGCGTTGGCGGGATGTTGTCACGCGGATCACGGATGAGGAGATGCGCTCGGACCGGCGGACGCAATGGCCGTTCAAGGATCGTCCGTTCGGCGATGTGATCGCCTGGGTCAATATCGAATTGACGAAGAACGCCGCCGAGATCGGCTATGCGCGCTTTCTCCACAGCCAGCGACCGCGCTAGCATCGTCGGTATGCCCCGCTGATGGAAAGAGCTGCGATGACCGGCGCGAACGACGTGTTTTCCCTTGTCACCGCCGGCGATATGCAGGCTCTTGCGGCGGCGCTGAAGGCTGCCGACCTGACGCGTCTGCACAACGACGCCGGCGAGTCGCTCTACCGTTTCGCGCTGTTCCACGGGCACGCCAAAACCGCCGAGGCGATCAAGGCGCGGGGCGGGCTGGGCCTTCACGACGCGGCGCTGGTCGGCGACGTGGACCGGCTGGACGAGCTGCTCGATGCCGCGCCCTGGGCCATCGATCTGCTGTCGCCCGACGGCTGGACGGCGCTCCACCTCGCGGCATTCGTCGGCGCCGATGAAACGCTCGGGCGCCTCTTGGCGCGCGGCGCCAATGCCCGCATCCTGGGCCGCGCCTTCGAGCAGAATTTGGCGATCCATGCCGCCGCCGCCGGCCGCCGCATCGGCAAGGCAGCCTACGCCGCGCTTGTCGCCGCGACCGGAAATCCCGATGCGTTGCGGAAGCAGGGCTACACCGCGCTCATGATCGCGGCGGCCAACGGCTTCGCGGACGCCGTCGACGTTCTCCTGGAGGCCGGCGCCGACCGCGCGATCAAGCAGGCGGACGGAAAGACCGCAGCGGACTTCGCGGCGGAACGCGGACATCCGGAACTTGCGGCGCGGCTTGCATAGCCGAAAGACCTGGACGCCGCGCCAAGCCGCCTGACGGCTTATTCCTCGCCGAATTTGGCTTCGGCGAGCGCGACGATGGCGATCATCGCCTCCGCCGCGTCGGGACCCTCGGCCGTCACCTCGATCTCGGTGCCCAGGCTGGCGGCCAGCATCATCAGTCCCATGATGGAGCGGGCATTCACCGCCTGGCCGTCCTTGGTCACGGTGATCTCGGATTCGAATCGCGCCGCGGCTTCGACGATCTTCGCCGAAGCGCGGGCGTGCAGGCCTCGCTTGTTCGCGATCCGGATGACCGCGGACTTTCGCGCGCTCATTCCTTGGCGACACCGGCGAGGTCGGACGAGCCGGCCCGCATGTATTTCCGCCCCGCCTCGATCGCCAGCCGCACCGCTTCGTCGAGCGGCAGCTTGTTGCGCACGTCGATCAGCTTGATCAGGCTGGGAAGGTTGACGCCCGCCAGCACCTCGATCTTGCCCCGTTCCAGGACGGTCAGCGCCAGGTTGCATGGTGTGCCGCCGAACATGTCGGTGGCGATCACGACGCCGCGTCCGCAATCGACGGATTTCGCCGCGGCCGCGATCTCGCGCTGGCGGCGCTCGATATCGTCCTCCGGCCCGATGCAGACGGCGCGCAGATGGGTTTGCGGCCCCACCATATGCTCCATCGCGGCAATGAATTCTTGCGCGAGGCGGCCGTGGGTGACGAGTACGATACCGATCATGGAATGCCCCAAATGTGGGTGGAACGATAGCAAGGTTCAAGACCCATGCCAGACCTCAATTCCGCTTGACAGCGCGCCGCCGCCGGCCTTTGCCGAAAAGGCCGAGCACTGCGGCGATTTTGTCGGGCGCCGACTCCTCGAAGGCATTGAGGACGATCAGCGGCGGCTGCGCGGATTGTCGCAAGGCGAGCGGCGGAACATAGCGCGCCGGTTCCGGCATGCGCACCATCTGTCCTGACAGATCGACGGCGAGCACAACCGGTGCGCTCGGCGCATGCGGAAGCTCGACAATGCCGATGCCGCGAACTTCGAGCAGTCCGGCGATCGTTGCCGGCGGCCTCGCCACGAGCAGGCCGTTCTCGATCGACAGATCGCAGCGGTCGTCGGCGACCAGCTTGGCGTCGCGCCCGATCAGCCTGAGCGCAAGGTCGGATTTGCCCGATCCGCTCTTGCCCAGCAGCAGCACGCCGCGGCGTCCGAAGCAGACGCAGGTCGCGTGGATGTTGACGCTTTCGCTCATGCGCGCGCCAGCGGCAGTTCGACGATGAAGCGCGCCCCGCCGCCCTCGCGGTTCTCCGCCCAGATGCGGCCGCCGGCCGCTTCCGCGATCTGCCGCGCGATCGAGAGGCCGAGGCCCGAATTGTTGCCGAAATTCGCGGTCGGCCGCTCGGTGTAGAAGCGCTCGAAGATGGTTTCGAGATTGTCCGGCGGAATGCCCGGTCCGTCGTCCTCCACAAGCACGCGCGCCACGCCGTTCTCCGCCGTCGCCGTCACGGTGACTTTCCCGCCCTCCTTGCTGAACGACACCGCGTTGTCGATCAGGTTGCGGAACACCTGGCCGAGCCGCTCGTCGCGTCCCAGCACGCGCGCCTGCGGCGGCAGCTCGACGGAGAGCGCGACGTCGATCCCCTTCGATATCTCGGTGAAGCGATAGACCTCGATGATGGTCTCCAGCAGATGCGCCAGATCGACCGGCTCGCTGGTCTCGCGGCTGAGTTCGGCGTCGAGGCGCGAGGCGTCGGAGATGTCGGTGATCAGCCGGTCGATGCGCTTGACGTCGTTGCGCACGATGCCCATCAGCCGCGCCCGCTGTTCGTCGGTGTCGGCGCGCGCCAGCATCTCGACCGCGCTCTTGAGCGAGGTGAGCGGATTCTTCAGCTCATGCGCCACGTCGGCGGCGAAGCGCTCGATGGCGTCGATGCGGTCGTAGAGCGCGCGCGTCATCGCCGAGAAGCTGCCGGCCAGCGCGCCGATCTCGTCGCGCCGCTCCTCCATCGCCGGGATCGTGCTGCGCCCGGCATGACCGCTACGCACCGCGTCGGCGGCGCGCGCCAGCCGCTGGATCGGCTCGGCGATGAAGCGCGCCAGGAACAGCGAGGAGATCACCATCACCGCCACCGCCACCAGGAACACCTGGATCAGCGTGGCGCGTTCCTCGCGCAGGATGTCGTCGATGTCGCCGCCCTCGGTGGAGACCAAGAGCACGCCATAGATCGCCTTGAAGCGCTGGATCGGCACCGCGACCGAGAGCACCAGCTTGTTGCGCTCGTCGACACGCTCGGCCGTCGCGCTGTCGCCGCCGAGCGCGGTCGTCACTTCGCCATAGACCCGCCCGTCGTCGCCGGCCTCGAAATAGGGCTCCAGGCTGGAGAAGGGCCTGACCCCCATCACGCCTTCATAGACGCGCGTCACCTCGTCCTTGAAATGGTCCCACCAGTCGATCGGCGGCAGGTCCTGGATCTGCACCACGTTGCGCGCCAAGAGGTAGCGCGAATCCACCAGCAGCCGTCCATTGGTGTCGTAGAGCCGCGCGCGCAGCCGCGACGGCGCGATGAGCTGGCGCAGCAGGGGCTTGGCCTGGCTGACGAACACCATGTGGTTGTACTCGTCGGTCGAATATTCGGCGAGGGTGGAGGCGACGATCTGCGCCTGCTGCTGGATGCCCGACAGCCGCTCGTCGACCAGGCTGGCGCGGTTGGACTGGACGGCGAGCACGCCGGCGATCAGCACCACCAGCGCGAAGCCGTTGAACAGGATGATGCGCCGCGACAGCGCGGAAAAACGGGGGCGCCGTTCAAAGGTTCTCACGGGCCGCCCGTACAGAGCGCAAAGGACAAACCCAACTTGTCATGGCCCGCGAATGCGGGCCACCCAGTTGAAAGCGGTAGCGTGCCCGCAATTTTCGTGACTCGATTTTGCAGGTCCATGCCGTCGTCATCTGGGTGGCCCGCATTCGCGGGCCATGACACCGAGAGGGGAATGGGCATGAGCGCCGCTACTTTCAGCCCTCCCGGTATCGATAGCCGACGCCGTAGAGCGTCTCGATGGCGTCGAAATCGTCGTCCACCACCTTGAACTTCTTGCGCAGCCGCTTGATGTGGCTGTCGATCGTGCGGTCGTCGACATAGACCTGGTCGTCATAGGCGGCATCCATCAGGCTGTCCCGGCTCTTCACGAAACCCGGCCGCTGCGCCAGCGCCTGCAGGATCAAAAATTCGGTGACGGTGAGTCGCACCGCCTTGCCGTCCCAGGTGCATTCGTGGCGCTGCGGATCGAGCGCCAGCTTGCCGCGCACCAGCGCTTCCTTCTTGCCCTCCGGCCCCGGCGCGATGCCCTTGTTGCCCTCGGCGCGGCGGAGCACCGCTTTCACCCGCTCCAGCAGCAGGCGCTGCGAGAACGGCTTTCGGATGTAATCGTCGGCGCCGGCGTTCAGGCCCATCAATTCGTCGATCTCTTCGTCCTTGGAGGTGAGGAAGATCACCGGCAGGTCGGCCGTCTGGCGCAGGCGGCGCAGCAGTTCCAGGACCATCCATCCGGGGCATTTTGATGTCCAGGATGGCGAGATCGGGCGGATTGGCCGACAGCGCGGTGAGCGCCGAGGCGCCGTCCGAGAAGGTGCGGACGTGATAGCCTCCTGCTCGAGCAGCATGCTGACCGAGGCGAGGATGTTCTTGTCGTCGTCCACGAGCGCGATATTGGCCATGATTCGAAAGCCCTAGCAGCGTCGCCTAGTATAAGGTGCCCGGAGCCAAAGCAAAGCCGGGGTCTCATGAGCCAGGACAGCTTCAATCCGCGCCGGTTCCGCACCACCGTGCCGTATTATGCGCGCTACCGGCTGGCCTATCCCGACGCATTGGTCGCGCGGCGGGCCTGACAATCGCCACGCTGGGGCGGAGTCCGGCGGGCGGCGCTTGCGTCCTCGAACATCCTGTAGTAATTACTACTACACATGTAGTAGTTCTGACGGATGACCGCGATGGCGCAGATAAAGCTCAGCAAGCTCGAACTTCAGATCATGGAGGCGCTGTGACGCACGGCGCCCTGTCGGTGCGCGAGGTGCTCGAACGCTTTCCGGAACGCAAGCGTCCCGCCTACACCACCGTCCAGACCCTCATCTATCGGCTGGAGGCCAAGAAGGCGCTGCGCCGGGGCCGCAAGATCGGCAACGCGCATATCTTCGAGGCCCTGATCTCTCGCGGCGCGGTACGCGCGCGGCTGGTGGATGAATTCCTGGAGATGTTCGGCGGCGGATGCAGCCCGTCATGGCGCATCTGGTCGAGACCGGGAAGCTGACGCTGGACGACGTGCAGGAAGCCGAAAAGCTGCTGCGCGATCTGGCCAAGCGGAGCGAGCGCAAATGATGGCGATGCTGCTCGATCATCTGTGGCAATCGACGCTGTTCACGGCGGCCGTGGGGTTGCTCACCCTTGGCCTTCCGCGGCCACGGCGCGGCCATCCGCCATGGCCTGTGGTTCGCCGCCTCGCTCAAATTCCTGGTGCCGTTTTCGCTGCTCGCCGCGCTGGGCGAGCGCTTGCGTGCGCGGCCGAGCCGGCGCTGTCGCCGATGCTGTTCGTCCTGCAGCCCGCGACGCGGCCGTTCGTCGCCGCGTCGTCTCTTCCGGTCCTGTCCGATGGCGGTCCGGATATCGCGCCATGGCTGCTCGCGTTGTGGGCGTTGGGCTCCGTGGCGGTGCTGGCGGTCTGGCTGCTGCGCTGGCTGCGCCTGCGCGCGAGCATCGGCGCGCCGATGGAGTTGGCGATTCCCACGCCGGTGCCGGTCAGGGCTTGCACACTTTCGCTGGAGCCCGGCCTGGTCGGAATCTGGAAGCCGGTGCTTCTGATGCCGCGCGGGATCGCAACCCATCTGTCGCCGCAGGAGACGCGCGCCGTCCTGGCGCACGAGCTTTGCCATCTGCGCCGCCGGGACAATCTGACGGGCGCGGTGCACATGCTGTGGAGGCGCTGTTCTGGTTCCACCCTTTGGTGTGGTGGCTGGGCGCGAGACTGGTCGCGGAACGCGAGCACGCCTGCGATGAAAGCGTGTTGGCCGAGGGCAACGATCCGCACGCCTATGCGAGGGCATCCTCAAGATCTGCCGCTTCTATCTGAGTTTACCGCTTGCCTGCGCGGCCGGTGTGTCAGGCGCAAACCTCAAGAAAAGGATGGAGACGATCATGGAAAACAAACGCATCTTTCGCCTGAATGGGCACGGAAATTCCTGCTGGGCGCGCTCGCCGCCGCGGCGCTCGCAACGCCGGTGCTTTGCGGCCTGGCGACGGCGGCGCCCGAAGGCGGTACGCCGGCCGAGGTCGCGCGCAATCTCGCCGAGCAGGCGCTGCCGCGCAAAGAGGTTTCGATCGACCCGCGCGCGTTCGACCGCTATGCCGGCTACTATCGCATGGCGTCGAACCTGATTTTCCACATCAGCCGCGACGGCGACCGCTATTTCGAAGGCGTCATCGGCGAGACTCCGTGCGGATGTATCCGGAGAGCGACAGCAAATTCTTCCTCAAGGGGCTTTCGCTGCCCGCGCAATTCAGCTTCGCGACCGACGCCGCCGGGCAGGCGACGGAAATGGTGCTGCACCAGAGCGGCGAGGAGCAGCATGCCGCACGCATCGACGACGCCATCGGCAAAGAGGCGGAAGCCGGCCTGGCACGCCGCATCGCCGCCAACGTACCGAGTCCCGGAACCGAAGCGGCGCTGCGCCACGACATCGAGGGTTTGGCGAACGGCCGGCCTGACTACGACAAGATGGTTCCGGTCCTCGCCGCGGGCACGCGCCAGATGCTGCCGGCCCTGCAAGCGAAGCTGACGAAGTGGGGACCGCTGCAATCGGTCGCCTTCACCGGCGTCAACCGCGACGGGATGGACGTCTACGTCGTGACGTTCCGCAACGCCCGCTCGGAATGGGAAATCGCGCCGCTGACGGAAGACGGAAGAATCGCCGGCATCTTCTTCGGCGAGAAATCCTGATCGCCCGGATCGCACTCCCGGCGGCCTTGGCCGCCGGGAGATGTGGCTCTAACGGTTCGGACTCTGGTGTCCTGAACCAGAAGTTCGCTGAATTCAAAACAAAGGTGTCATGGCCCGCGACTGCGGGCCACCCAGTTGAAATCTGCTGCGGCGGTGCAGATTTCAGCTGGGTCCGCCGCATTCGCGGCGGATGACACCGAGTGGGGTGAACTTCTGGCTCGAGACTCTAAACGAACTCGACCTTCAAAATCTCATACGACCGCGCGCCGCCGGGGGTGGTGACTTCCACCGTGTCGCCCTTGCCCTTGCCGATCAGGGCGCGCGCGATCGGCGAGGACAGCGAAATCCTGCCGCGCTTCACGTCGCTCTCCACGTCGCCGACGATCTGGTATTTGCGCTTCTCGTCGGAATCCTCGTCGACCAGCGTCACGGTCGCGCCGAACTTCACGGTGGCGCCGCTCAGCTTGGAGACGTCGATCACCTCGGCGCGGCCGATCTGGTCCTCGAGCTCCATCACGCGGCCCTCGATGAAGCTCTGGCGCTCCTTGGCGGCGTGATACTCGGCGTTCTCCGACAGATCGCCATGGGCGCGCGCTTCCGCGATCGCCTTGATGATCTCGTGGCGTTCGACGTTCTTGAGGTGGTTCACCTCGTCTTCGAGGGCCTTGTAGCCCGCGGCGGTCATCGGAATGCGTTCCATGTCACGTCGTCCTGCAATCGACAATAAAGCTCCGCCCGGACCCGCTTCTCGCGGATTGGCCGGTCGCGGAGGTTAAGGAGGTTTCCTTAAGTCCTTGTTACGCCTTGATTAACTCGTCCCAAACGGGGGCGCCAACACGCAAAGTGTAGGATCGGAAGAGGGCGACTTCAAGGCCACCGCACAACCCCAGGTCAGGCATAGCTCTGGAGCGGCCGCACATCGAGCTCGCCGTGCTGCAGCGAGGCGATGGCTTCGGCGGCGGCGGCGGCGCCGGCCATGGTCGTGTAGTAGGGCACTTTCAGCGTCAGCGCGGTGCGCCGGATCGACATCGAATCGGCGAGCGCCTGCGAGCCGTCGGTGGTGTTGAAGACGAGGTGGATCTCGCCGTTCTTCATCGCGTCGACGACATGCGGGCGCCCCTCCAGCACCTTGTTGATGCGCTTGACCGGAACGCCGGCGGCTTCCAGCGCGTCGGCGGTGCCGCGCGTCGCCACGATGTCGAAGCCGAGCGCGATCATCTGGCGGGCGGGACCGACCGCGTGCGCCTTGTCCGCGTCGCGCACCGAGATGAAGACGCTGCCGGACAGCGGCAGCTTGAGGCCGGCGCCGATCTGGCTCTTGGCGAAGGCGCGCCCGAAGCTCGCGTCCAGGCCCATCACCTCGCCGGTGGAGCGCATCTCCGGTCCCAGCACCGGATCGACGCCGGGAAAGCGCGCGAAGGGCATCACCGCTTCCTTGACCGAGACATGCGGCGACTTGGAGGGCGTCAAGTCGAACGCCGCGAGCTTCTCGCCCGCCATCACCCGCGCCGCGATGGCCGCGACCGGCAGCGCGATCGCCTTGGCGACGAACGGCACGGTGCGGCTGGCGCGCGGGTTCACTTCGAGGACATAGATGTCGTCGCCCTGTACGGCGTATTGCACGTTCATCAGGCCACGGACTTTCAGCGCGCGGGCCATCTCCACGGTCTGCCGCTCGATCTCGCGCACCGTCTCCGGCTTCAGCGAATGAGGCGGCAAAGCGCAGGCGGAATCGCCGGAGTGCACGCCGGCTTCCTCGATATGTTCCATGATGCCGGCGATGAAGACCTGGCCGTCGTGATCGCAGATCGCGTCGACATCCACTTCGGTGGCGTGGTGCAGGAAGCCGTCGATCAGCACGGGATTGTCGCCGCTGATGCGGAACAGCTCGCCGGATTGCACCTGGGTCTTGAGGCTCGCCTCGTCGGCGCACACCACCATGCCGCGTCCGCCGAGCACGTAAGAGGGGCGCAGGATCACCGGATAGCCGATGGTCCGCGCGGCCGCGATGGCGTCTTCCGCCGTCAGCGCGGTGGCGTTGCGCGGCTGGCGCAGGCCGAGCTCGTTGAGCAGGACCTGGAAGCGCTTGCGGTCCTCCGCGAGGTCGATGGCGTCGGCGCTGGTGCCCAGGATCGGCACGCCTTCCTCGACCAGCGTGTTGGCGAGCTTGAGCGGCGTCTGGCCGCCGAACTGCACGATCACGCCGGCGAGCGTGCCGTTGGACTGCTCGATGCGCACGATCTCCAGCACGTCCTCCGCCGTCAGCGGCTCGAAATAGAGCCGGTCGGAGGTGTCGTAATCCGTCGACACGGTCTCGGGATTGCAGTTGATCATGATGGTCTCGTAGCCCCGGGCGGACAACGAGAACGCCGCGTGGCAGCAGCAATAGTCGAACTCGATGCCCTGGCCGATGCGGTTGGGCCCGCCGCCCAGGATGATGATCTTCTTCTTGTCCGTCGGCTTGGATTCGCACTCGGCGGCGCCGCCGAACGGCGTCTCATAGGTCGAGTACATATAGGGCGTCAGCGCGGCGAATTCCGCGGCGCAGGTGTCGATCCGCTTGAAGACGGGATGCACGCCGAGCGCGATGCGCGCCGCGCGTACCTCCTTGGCCGTCTTGCCCGTCAGTTTCGCGAGCCGCGCGTCGGAGAAGCCCATCTGCTTGAGCAGGCGCAGCGCGGAGGCTTCGGTCGGCAGGCCGGTGTGCCGCACCGTCTCTTCCATCGCGACGATGGCCTCGACCTCGCCGAGGAACCAGGGATCGTAGCGCGTGATGCGCTCGATCTCCGACATCGCGAAGCCCAGCCGCATCGCCTGGGCGACCAGGCGCAGCCGGTCCGGCGTGGCGCGGCCGAGCGCGGCGCGGATCGCGTTGGGATCGTTGGCCAGCTCGATCTCGTCCAGACCGGTCAGCCCGGTCTCCATGGAGCGCAGCGCCTTCTGCAGCGATTCCGCGAAGGTGCGGCCGATGGACATCGCCTCGCCGACCGATTTCATCGAGGTCGTGAGCAGCGGCTCGGCGCCGGGGAATTTCTCGAAAGCGAAGCGCGGGATCTTGGTCACGACATAGTCGATGGTCGGCTCGAACGCGGCCGGCGTGACCTTGGTGATGTCGTTGGTGATCTCGTCCAGCGTATAGCCGACCGCGAGCTTGGCCGCGACCTTGGCGATGGGAAAGCCGGTGGCCTTCGAGGCCAGCGCCGAGGAGCGCGACACGCGCGGGTTCATCTCGATCACGACCATGCGGCCGTCCTGCGGGTTGACTGCGAACTGGACGTTCGATCCGCCGGTCTCCACCCCGATCTCGCGCAACACCGCGATCGAGGCGTTGCGCATGCGCTGATATTCCTTGTCGGTCAGCGTCAAAGCGGGGGCGACGGTCATCGAATCGCCGGTGTGCACGCCCATCGGATCGACGTTCTCGATGGAGCAGATGATGATGGCGTTATCGGCTTTGTCGCGCACCACCTCCATCTCGAATTCCTTCCAGCCGAGCACCGATTCCTCGATCAGCACCTCGTTGGTCGGCGAGGCTTCGAGCCCCTGGGCGACGATCTCGTAGAATTCCTCGCGGTTATAGGCGATGCCGCCGCCGGTGCCGCCGAGCGTGAAGGACGGCCGGATCACCGCCGGCAGGCCGACCAGCGTCAGCGCGTCCTTCACCCGCGCGGCGGATTCGGCGGCCAGTTCCATGATCGCCGCGCCGCGCGAGTCGAACATGAACTCGCCATAAGGGTCCTTCTTGTGGCGCAGCTCGCCCTTCAGCGTGACGCCCTTGGGGACTTCGAGGCCGATCTTGATCATGGCGTTGCGGAACAGTTCGCGGTCTTCCGCCTTGTCGATGGCGTCGGCGCTGGCGCCGATCAGCTCGACGCCGTATTTCTCCAGCGTGCCGCGCTTGCGCAGCGAGAGCGCGGTGTTGAGCGCGGTCTGCCCGCCCATGGTCGGCAGCAGCGCGAATACCCGGCCCTCCGGCACGTTGGGCTTTTCGCGCGCGATGATCTTCTCGACGAATTCCGGCGTGATCGGCTCGATATAGGTGGCGTCCGCCATGCCGGGGTCGGTCATGATCGTGGCGGGGTTGGAGTTCACCAGCACGACGCGGTAGCCCTCGGCGCGCAACGCCTTGCAGGCCTGGACGCCGGAATAGTCGAACTCGCAGGCCTGCCCGATGACGATGGGCCCCGCGCCGATGATCAGGACGGTGTGGATGTCTTGGCGTTTGGGCATCGTCTCTCGCGCGCGCAAACGGGCCGGCGCGGAAGTGCGCTTCGAGGCGGCCGGATTGCAGGTTAAGGGGACCGTTTAGCGAGGAGTCGGGGTGGGGGCAACCCTCGTGAATCGCATTCCATCTCCCCCGCAGGGGGAGAGGGTAGGGTGGGGGGGCGTTTCAGCGCGGGAAGCTGTGGATCGTGTGCTTTGCAGATGCCGTTGCGCAGGAAGGCGCGTTCGCCGCTTCGCTTTGCCGCCCCCTCACCCCGCCCTCTCCCCCACTTCGTGGGGGCGAGGGAGTTTCCTTAACTCCGCCAGCGCAGCGTCCGTGGCTTTACCGGGTTCACGAAGGGCGCGCCTGTCGCGACCGATTCGGCCCAGGCCTTCTTCAGCCGGTGGTACCACATCGCCGGCATGTCCGAATCCTGGATCAGCATCAGCGGCGGATTGAACTTCAATCCCTCCTTCTGGAGCTCCACGATCCGGCGGTCGTCGCCCAGGAAGGTCGGGCCCAGCGCCAGGAAGAACGGCTTGATGAAGCCCAGCCAGGCCGGCCAGTAGAAGATCTGCGTCACCTCGGTGGTGTCGGCGTCGCGCGGCGTGCAGGTGGTCAGCCCCACCACGGCGATGCGCCGCCCGAACAGCGTGCCCACGATGTTCTCGAAGCGGATCGAGGGCAGTTCGAAGGTGATCTCGGTCGAGACGTCGGCGCCCAGGATGCCGTACATCGGCTTGGTCGGCTTGTGCCGCGTCATCACGAAGCCGGTCGCCAGCGGGGCGTAGTTCTTGGTCTTCTCCTTCGGCCGCACCCGCCACCACCAGCGGCCATGGACGTAGGGCGCATGCGCCGGGTCCATCAGGCCGATGACGGCGTGGTCGATGCCGCAATGGAAGAGCTGGCTCTCGTGCCAGCGCGGGCGGGCGTCCGGCACGCCGACGCGCGGCGGCTCGCTCTTCGGCGGCGCCGTCTCGCGGCCGGGCGCCGCCATGTAGACCCAGATCAGCCCGTCCTGCTCGCGCACCGGATAGGACTTCACCTTGATGTTCGAGGCCTCGATCGGCTCGCCGCCGACCAGCGAGGGGATCGCCGCGCACACGCCGTCGCCGCGAAAGCGCCAGCCGTGATAGGGGCACTCGACCGTGTTGTCCGCCAGCACCTTGCCGGCCGAGAGCGGCACGCCGCGATGCGGGCAGATGTCCTTCATCGCGAACACCACGCCGTCGCGGCCGCGCCCGATCAGCACCGGCTCGCCCAGCATCATCTCGCGGCGCAGGCCGGCCTTGGCGATCTTCTCGGAGAGGCATCCCATGTACCAGCAGTCGCGCAGGAACAGCGGCACCGCCTCGGCGGTCCCCGGAACGGCGGCGGCTTCGGCGGTCATGGCTGGGCGGGAGCCGGCGGGGCCGGCGGCGGCTTGAGCAGGCTATCGAGCGTCGTCATGAAAAGCTGACCCTTGAACGCCGGCAGTTTATACGCCCATCCGGAGGCATGCGCATTGATCGCCGCCGCTTCTTTTGCGGCGTCTTGTGTGCTAGGCGCCAGCGCTTCGGCCGAAACCTGGGCCCAGTAATCCGCGCCGGTCTGGACGACGTGCACGGTCACGACCAGGCCGTCGAAGGTCTTGGTGACCAGCCGCGACGCCTTGGCGGGGTCGTTGAAATCCAGCTCGCGGGCGGGGCGCACGTCGTCGAAACCGAAATCCACCACGGCGGAGGCGACGCCGTCGGGAACCGTGGGATCGCTCACGGCCTTGCCGGCGGGGATGTCCGCCAGGGTGAAGTCCGGATCGCTCGGCCGCGCGCGGGAGACGACGAAGGAGGGGCCATCGGTCGGATCGGCGTCGACTTCGCGGATGCTGGCGCGGTCGACGTCCATCACATGCTTGTCGAGCCAGTCCGAGATCGCCGGGCGCGGATCCATGACCGAGCGCGCCAGCCAGCTCTGGTTCTCGCCGGGGCGGCGCACGAACAGTCCGGTCGCGCCGGTGGCATCGCCGATGTCCTCGCTCTTGCCGGCGATGACGGCGCCGAGCGGACGGCCCTTGTCGTCGCTGACCGCGATCAGGACGCCGTCGCCCTGCGGCGGGGTGTCCAGGTTCAGGAAATGGAGCCAGTCCGGCCGCGCCGTCTTGGGCTCGATTGTGCGCAGCGCGCCCAGCCCGACCAGCGTGCGATGCACCAGCTCGATCGACGCCGGATAGTCGTTGCGCTGGCGCACGACCCAGCCCTTTTCGGGACCCAGCACGACATCGAAGGCGCCGCTCTTGGACCCGATGTGGATGCGCGCCGCCTCGCTTTCATGGGCGGCGAAGCCGGGGAGGAATTCGGCCTGTGCCGGCGCGGCGCCTTCGCTCGATTCCTGCCACAGCGCGGCGATGGCGAGCAGCAGGCTCACCAGGGCCAAGGCGGCCAGCACCGCGAGGGTGCGGCGGCGGGGATCGGCGAGGATTTGGTTCAGGTCCATCGCGGCCTCACTGCGCCATCGCGCGGGCGCGGTGCCGGCGGCGCAGCACCGCCAGCAGGATCGCGAAGCCCGCCACGAACAGCGGCACCAGCGCGATGTTCACGAAGGCCAGGATGTCGCCCAGCGTGTCGACGTCCTTGCGCAGGCGGTGCTGCACGTCGCGCAGCCGGGTGCGGATATCCACCAATTGCTTCTTGAAGCGGTCGATCTCGGCCTGCTGCGCGGCGGAGAGGCCCTGCGCGTTGGTCGGGTTGGCGCCGCCGCCCTGTTCAAGATCGTGCAGCCGCTGCTGCACGGCGGTCATCTGGGCCTGCAAGGCTTCGGCCTCAGCCTGGAAATCGGCCTGGGCCTGGGCCTGCATGCGCTTGACCACGACGAACGGCCGGTCGTTGGTGGCGCGGGTGCGCAGCGAGATCAAATCGCTCGAGCCCGACAGGTTCTCGATCGCGTTCAGCACGAAGGCGCCGTTGTCGGCGAAGGGCGCGGCGACGCGCTTGCCGTAGAGATTGTCCGTATGCACCCAGAAACGGTCGTCGAAGATGTCGGCGTCGGCCATCACGATGACGTTGATCGGTCCCGCCGAGTCCTTGACCTGCGGCGGCAGTGGCGCCGGCGGCGGCTGGCCGGCGGCGGTCAGCGGCGCGGGCGGTCCCGCGGGGAAGGCGGTCTTGGCGGCGCCGGTGACGCGGGCCGCGATGATGAAGTGCTCGCCGGTCGGGTTGATCGCCGCCAGCAGATCCTCTGGGCGAGGATTGAAGCGGATGGATTCCACGTCCACCAGCGAGGCCTGGTCGGAAGAGATGACCAGCGGCAGGAAGGTCGTGGTCGCGCCCTTGAGCGGATGCAGCGCGCCGACGCTGGCGAGGTTCAGCGTCTGCATCGAGGCGGTGACCGGATCCTTGGCGTCGAAATCGGCCTGGGTCAGGTGAAGCCAGATCGGATAGCTCGCCACCGGGTTGCGCGGATCGGCGGAGACCTGCACGCGCTGCGCCAGTTCGCGGTCGGCGATCACCTTGGCCGGCGAGTAGCCGACGCCCCAGGCATGGAAAAGCTGCGGCAGGTCGGAGGTCGGATTGCCGCCGCCGCGCGGGTCCATGCCGCCGCCGGCCTGCGCCAGCTCGGCGTTCGGATCGACGAAGACGAGCGCGTGGCCGCCCTTCAGCACGAACTGGTCGATGGCATAGAGCGCCGCCGCGCTCAGATTGGTCGGATGCACCACCATCAGCACCGAGACGCCAAGCGGGATGCGATCCGCGGCGGGATCGAGCATCTGCGTCGCATAGGTCTGGGCAAGCTCGGAATAGATCGCATAGGGCTGCGCGTTGCCCTGCATCGCCGCCTGCACGCCGCCCGCGCCGGTGTCGAGCGGCAGGCTCGACAGGATGCCGAGCACCGGCTTCTGCGGCTGGATCAGGTGATAGATCAGCGTCGTCAGGTCTAGTTCGAGATATTGCTCGCGCTCGGTGCTGAAGTAGGGGATCGTCTCCTTGCCGTCGATGCGGTTGGTGCCGACCAGGCCGAAATAGACCGTGTCGCCGCTGTCGGTCGGCGCGCCGGACAGCCCGTTCGCCGTCGCCTCGTCCTCCGCCGCGGTGAACGGCTCGGGATCGACGGTCTTGAGGAGGATCTTGCCGTGGCTGATCGAGGCGTATTCCTCCAGAAGGTCGTGCACCCGCGTCGCATAGGCCTGGGTCTGGGCGTAGTCGGCGGCGATCTTCTTGGAGAAGTAGAATTTCAGCGTGATCGGCTCGGGGATGGAAGCGACGATGTTGCGCGTGCCCTGCGCCAGGGTGAACTGGCCGGTCTGGGTGAGGTCGAGCCGCGCCGTGGTGATCGCGGTGTCGGCCGCGATGTTGACGCACACGAAGATCACGACGGCGAGCGCCAGCGCGGCGACGGCATAGATCCGGCGGGACAGCGGCTTCATCGTCTCAACCGCTCTTCTTCAGGTCGACGACCACGACATTGGCGGTCAGGAACAGCGCGATCAGCGTGACGAAGAACACCAGATCGCGCAGGTCGATGACGCCGCGGCTGATCGCGGTGAAATGGGTGAGGAAGCTGAACGACGAGACCGCGTTGACCAGCACCAGCGGCGCCCAGCCGCGGAAGAAGTCGAGCACCAAAGGCGCGCCGGCGATGGTGAACAGGAAGCAGACCACCACCGTCACCACGAAGGCGATGACCTGGTTGCTCGTGGTCGCCGAGATCGCCGCGCCGATCGCGAGATAGCCGCCGGCCATCAACAGGCTTCCGATGTAGGAGGCGACGATCACGCCGTTGTCGGGATCGCCGAGATAATTGACCGTCAGCCAGATCGGGAAGGTCAGCGCCAGCGCCACCGCGATGAACGCCCAGGCCGCGAGATATTTGCCGACCACCGTCGCCCACAGCGGCACGGGCAGGGTGAGCAGCAGCTCCATCGTGCCGGTGCGCCGCTCCTCCGCCCACAGCCGCATGGCGATGGCCGGCACCAGGAAAAGATAGAGCCAGGGATGATAGCCGAAGAACACCGACAGGTCGGCGATGTTGTTGTCGTAGAAACGCCCGACATAAAAGGTGAAGGTGCCCATCGCGAACAGGAAGATCACGATGAAGACATACGCCAGCGGCGTCGCGAAATAGGCGGCGAATTCTCGCTTGAAGATCGGCCAGACCTGGTTCATGCGACGGCCTGGCGCTTGGCGTCATGCGTGGTGATGGCGCGGAACACTTCGTCCAGGCGCCCCGCCTCGGCGTATAATTCCTTCACGTCCCAATTCTCGCGCACGGCGAGCGCGCTGACGTCCTCGATGGGGAGCGCGCCGATCTTCGGGAAGGCGGTGATCTCCGCCATGCCGTCGTCGCGCGCGGCGGCCTCCACCGCGGACACCGAGGCGAGCGCCTGGAGCTTCGCCACCGCCGCCTCGCGCTGCGCCGCCGGCAGGGTCAGCGTCACCGCGTTGTGGTAGCGCGAGCGCGCCAGCAATTCGGCCGGCGTGCCGTCGGCGACGATCCGGCCGCGGTCGATGATCACCGCGCGGGTGCAGATCGCCTCGACCTCTTCGAGCAGGTGGGTCGAGACGATGATCGCCTTTTCCTTGGCCATGCCGCGGATCAGCGTGCGCACCGAATGTTTCTGGTTGGGGTCGAGCCCGTCGGTCGGCTCGTCCATGATCAGCACCGGCGGATCGTGCAGGATCGCCTGCGCCAGCCCGACCCGGCGCTTGAAGCCCTTGGACAGCGTCTCGATCGGCTGGTCGAGCACGCCTTCGAGCTCGGTCCTGGCGACCGCGATGGCGACCTTGGCCTTGCCCTCGGCGCCCTTGAAGCCGCGGATCTCGGCGATGAAGGTCAGGAACTGCCGGGCCGTCATGTCGCCATAGGCCGGAGCGCCCTCGGGCAGATAGCCGATGGAGGCCTGGGCGGCGAGGGCGTCGGTTTCCAAATCGTGGCCGCAGACCACGGCGCGGCCGGCATCCGGCGCGAGAAAGCCGGTGATCATCTTCATGGTGGTGGACTTGCCGGCGCCGTTCGGCCCCAGGAAGCCCAGGACCTCGCCCTTGGCGACCCGCAAAGACAGGCCGGCGACGGCGGTATGGGCGCCGAAACGCTTGGTCAGTCCCTCGATCTCGATCATGGCGCCCGGGGTGCGGAAATCGAGGGTTTGCTTAGAGAAATGTCCCCCGGCCCGCAAGTTGCGCGGCACTTAAACTTCGGTCACCGGCTACACGGTCCGTTGAGGCCGCCTTCGGCCGCCCGGCGGCGATGCCTGGCGACCACGCCTCGCGGCTGGCGATATCGGCCATGGATGCGGGCCGCAAATGAGATATCCTGGAGTGCCTGGATGCCCGCCCGCGCGGGCATGACAAGGTTTAAAAAAGATAATCGAACAGGGGAGGAAACAATGTTCGATACGAAAATGCTTTCGACCGCGACGGCCATCGGCACGGGCCTGCAACTCACCATGGTGATCGCCGGTCATTTCGATCCGTTCGCCGCCGACAACGCGTTCCTGCTGGGCGGCATGGGCATCGCGGCCTTCGCCGGACTTCTATGCGGCCGCGGCATGGACGGTTATGGCGGCGCGGCGCTGGCCGGCGCGGTCGCGGGCGGCGTCGGCGCCTTGCTCGGCATCGCCGTATCCGTCGCTCTCGGCGATACGCAGCCCGCAATCCTGGTCTTCGGCACGCTGAGTTCGGCCGTCGCCGGCGCGGTTGGCGGTGTCATCGCGCGCGCCATGATGGGAACCCGCGCCGCCGCGGCGTAAACGCGCCGTTGATCCGCCACGATTGCGGCCTAGAGTCGAAGTGCAATCCAAGGGCGGAGCTTGTGTGTTCGACGGCAAGCTTGTGCAGCGCGCGGCGATCACCGGCATCGCGCTGCAGGTGACGATGGTGGTCGTCGCGCACTACATTCCCTGGGTGCGCGCCAACGTGTCGGAATTCGCCGCCATGATGATCGCCGGCTTGGCCGGCCTGTTCTATGGCCGCGACTATGCGCGCGGCTACGCAAGGGGCGCGCTCGGTGGCGCCATCGCGGGCGGCACAAGCGGGCTCATCGGCATCGCGGCCGCGAACATCCTGGGCGACGCGGCGCTGATCGTGCTGCCGGTCGGCACCGCGATCACCACGCTGACCGGCGCCGTCGGCGGGTTGTTCGGCCAGATGGACGCGAACATCCGCAACCTCAACGCCTGAGCCGCAGGCTGGCGCCGGCGGCACGGTCTGCATAGGCTCGGCGCCGGACAATCCAGGATGGGCGGGCGCCATGGGAAATTTCGTTCAGGCGACGGACGCGGTGATCGCCTATCTGAGCGAGGTCGGCGCGCGCGAGACCCCGGCGCAGATCCGCTGCCGCGAGGAGACCCAGAAGCATCCCGCCGCCATCATGCAGATCGCGCCGGAGCAGGGCGCCTTCCTCCAGGTCCTCGCCAAGCTCACCGGCGCCAAACACTATCTGGAGATCGGCGTGTTCACTGGCTACAGCGCGCTCAGCGTGGCGCTGGCGCTGCCCAAGGACGGCAAGGTCGTGGCGCTCGATGTCAGCAAGGAGTTCACCGATCTGGCGCGCGGCTATTGGAAGGAGGCCGGCGTCGATACCAGGATCGACCTGCGGCTCGGCCCCGCGGTCCCGGCGATGGACGCGATGATCGCCAAGGGCGAGGGCCCGTTCGATTTCGTCTTCATCGACGCCGACAAGCCGGCCTATGACGCCTATTACGAGCGTGCCCTCAAGCTGGTGCGGCCGGGCGGGCTGATCGCGCTCGACAATGCGCTGCTGTTCGGCACCGTCGCCGACGCATCGGACGCCTCCGTCATGCCGAGCGCGCTGCGCGCCCTGAACGCCAAGATCCAGGCGGACGACCGGGTCGACATGGCGCTCGCCACCGTCGGCGACGGCGTGATGCTGGCGGTCAAACGCTGATTTTCGCCCTTGCGACAATCGCGTGACGGGACCACACTTCCTTCCGATGGCGGAAGAACCCATAGCGTTCGTCCGTGCAGGCCACGCGCCGGCCGCACGGACGAGTTACCAGGGCGGGCAGGGCAGGTCGGCTGCCTCCGGCGTCGTCGCGCAGGTGCGGTTCGACCGCGCCGAACTCAATCGCATCCTGACGCTGTACGGCCGCATGGTGGCGGCCGGCGAATGGCGCGACTACGCGATCGATTTCCGCGACGAGGCCGCGGTGTTCTCGATCTACCGGCGCGCGTCGGAGATGCCGCTGTTCCGGGTGGAGAAGCGGCCCAAGCTGCGCGACAAGCAGGGCCTGTACGCGGTGATCGCCGCGACCGGGCACATCCTCAAGCGCGGCCACGACCTCGCGGCCGTGCTCCGGGTATTCGACAAGAAGCTGCTGAAGGCGCTGGCGAGCGAATAGCGCTTCCCCAACGTAATCCGCCGCTTTGAAATCCGCCGTCCTGCGTGCTGTCATCGCGCCAGCGACATTAGGCAGGCCCCATGACCGACATCGACCCGCGCACGCCGATCCTCGTCGGCGGCGCGCAGTTCACCCAGCGCACGGCGAAGAGCGACATCCGCGCCAGCCTCGGTCCCGTCGAGATGCTGGCGAAGGTTTCGGCCGACGCGCTCGCCGACACCGGCGCCAAGAATCTCGCTTCCGCGATCGATACCGTCGCCGTCGTGCGCTTCACCGCGGATTCGCCGGGCGACCAGGGCCGCCTGCCCAAACGCATGTTCCGCAATCCGCCGCTCAGCCTGGCGAACCGCATCGGCGCCGCGCCGCGCCGTGCCTTCTACACCGCGACGGGGGGCAACACGCCGCAATGGCTGGTCAACCGCACGGCGGAGGAGATCGCGAACGGCATCTGCGACGTGGCGCTACTCGCCGGCGCCGAATACATCGCCTCGCTGCTCGGCGCGATGAAGCAGGGCGTCGATCTCGGCTGGACGACCGGCCCCGACGCCGATCCCGGCTCCGACCCCGAAGAGATCGGCGACATGCGCCCCGGCACGACGGACTACGAACGCCGCCACGGCCTCGCCTTTCCGGTCAACGTCTATCCCTTGTTCGAGAACGGCCTGCGCGGCATGAAGCGCCGCTCGCCGGCCGAGCACCTGAAATGGCTCGGCGAATTCTTCTCGCCCTTCACCAGGGTCGCGGCGGAGAATCCCTATTCCTGGTTTCCGACCTACCGTTCGGCGGAAGAGATTTCGACGCCGACGGACAAGAACCGCTTCGTCGGCTTTCCCTACACCAAATACCTGAACGCCGTGATCGAGGTCGACATGGCCGCCGCGGTGGTGATGACCTCCGTCGCCAAGGCGCGCGAACTCGGCATCCCGGAATCGAAATGGGTCTTTCTGCACGGTTGCGCCGATGCCGCCGACATCTGGAACGTCTCCGAGCGGGTGAACTTCCATTCCTCGCCAGCGATCCGCGCCGTCGGCAAGAAGGCCTTCGCGATGGCGGACCTCGATGTCGGCGACGTGTCCTTCATCGACCTCTATTCCTGCTTCCCGAGCGCGGTGGAGATCGGCTGCCTCGAACTCGGCATCGCGACCGACGATCCGCGCGGCCTCACCATCACCGGCGGGCTTCCCTATTTCGGCGGCCCGGGCAACAATTACGTGATGCACTCGATCGTGCAGATGGCGGACAGGCTGCGCCAAGCGCCGAGAAAATTCGGCCTCACGACCGGCAATGGCTGGTACGTGACCAAGCATTCGGCCGGCATCTATTCGACAAATCCGACCCGCGGAAAATGGCAACGCGAGGATCCCAAGACCTACCAGAAGGACATCGACGCCATGGCGCATCCCGCCGTCGTCGAGGCGCCGCAGGGCGCGGCCACCGTCGAAACCTATACGGTCGTGCTCGACCGTCGCGGCAAGCGCTTCGGCATCGTGGTCGGGCGGCTCGAAAACGGCGGCCGCTTCCTCGCCCACACGCCGGACGACGATGCGACGCTGGATCGGATGATGCGCGACGAAGTTCTCGGCAAGCCGGGCACGGTGGCGCCGGGAGAGGTCACGAATTTGTTCAGGTTTTCATGAAGTGCCGTCAACAAAAAAGATTGTCATGGCCCGCGAATGCGGGCCACCCAGGTGACACCTGCGCCGCCGGTGCAATCGTCAACTGGGTCCGCCGCATTCGCGGCGGATGACAATGTGAGGAACGAGGAAGCGCTCATGCCCGAAGTCCACGGCTTCGCCCACGACAAATACGCGGCGGTGAAGAAATTGTTCGAAGAGAACATCGCCAGCGGCGCCGACATCGGCGCCTCGTTCTCAGCCACCGTGGACGGCGAGACCGTGGTCGATCTGTGGGGCGGCCATGCCGATCCGGCGAAGACGCGGCGCTGGGAGAAGGACACCATCGTCAACGTCTATTCGACCACCAAGACGATGACGGCGCTGACCGCGCTCCTGCTCGCCGACCGCGGCCTGCTCGATTTCGACGCGCCGGTCGCGCGCTACTGGCCGGAATTCGCCGCCAACGGCAAGGCCGACATCAAGGTCAGCCATCTGATGAGCCATTCCGCCGGCCTTTCCGGCTGGAAGGAGAAGATCGCCAAGGAGGATCTCTACGATTGGCGGAAGGTGACCGCGCTGCTCGCCGCCCAGGCGCCGTTCTGGAAGCCCGGCACCGCGCCCGGCTATCACGCCCTGACGCAGGGCTATCTCGTCGGCGAAATCATCCGCCGCATCACGGGAAAGTCGGTGGGCACGGTGTTCCGCGAGGAGATCGCGACGCCGCTGGGTGCCGATTTCCACATCGGCCTTGCCGCGTCCGAAGACGACCGCGTCGCCGAACTGCTGGCGCCGCCGCAGGGCGATGCGGTGGCGGACGGGCCGGCGATGAGCGAACTCATGGCCAATTTGGCGACCAATCCCGGCATCGACGTGTCGGAGACCACGAAGCGGGCCTGGCGCGGCGCGGAAATCCCGGCGGCCGGCGGCACCGGCAATGCCCGCTCCATCGCCCAGATCCATGCCATCCTGGCCAATGACGGCGTCGCCCAGGGTCGCCGATTCCTGTCCAAAGAAGGCGTCCGCAAGGCGCTCGAGCCGCAGATCGAGGGCACCGATCTGATCATGGGCGTGCCGGCGAAGTTCGGCCTGGGCTTCGGTCTTCCCGGCGGATTGATGCCGCTGCCCAATCCCAATGCGATGTTCTGGGGCGGCTATGGCGGCTCGATCGCCGTCATCGACATGGATGCGAAGATGAGCATCGGCTACGCGATGAACCGCATGGCGGGCACGACCACCGGCGACATGCGCGGCATCGGCATGGCCTTCGCCATGTGGGACGCGCTGAAGGCCTAGCTGCTGTAGTCTCGATCGTCTTCGAACCTCGGAATCTCCCATGCCCCGCATCTACATGGTCCGCCACGGTCGCGCCGCCGCCGGTTTCGGGGAGGACATGGACCCCGGCCTCGACGATCTCGGCCGCGGCCAGGCCGAAGCGGTCGCCGGCCGGCTCAAGAGCATCGGCCCGCGCCTCATCCTCTCCAGTCCGCTCCGCCGCACCCAGGAGACGGCCGTCCCGCTGGCGCGGGCGTGGGGCCGGACGCCCGTCATCGAACACGCCGTCGCCGAGATACCGTCCCCGAAGGGCATGAGCCTCGAAGAGCGCGTCGCCTGGCTGCGCGGGCTGATGGCCGGCTCGTGGCGCGACGTGCCGCCCGACCTCGCGCAATGGCGCGAGGCCTGCGTCGCGGCGGTGGCGTCGCTCCGGGAAGACGCGGTGGTGTTCTCGCACTATGTCGCGATCAACGTGCTGATGGGCTCGGCGCAGGCCGACGACCGCGTCGTGGTCTTCTCGCCGGAGAACTGCTCCGTCACGATATTCGACAATGACGGCGGCAAGCTGCGATTGTTGGACAAGGGCAGCGAAGCCGCGTTGACGAAGGTGAATTAGCCCTTGTGTCATCGCCCGCGAATGCGGGCGACCCAGGTGACGCAAGGAAATTCCCGACGGGGAAGCGTCAACTGGGTGGCCCGCATTGGCGGGCCATGACAGTCTTGTTTTGGAAAGCCGAGTGATCGCCATGTCCAAGGAACCCCACGAACTCACCGCCTCGGAAATGTCCGCATTGTTCGCGGCGCGGGAATTGTCGCCGGTCGAGGTCGCGGACGCCTGCCTCACCCGCATCGAGGCGCTCGACGCCGAGATCAACGCCTTCTGCCACCTCGATCCGCACGCCAGCCAGACGATGGCCGAAGCCTCCGAGGCGCGCTGGCTGGCCGGCGAGCCGCTGTCGCCGCTCGATGGCGTCCCCGTCGCGGTGAAGGATTTGCTGGTGACCAAGGACTGGCCGACGCGGCGCGGCTCGCTCACCGTCGATCCCCACGCCTATATCGACACCGACGCCCCGACCGTCGCGCGCCTGCGCGAGGCGGGCGCCGTCTTGATCGGCAAGACCACCACGCCGGAATTCGGCTGGAAGGGCTCGACCGACAGCCCGCTCACCGGCGTCACGCGCAATCCGTGGAACAAGGCGAAGACGCCGGGCGGTTCTTCCGGCGGTTCCAGCGCCGCGCTGGCGGCGCGGTTCTGCCCGCTGGCGCTCGGCACCGACGGCGGCGGCTCGATCCGCATCCCGGCGAGCTTCACCAACACCTATGGCCTCAAGCCCAGCTTCGGCCGCGTGCCGGCCTATCCGCTGTCGCCCTTCGGCACGCTCGCCCATGTCGGCCCGATGAGCCGCACCGTGCTCGACAGCGCCATGCTGATGAACGCGATCGCGCGGCCCGACGCCCGCGACTGGTATTCGCTGCCGTATTTCCCGACCGACTACGCCGCCGAGATCGAAGCCCCGCTCGCCGGCAAGCGCATCGCCTTCAGCCCGCGCATGGGCTTTGCCGCCCGCGTCCTGCCCGAGATCGAGACGCTGGTGGCCGCCGCCGCCAAGCGCTTCGAACGGCTCGGCGCCCATGTCGAACAGGTCGATCCGCCCGGCGGCGATCCGGCCCTGACCTTCCGCACCCTGTGGTGGTCCGGCGCCGCCAGCCTGCTCGGCGACTACACGCCGGAGCAGATGGCCAGGCTCGATCCTGGCCTGCGCCGCATGGCGGAAGAGGGCATCGCGATCTCCAAGAAGGACTACATGAACGCGGCGCTGGCGCGCGGCGCCTATGGCAGCGCGATGCGCCAATTCATGGAGACATACGACTTCCTGCTGACGCCGCAGCTCGCCACCACCGCCTTCGACGTCGGCAAGCTCACGCCGCTCGACGACGACGGCAATGCCTGGATGGCATGGACGCCCTTCACCGTGCCGTTCAACCTGACCCAACAGCCCGCCGCCAGCGTGCCCTGCGGCTTCACGCGCGACGGCCTGCCGGTCGGCCTGCAGATCGTCGGCCGCATGTTCGACGACGCCGGCGTGCTGGCCGCGAGCTACGCCTATGAGATGACCGATCCGCATTTCGACCGGGTGCCGAAGGGGTTCTGATCCGAAGGACCTGTCACGGGCCATGACAGCGCGCGGCGGTTATATTATACCCATCATGTAATTCCCGAGGGTTCCTCATGACGCTCCGCAACGCCACCGCCGCCGTGATCGGCGCCGGCGACTACATCGGCTCCGCCATCGCGCGGAAATTCGCGCGCGAAGGCTACACGGTCTTCGCCGGCCGCCGCACCGCCGACAAGCTCGCCCAGCTCAAGGCCGACATCGAATCCGGCGGCGGCCATTGCGAGGCCCGCGCGCTGGACGCCCGCAAGGAGGAAGACGTCGCCGCCTTCCTCGCCGAGGCCGACGCGCACGCCCCGCTGGACGTCTGCGTCTTCAACCCCGGCGCCAACGTCAACTTCCCGATCCTGGAGACCACCGAACGGGTCTTCCGCAAGGTGTGGGAGATGGCCTGTTACGGCGGCTTCCTCACCGGGCGCGAGGCCGCCCGCCTGATGCTGGCGCGGGGCAGGGGCACGATCCTGTTCACCGGCGCAACCGCGAGCCTGCGCGGCGGCAAGGGCTATGCCGCCTTCGCCTCGGCCAAGTTCGGCCTGCGCGCCGTGGCGCAGAGCATGGCGCGCGAGCTCGGGCCGCAGAACATCCACGTCGCCCATCTCATCATCGACGCCGGCGTCGACACCGCCTTCGTCAAGGAGCGCATCCGCGCCCGCGGCGGCGACGCGGCGGTCGCCGCCATCGAACCGGACCAGCTCATGAACCCCGAATCGATCGCCGACGCCTATTGGTACCTGCACACGCAGAAGCGCGACGCCTGGACCTTCGAACTCGACGTGCGGCCCTACAAGGAGAGCTGGTGATGCCCCCAAAGACGGAGCAAGTGGAATTCCTGTTCGATTTCGGCAGCCCCAACGCCTTCTTCGCCAACCGGGTCATTCCCGGAATCGAACAGCGCACCGGCGCGAAATTCGAAGTCGTTCCCGTGCTGCTCGGCGGTATCTTCAAGGCGACGGGCAACCAGTCGCCGATGCAGGCGTTCGGCCACATCAAGAACAAGATGGCCTACGAACAGCTCGAGACCCAGCGCTTCATCCGCCGCCACCACATCGACGACTTCACGTTCAATCCTTTCTTCCCCATCAACACGCTGAACCTGATGCGCATGGCGGTGGCGGCGCAGAACGAAGGTTACCTGCCGCGCTACATGGATACCGTGTTCCATAACATGTGGATCGCGCCCAAGAAGATGGACGATCCCGAGGTCGCGAAGGCGGCGCTGGCCGCCTCCGGCCTCGACCCGGCGCTGTACGAGCGCGCCCAGGCGCCCGCGGTGAAGGCCGGGCTGATCGCCAACACCGAGGCCGCCGTCGCCCGCGGCGTCTTCGGCATCCCGACCTTCTTCGTCGGCGACGAGATGTTCTTCGGCAAGGACCGGCTCCGGGACGTGGAGGAGGCGATCGGGGGCCTCTGACGATTGCCGTGGACCTGCGCCGCCCACATCCCTATTCTCGCCTCCGAAATTCAACGCCACCACAGAAGTGCCTGAATCCGCTGCCATAAGGGGCTCAGGCTTTCGGAGCAAACCTGCATGATTCGGCCGTCTCTTCTTGCCGCCCTTATCGGCGCCGCCGTCCTCGCCGCCGGTCCGGCCGCGGCGGACGACGCGCTTCTCCTCGGCGTGTCGAGGGACTGGTCGGCGTTCAGCACCGGCACCGGGGCGGACAAGACCTGCTACGCAATGTCCAAGCCCACGGCGAGCACGCCGCGCAAGATCAAGCGCGATCCGATCTACTTTCTGATCACCGACTGGCCCGCGCGCAAGACCAAGTCCGAGCCCGAGGCGGTTCCCGGCTACCAGTACAAGGACGGCAGCACCGTCACCGCCCAGGTCGGCGGCGCCAGTTTCGAGTTCTTCACCCAGAACGACGGCGGCGCCGGCGCGGCCTGGATCAGGAAGCGGACCGACGAGGTCAAGCTGGTCGAGGCGATGCGCAACGGTCAGTCGCTGGTCGTCACCGGCACGTCCAAGCGCGGCACGCTGACCACGGACACCTATTCCCTGGCCGGCCTCGGCGACGCCCTGGACCGGATCCACAGGGCCTGCGGGCTGTAAGCACACTTGTCATCCCCGCCGAGGCCCGCCATGTAATGGCGGGCCGAGGGAGCCCGTAGCGACAGCGTACGGGCGAGCCAGGCGTCGGGTTCGTCCGTACGCTGCCGCAACGGACCCCCTCGCGTCGCTTGCGCGACGCTCGGCCGGGAATGACAAGTGAACGAAATGACCGCCTCCACCCTCATCGGCCTTTCCCCCGACGCGCTGCAGACCGCGCTGCGCGACGCCGGTCTTCCCGAGAAGGCCGCGCCGATGCGCGCCCGCCAGGTGTGGAACTGGATCTATGTCCATGGCGCGAAGGATTTCGCGGCCATGTCCAACCTCGCCAGGGATGTCCGCGTCACCCTGACCGACAGCTTCACGCTCGCCCGGCCCGAGATCGTCACCGAGCAGATTTCGAACGACGGCACGCGCAAATGGCTCCTGCGCACCGGCCCCGGCATCGAGTTCGAGACCGTGTTCATCCCGGAGCCGGGCCGGGGCACGCTCTGCGTTTCCTCCCAGGTCGGCTGCACGTTGAACTGCCGCTTCTGCCACACCGGCACGCAGAAGCTGGTGCGCAACCTCACCCCCGCCGAGATCGTCGGCCAGGTGATGGTCGCCAAGGACTCGCTGGCCGACTGGCCCTCCACCAAGGAAGAGCGCCGCGTCACCAATGTGGTGATGATGGGCATGGGCGAGCCGCTCTACAATTTCGACAATGTGAAAGCCGCGCTCGCCATCGTGGCGGACGGCGACGCGCTGGCGTTGTCGAAGCGGCGCGTGACTCTGTCCACCGCCGGCGTGGTGCCGATGATCCCGCGCGCCGGCGCCGAGATCGGCTCCTCGCTGGCGATATCGCTGCACGCCGTGCGCGACGACATCCGCGACATCATCGTGCCGATCAACAAGAAATATCCGCTGAAGGAATTGCTGGAGGCATGCCGTACCTATCCCGGCGTCTCGAACGCGCGGCGCATCACCTTCGAGTATGTGATGCTGAAAGGCGTGAACGACAGCCTGGCCGAGGCGCGCGAGCTGGTGAAGCTCATCAAGGGCATTCCGGCCAAGATCAACCTGATCCCGTTCAATCCGTGGCCCGGCGCGCCCTATGCGTGCTCGGATTGGAGCCAGATCGAGAGCTTCGCCGAGATCGTGAACCGCGCCGGTTATGCGAGCCCCGTCCGCACTCCGCGCGGCCGCGACATCATGGCCGCCTGCGGCCAGCTCAAGAGCGAAAGCGTGAAACAGCGCGCCAGCGAACGCCTCGCCGAAGAAAAGATGGCGCGGATGCGATCCGCCGAACTGGCGCGGATGCCGTCCTAGCGCGATGGGCGATCGGCTCGGCGACCCGCGGCGGCTGACAGGATTTCTCATCCTCGCGCTGTGGCTCCTCTCCCTGATCCTGCCGGTCTTCAGCACCTGCAGGCCGGGCTACGACCATGTCGGCGGCTGGTTTGTGCTGCTGTTCGGCTGGTTGGGATTGCTCGTGCTCATGCCGGCCTGGCTCGCCAACGGATTCATCCTGGGCGTCGGCCTCGCGCTGGCCTTCGGTAAGCGGCCGCCGATCTGGCTCGGCGTGCTGGCCGGCGGCCTGGCCGCCACTGCCTGGTGGTGGACCGCATGGCAGGACGACACCGGGTCGGTCCCGATTTGCCATTATCATGCCGGCTACTGGCTCTGGCTGGCCACCGCCGCCCTCGCCCTGATCGCTCCGATCGTCATGCGCCGGATTGCGGCGCCGCGCGGACAAGCCTGACGCCGCGCGCCCGACATCTCGGGCGTTAGCGTGAAGTGTGCACCGGCAGCGGCATCTGGCGGAGTCCTTCCGCCAATTTCGCCGTCTCGCCGAAGCTGCGTTGCATGATGCTGCCGGGATAGCTCGGCCGCGCCCGCATCCGCGCCAGCCAATCCGTGGCGCCCTTGTACTGCGCGAGCAGCGCCGCGCCTTCCGTGGTGAGCGAGAAGAACAGCAGGTTGGGAAAGAGGAAACAGTCCGCGATGGTCAGCCGGTTGCCGACCAAGAAGCCTTCCGCGCCTGCCGCCTCGTCGATCAGCCGCACCTGCAATTCGAGCGGCGCCTTCGCCGTATCGACGAACGCCTGATCCGTCTCGAAACCCCAGGCGGGACGCACGATCCGCTCCTTGAAGAAGCGGTTCATGACCGGAAATACGTAGGAATTCACGATGCTGATCCAGCGCAACACCTGCGCTTGTCCAAGCGCGTCGCGCGGTTGCAGGGGAGGGCCGTCGAACGCCTTGTCGATGTAATGCGCGATCGCCAGCGACTCGTAGAGAATGACCTCGCCATGCTGCAACACCGGCATCTTGCCGAAGGGATGCAGCTTGAAGTGTTCCGGCGAATGGAGCGTCGGGACCTTGAGCTCATAGGGCACGCCTTTTTCGTCGGCGATCTGCATGACGCTCCATAGATAGGAGCTTCCCTCCATCGAATGAAAGACGATCCCGGCCATGGCGCACCTTCCTTGCGCGCATCCTGCCCGCGCCGGGCGCGCTGTCGTTGAGGCGGATCAAGATCGGCTTGACGCCTGGGCGCGGCGCGGGCACCCTTGCGCATCTCCCCGAAAATCCATCCATCCGCCGCGCGGCCGCGCCGTCGCGTCCGCGCGCGACGAGGCCTCATGCTGCGAAACAATTTCCACATCCTCTCCGGCGGTCCCGGCGCCGGAAAGACCACGCTGCTCGAAGCGCTGCGGGCGCGCGGCCATGTCTGCGTCGACGAAGCGGCGCGCCGCATCCTGAAGGAGCAGGCGCGCAGCGGCGGCAACGCCACCCATGACGGCGACCGCGCCCGCTACCGCGATCTGATGCTGGAGCAGGGCCTGCGCGACTACCGCGCCTTCGCCGAGACCGCGGCGCCCATCTTCTTCGACCGCGCCATTCCGGAGCTTTCCGGCTACGGCAACGTACCGGGCGAAGGCGATCCGCCGGCGCTGTCCAGGACGATTGAGGAGTGCCGCTACAACCCGCGTGTCTTCCTTTTTCCGCCCTGGGAAGCGATCTACGTCCATGACGACCTGCGCAAGCACAGCTTCGCCCATGCGATCGAGACTTTCGAGAATTGCCGCACCGCCTATCGCCGCCACGGCTACCGCATCGTCGAAGTGCCGAAGGCCGCTGTCGACGCGCGCGCCGATTTCATCCTTCGCGAAATCGACAATGATTCACGCGGAGACGCGGAGAACGCGGAGTAGGGGGCGAAACTCCGCGGCCTTCGCGTCTCCGCGTGAATCTCATGTTCGCGCCGCCCACGCGATAGCTTCTTCCAGCCGGTCGTTCCCCCAGAACAGTTCGTCGCCCACAACGAAACTCGGCGCGCCGAACACCCCGCGCGCGATGGCGTCCTCGTTTTGCGCCCTCAGCTTGGCCTTGTTCTCGGGCGTGTTCGCGGCAGCCAGTGTGGCCGCCGGGTCGGCGCCGACCCGCGTCAGGATCTCGGCCAGCACGCCGTCATCGGCGATGTCCTTCCGCTCGGCGAAATTCGCCGAATAGACCGCGCGCGCGAAATCCGGCATCCAGCCTTCGCCTTCGGCCGCCAGCGCGATGCGCGCCGCCTTGAGACCGTTCTGCGGAAAGCGCAGCGGCGGGAGCGTCAGCGGCAAGCCTTCGCGCGCACAGATGCGCTCCAGGTCGCGCCACATGTAGCTGCCCTTCACGGGATAGAGGTTGAACGGCGAGTCGTTCCACCCCTGCGAGGAAAAGATCGGCCCCAGCAGGAACGGCCGCCAGCGCAGCGTCACGCCCGCCGCCTTGGCGAGCCGCTCGACCCGCATCGCCGCGGGATAGGAATAGCTGCTCGCGAATTCGAACCAGAAATCCATGACCGCTCCGCGTCGCCCGCCGCCATCCATAGCGCAAGTCGTTTCCGCGATGGCGCATTGCCATCGCGCCGCGAACGCATACCGCGCCGCTTGACGACCGCGCGGGCCGGCTATCTAACCGGCGTGCGGTCCACACCGTTCGGTCGGGCGTGGGCCGGAAACGACTAAACCATTGATTCTGCGAGACAAGTCATGGCGCAAAAGGGCGTGAAGAAAGTCGTGCTGGCCTATTCGGGCGGCCTCGATACCTCGGTCATCCTCAAATGGCTGCAGACCGAATACGGCGCGGAGGTCGTCACCTTCACCGCCGATCTGGGGCAGGGCGAGGAACTCGGTCCGGCGCGCGAGAAGGCGCTCTTGCTCGGCATCAAGCCGGAGAACATCTACATCGAGGACGTGCGCGAGGAGTTCGTGCGCGACTATGTCTTCCCGATGTTCCGCGCCAATGCGCAATACGAGGGCGTCTATCTACTCGGCACCTCCATCGCGCGGCCCTTGATCGCCAAGAAGCAGATCGAGATCGCCGAGAAGGTCGGCGCCGACGCGGTCAGCCACGGCTCGACCGGCAAGGGCAACGACCAGGTGCGCTACGAGCTCAGCTATTATGCGCTCAAGCCCGACATCAAGATCATCGCGCCGTGGCGCGAATGGGATCTCACCAGCCGCACCAGGCTGCTCGAATTCGCCGAGAAGCATCAGATCCCGATCGCCAAGGACAAGCGTGGCGAGGCACCGTTCAGCGTCGACGCCAACCTGTTGCACTCCTCCTCGGAGGGAAAGGTCCTGGAAGACCCCTCGGTCGAGGCCGACAGCATCGTCTATCAGCGTACCATTTCCCCCGAAGAGGCGCCCGACAAGGCGACGGTGGTCGAGATCGGATTCGAGAACGGCGACGCGGTCTCGGTCGATGGCCAGGCGCTGTCGCCCGCCACGCTTCTTGCCAGGCTCAATGAACTCGGCAAGGCCAACGGCATCGGCCGGCTCGACCTGGTGGAGAACCGCTTCGTCGGCATGAAGTCGCGCGGCATCTACGAGACGCCGGGCGGCACCATCCTGCTCGCCGCCCATCGCGCGATGGAATCGATCACGCTCGACCGCGGCGCCGCGCATCTGAAGGACGACCTGATGCCGCGCTATGCCGAGCTGATCTACAACGGCTTCTGGTTCACGCCGGAGCGCGAGATGCTCCAGGCCCTGATCGACAAGAGCCAGCATTTCGTCACCGGCACGGTGCGGCTCAAGCTCTACAAGGGCAACACGATGGTGATCGGCCGGTCGTCGCCCACTTCGCTCTATGCGCAGGATCTGGTGACCTTCGAGGATGACCAGGGCGCCTACGACCAGCGCGACGCCACCGGCTTCATCAAGCTCAACGCGCTCCGGCTGCGAACCCTGGCGATGCGCAAGCGGAAGGCGGAGACGAAGTAGGCTTGTCTTTTGGTAACATATTTGGTACCAATCGATGTATGACGTGCGGCAGTACAAGGACGAGCGAGGGCGCAATCCGTTCACAGCTTGGTTCGACGCGCTCGACGGAGTTGCGGCAGTGCGGATCGAAAGGTCCCTGTTGCGATTGGCGCGAGGCAACACCTCGAACGTTAAATTCGTCGGGGACGGCGTGAGCGAGTTGAAGATGGATTTCGGCCCCGGCTATCGGGTTTATTTCGGTCACGACGGACAAACGATCGTCGTTCTGCTCGGCGGCGGAACGAAGAGGCGGCAGGACAGCGATATCGCGTCGGCGAAGGAAAGATGGGCCGACTACAAAAGCCGGAAACGTTGAGGGACATGGCATGCCGTTGACGGTTGCCTTCAAGGACACGGTGTTGGCTCGCCTCGAGCGCGACCCGGGATTTGCGGTCGCCATGCTCCGCGAAGGCATAGATGCGTTGCTGAACGGCGAGCCGTCCATCGGTCGCGAGATGCTGCGCGACTATATCAACGCCAAAATCGGATTCGAGAAGCTGAGCAAGAAGGTGGGCATTCCGCCAAAGAGCCTTATGCGCATGTTCGGCCCAAAGGGTAATCCGAGTTCCAACAATCTTCTTTCCGTTATCTGGGCCTTGAAGGCTCACGCCGGCATCGAGCTGCATCTTGCCGCCGAATGATCGCGGGCATCGTTGTGATGCGCCTGATCGCCGCCGCGCCGGAGCAACACTGACATGAGCGCCAACGCCGACCAGATCGAATATTGGAACGGGCTCGCCGGCCAGCGCTGGGCGCAGGCGCAGGACACGATGGACCGCACCATGGCGTCCATCACCGCGGCGCTGGTCCCCTTCGTCGCCGCGAAACCGGGCGAGCACATTCTCGATATCGGCTGCGGCTCGGGCGGAACGACGCTGGAATACGCCAAGGCCGTCGGCGGTGCCGGCCGAGTCCTGGGCGTCGATATATCCAAACCCATGCTGGACGTGGCCCGTGCGCGCGCCGCCGCGCAGGGCTCGGCGGCGGAGTTCATCGAAGCCGATGCCGCGGTCCATCCCTTCGCGCCGGAGTTCGACGCGGTCGCCTCGCGCTTCGGCGTGATGTTCTTCGCCGATCCGCCGTCGGCCTTCGCGAACATCCGCAAAAGCCTGAAGCCCGGCGGCCGGCTCGCCTTCGTGTGCTGGCGCACCATGCCGGAGAATGCGTGGGCCTCCGCGCCCTTCGCCGCCGCGCGCCCCTTCCTTCCCGAACAGCCGCCGCCCGACCCGCTCGCGCCCGGCCCCTTCGCCTTCGCCGATCCGGCTCGCGTGAAATCCATCCTGGAGACGGCCGGCTTCAAAGCGGTCGAGACGAAGAAGCTCGACACCGCGATGCACGTCGCGCAAACCGCGGCGGACGCGGCTCAGTTCTCGCTCAACATCGGCCCCCTGTCGCGCGCCGCGAGCGGCCTGGACGACGCGACGCGCGCCAGGATCGCCGAGGCCGTCACCGCCGCGATGGCGAAACATGAAACCCCGCAAGGCGTCTCCCCGCCCGCCGCCTGCTGGCTGGTCGCCGTTCGGGCTTAAGACGACCCGCGTTCGATCAGAGCTTCTCGGACCGGCTGAGCGCCCACGGACCCGGTCCCGCCGCCGCGATATAGAGGAACGCGAAGCAGAACAGGATCGCCGCGTCGCCCTGGTTGTTCGCCGGAAAGAATCCGCCGCGCGCGAAATGCACCATCCAATAGGCCACCGCCATCTGGCCGGCGCAGATGAAGGCCGCGAGCCGCGTGAACAGCCCGATCGTGATCAGCGCGCCGCCGACCAGCTCGATGATCCCGGCCACCACGATGATCGGCATGGCCTTGGCGGCGCCCGCCGCCATCGCCGCCGGCATCGGCGGGAAGTTCAGGATCTTCTGCATGCCGTGTTCGAGGAACAGGAGCCCCGCCACGATGCGCAGGATGCTGAGCAGTTGCGGTTGGTATTTCGAGAGCCACGCCATCTGATTTCCCTTCGATTGCCGCCCCGCGAATCCTATCAGGCCCGCGCGCTTTCGTCAGTCAGCCGCTCCGGCGCGTCTTCCTTCAGGCCGACGCCGGAGGCGCCCAGCCGGCGCGCCTGCCGCGCCAGCCAGGCCAGCCGGTGCGCCGCTTCGTCGAGCGGCAATCCGTCCGGCCGTACGTTGGAGATGCAGTTGCGGTCGGCGTCCCTGGTGACGCCCGGGCGCGGCCGCCAGGTCAGGTAGAGCCCGACCGAATCGGCCGCCGACAGCCCCGGCCGCTCGCCGATCGCCACCACCGCCAGGCTCGCGCCCAGCGCCTGCGCGATCTCGTCCCCGACGGCGATGCGCCCGTTCGTCACGACGGTCACCGGCGCCCAGGCCAGCTCCGGCAGGCTCGCGCGGATCGCCCGCGCCAGGGCCGCGCCATGCGCCCGGATGGCGGTCGCGGACAGCCCGTCGGCGACGATCAGCGCCGCGTCATAGGCGCCGCGCGCGAGCCCGACGCGCGACGCATCGCTCAAGCTGCGTCCGAGATCGGGATTGGCGAGATAGGCCGCGCGGTCCGCCGCCTTCGTCGTCAGGCACATCGCGTCCAGCTCGGCCGCCAGCGCCGCCGCGTCGAACGGCGCGTTCACCGCGTCGCGGGCCCGCGCATGGGCGAGCTGGAATTCCAGCACCCGCCGCGTCGGCAGCGCCGAACCCGCGCGCCCCAGCGCCACCCGCGCCGGAGTGAAGGCCGCCAGGGCATGCCACTCGTCCGCGCCGCTCACGGCACGAAGTCGAGCAGCCGCGCCGCCGCGCTCCCGGCAAGCCGCGGCCGCATCCGCCCGTCCGTATCCATGATTCCCATCTTCAGCAGCCACGCCTCGAACTCCGGCGCGGGCCGCAAATTCAGCGCCTCGCGCACATAGAGCGCGTCGTGGAACGAGGTGCTCTGGTAGGACAGCATCACATCGTCCGCCCCCGGAACGCCCATCACATAGGTGCAGCCCGCCACCGCCAGAAGGGTCAGCAGATTGTCCATGTCGTCCTGGTCGGCGTCGGCGTGGTTGGTGTAGCAGACGTCCACGCCCATCGGCAGGCCGAGCAGCTTGCCGCAGAAATGATCCTCCAGCCCGGCGCGCGTGATTTGTTTCCCGTCGAACAGATATTCCGGCCCGATGAACCCGACCACGCTGTTGACGAGCAACGGCTTGAAATGCCGCGCCACCGCATAGGCGCGGGTCTCCATCGTCTGCTGGTCGACGCCGTGATGGGCGCCCGCCGACAGCGCCGCGCCCTGGCCGGTCTCGAAATACATCACGTTGTCGCCGACGGCGCCGCGCTTGAGCGACAACGCCGCGTCGCGCGCCTCGCCGAGCAAAGCGAGGTCCACGCCGAAGCTCTTGTTCGCCGCCTCGCTCCCCGCGACGGACTGGAACACCAGATCGACCGGCGCGCCCGCCTCCATCGCCTTCAGCGTCGTCGTGACATGCGCCAGCACGCAGGACTGGGTCGGAATCTCCCAGCGCCGCCGCAGCGCATCGATCATCGCCAGCAGGTTGGTCACCGAGGCCACATTGTCGCTCGCCGGATTGATCCCGATCACCGCGTCGCCGCTGCCATAGAGCAGCCCGTCCACGATGGACGCCGCGATGCCCTTGGCGTCGTCGGTCGGATGGTTCGGCTGCAGCCTGACCGACAGCCGCCCCGGCAATCCGATGGTGTCGTTGAACCGCGTCACCACCGAAACCTTGCGCGCCACCGCGATCAGGTCCTGGTTGCGCATCAGCTTGGAGACCGCCGCCGCCATCTCCGGCGTCAGCCCCGGCGCCAGCGCCGCCAGCCGCTCCGCCGTCGTCCCGTGCGCCAGCAGATGGTCGCGCAATTCCCCCACCGTCATCGCCCGCACCGGCGCGAAGGCCTCCGCGTCATGGGTGTCGGCGATCAGCCGCGAGACCTCGTCGCTTTCGTAAGGCACCAGTTCGGTCTTGAGGAATTCGCCCAGCGGCAGGTCGGCCAGCGCCATCCGCGCCGCCACCCGCTCCTCGGCCGTCCGCGCCGCCAGCCCCGCCAGCCGGTCGCCCGACCTTGCCGGCGAAGCACGCGCCAAGAGCGTCTTCAGATCGTCGAAGACATGGCGGGTCGAACCGATGGCTTGCGCATAGGCCATGGCGTTAGCTAATGCGATACGAGGCCAAAGCACAAACGGTACGAAGCTAAGACAGGACCACCGTCTCGCCCGCCTGCGCCGCGCGATTGGCCGCGCCCAGCACGGCATTGGCCTCGCTTTGCCAGCGGCCCGCCGGCTCCCATCCCGCCAGCAGGAACGAGCCGTGGATATGGCCTTCCATGCTCCGCGCCACGGCGTCCACGCCGGCATCGTTCAGCCGCGCGACATAGGCCTCGCATTCGTCGCGGCGCGGGTCGAACTGCGCGTTCATGACATAGGCCGGCGGCAGCCCCTCCAGATCGGGCGCGAAGAGCGGCGAGGCATAGAGCGCCGCCCGGTCCTTCTTCGCGATATAGAGATCGAGCATGGCGAGATCGCGTTCGCGCGTCGTGTCGTGCTCGGGCAGCGGATGGCGCCAGGCATGCGAGGTCTTGGTCAGATCGACGCCCGCGATCTCCAGCAATTGCAGCATGATCTTCGGCCCGCCGCGATCCTTCGCCATCAGCGCCAGCACGGCCGCGAAATTCCCGCCCGATGACGCGCCGCCAACGCTGATCGCCCGCGCCGCGAGGCCAAGCTCCTGCGCCCGTGCCGCCAGGCCGGCGAGCGCGCGATAGCAATCCTCTACGCCGGCCGGAAACGGATGTTCCGGCGCCAGCGCATACTCCACCGACGCCACGACGCACCGCGCCGCCGCCGCACGCCGCGACAAGAGGCCGTCCATCTCGCCCGACAGGGCCGAGCCGATCACGAAACCACCGCCATGGCAGTACAGATGCAGCGGCCGCGGCGCGTCGCTCTGCGGCCGATAGAGCCGCACCGTCACGCCGTCGATATCGATATCACTCGCCGTCACGCCCGGCGCGATCATGCGGTCCTTCTGGCTTGCCGAATAGATCGGCCGGAAGGAAACGATCCGCGCGGCGTCGATGGGGGCGGACAGATTTGCCCGCATCCGTTGCAGCATGGCCGCGACCGGCGCCGCCAGCTCGCTCACGGCGGCGTCGCCTTGCGCTTCGCCAGCCATTGTTCGAGCCAGTGGATGTTGTAGTCGCCGTCGATGATGTCCTTGTCGCGGACCAGGAGCTGGAACAGCGGGATCGTGGTCTCGATGCCGCCGACCACCAGCTCGTCCAGCGCGCGGCGCAGCCGCAGCAGGCACTCGTTGCGGTTCTTGGCGTGCACGATCAGCTTGCCCGCCAGGCTGTCGTAATAGGGCGAGATTTTATAGCCGGAATAGATCGCGCTGTCGAAGCGCACGCCGAGCCCGCCCGGCGTATGGAATTGCGTGATGGTGCCCGGCGACGACTGGAAGGTGAAGGCGTTCTCCGCGTTGATGCGGCACTCGATGGCGTGGCCGGAGAACGTCACGTCCTCCTGGCGCACTTCCAGCGCGCCGCCGGCCGCGATGCGGATCTGCTCGCGCACGATGTCGATGCCGGTGATCGCCTCGGTGATTGGATGCTCGACCTGCAGCCGCGTATTCATCTCGATGAAATAGAACTGGCCGTCCTCGAACAGGAACTCGATCGTGCCGGCGCCGAGATAGCCGAGCTTCTTGAGCGCGCGCGTCACCACGCCGCCGATCTCGTCGCGCTGCGTCGCGTTGAGGGCAGGCGAGCCCGCCTCCTCCCAAACCTTCTGGTGGCGGCGCTGCAGCGAGCAGTCGCGCTCGCCCAGATGGATGACGTTGCCGACCGCGTCGGCCAGCACCTGGATCTCGATATGGCGCGGCTTCTGGAGATATTTCTCCATATAGACCTGGTCGTTGCCGAACGCCGTCTTGGCCTCGTGCCGCGCGGTCGACAGCGCCAGCGAAAGCTCCACCTCGCTGTTCGCCACTTTCATGCCGCGCCCGCCGCCGCCGGCCGTCGCCTTGATGAGGACCGGAAAGCCGATCTCGCGCGCGATGCGCAGCGCGTCGGCGTCCTCCACCGCCCCGCCCGAGCCCGGCACCGTCGGGATGCCGAGCTCCTTCACCGCTTTGATCGCGGTGATCTTGTCGCCCATCATCCGGATGTGCTCGGGCGTCGGGCCGATGAAGGTGATGCCGTGCTCGCGCACGATCTCGGCGAAGCGCGCGTTTTCCGACAGGAAGCCGTAGCCGGGATGGATCGCCTCCGCGCCGGTGATCTCGCAGGCCGAGATGATCGCGGGGATGTTGAGATAGCTCTGCGCCGAGGCGGGCGGGCCGATGCACACGCTCTCGTCGGCGAGCCGCACATGCATCGCGTCGGCGTCGGCGGTGGAGTGCACCGCCACGGTGGCGATGCCCATCTCCTTGCACGCCCGGTTGATGCGAAGCGCGATCTCGCCGCGATTGGCGATGAGGACCTTTTCAAACATGGGCCGCGGCCCCCAGCGCTCGCGCAAGCGAGCGCAAGCAGTTCTGATTCACGCGGAGGCGCGGAGTCGCGGAGGCACGACTCCGCGTTCTCCGCGGCTCCGCGTGAATCCTCACCTTGCCCAGGCGGATGACCATCGGACCTGGCATGCCTAATTGAGGATGCAAAGGGTTTGCCCGAACTCGACCGGCTGGGCGTCGTCGACGCAGATTTCGCTCACCGTGCCGCCGCGCGGCGCCGTGATCGGGTTCATCGTCTTCATCGCTTCCACGATGAACAGCGTGTCGCCTTCCTTCACCGTCTGGCCGACGCTGACGAACGCCTTGGCGCCCGGCTCGGGCGAGAGGTACACCGTGCCGACCATCGGCGAGGGCACCGCGCCCGGATGGGGTCCGGCGGGCTTGGCCGGCGTCGCGGCGGACGCCGCCGCCGGGGCGGGCGCCGGCGCGGCGGCCATCACGGTGCCGCCGGTCTGCTTCGACACGCGCAGCCGCGCGCCGTTCGCCTCGATCTCGATCTCGGTCAGGCCGGTCTCCGTGAGGAGTTCGGCGAGTTCGCGGATCGCGCCGGGATCGACCAGCCCCTGCTTGGCCTTGCCGCCGGCGGACAGCCTGGCGCCGATCGATTTCATGTCCTTCATGTTCATGACGTGCCTTCGATGAGGACCGCCATCGCGTCGATGGCGGCCAGATAGCCCTGTTCCTTCAGTCCGCAGATCACGCCGGTCGCCACCTTGCTGACAAAGGAGCGGTGGCGGAAGGGTTCGCGCGCATGCGGATTGGAGAGATGCACTTCGATGATCGGCTTGCCCAGCGCCTTCAATGCGTCATGGATCGCGACCGAGGTATGGGTGTAGGCGGCAGCGTTCAGGACCACGCCCGAGCCCTTCTCGCGCGCCTCCTGGATCCAGTCGACCAGTACGCCCTCGTGGTTCGACTGGCGGAACACGACCGCAAGCCCATGGCTCTTGGCCCGCGCCGCCGTGCGCCGGCCGATCTCGTCCAACGTCGTCGTGCCATAGATCTCCGGCTCGCGCGTCCCCAGCAGATTGAGCGTCGGACCGTTCAGCACGTAGATCGGCAAGGCTTTGTTTCGGTTGCCGGATTTGGCCAAGAGAACTCCGGGAAGGGGGCGGATTCGCCTCTTATAGTCGCATGGGGCGCAAGCGCAAACACGGGGTTTATCGCCGCCGTCGCCGGGGCTATGGTCCAGCCGGAGCCTGCGCGAGAGCGTGAGCGACCAAGAAATGTCCCGGGGGCGCCGTTCGCGGCTGAGATGGGCATCCCGCCCAGTCCCTTTGAACCTGATCCGGCTCGTACCGGCGTAGGGAGAGGAGAACCATGAGCCTGAACGTCATCGTCAACGGCGAGCCCAAATCCTTCGACCGCTCGCTCAGCGTGCGCGGGCTTCTGGCCGCGCTCGGCCTGGACCCCAAGAAGATCGCGGTGGAGCGCAATCTGGAGATCGTGCAGCGCTCGACCTATGACGCAGTGCCGGTCGCGGACGGCGACAAGTTCGAGATCGTCCACTTCATCGGCGGCGGCAACGCGCCGGTTATTCCGCCGGTGGAGGACAAGCCCTTCGTCCTCGCCGGCCGGACCTACGCCTCGCGCCTCATCGTCGGCACCGGCAAGTACGCGAATTACGCCGACAACGCCCGCGCGCTGGAAGCCAGCGGCGCCGAGATCGTGACCGTCGCGGTGCGCCGCGTGAACCTCACCGATCCTGGCCAGCCCCGGCTGGTCGATTTCATCGATCCGAAGAAGATCACCTATCTGCCCAACACCGCCGGCTGCTTCACCGGCGAGGACGCGGTGCGCACGCTGCGGCTGGCGCGCGAGGCGGGCGGCTGGGATCTCGTGAAGCTCGAAGTCCTGGGCGAGAAGAAGCTGCTCTATCCCGACATGCTCGAAACGCTGCGCGCCACCGAGATGCTGACCAAGGACGGCTTCAAGGTGATGGTCTATTGCAGCGACGATCCGTTGATGGCCAAGCGGCTGGAAGACCTCGGCGCGGTGGCGATCATGCCGCTGGCCTCGCCGATCGGCTCGGGCATGGGCATCCAATCGACGGTCAATATCCGCCTCATCGTCGAGGACGCCAAAGTGCCGGTGATCGTCGACGCTGGCATCGGCACGGCCTCGGACGCGGCGGTGGCGATGGAGCTCGGCTGCGACGCGGTGATCTCCAACACCGGCATCGCGCATGCGAAGGACCCGGTGAAGATGGCGGCCGCGATGAAGCTGGCGGTGGAAGCCGGCCGCCTCGCCTGGCTCGCCGGTCGCATGCCGAAGAAGAACTACGGCGACCCGTCGAGCCCGATGACGGGATTGATTTGAGAGTGGCTGCACGCAGCGATTGTGGTACATTGCGTCTACCATGGATGAAACCAAGACCGTGAAAATCGAGGCGCGTGGCGGCGACCAGATGGTCCATCTGCCGGAGGAGTTTCATCTTCCAGGCGACACGGCGCGGGTGCGCCGGGTTGGAAAAAACATCGTGTTGGAACCGATCGAGGGGGAGAAACCGGCCACCCATGCCGATGTCGATGCGTGGTTTGCCAGGATTGACCGGCATGCGCAGGGCCGGTTCATGGAAGGTGGGCGTGAGCAACCGGCAATGCCTGATGACGATCCGTCGGAAATGTTCGAGTGAATTATCATTTCGATACAAACACAGCCATCGGTTTCATCAAGGGTTTTCCGAAAATTCGCCATCAAGCCGCGCAAGTGCTGGAGCGGCAATCTTCGATTTCGCTATCGAGCATCGTGCTTTTCGAGCTCTGGTATGGCGTCGCGAATGGGCACCGATTTCAGGAAGATGCGGCTGCGCTGAGGGCGTTTCTGGCCGAGCGTGTTCATGTCATTCCATTCGGCGATGCCGAGGCGAATGCCGCCGGCGAGATCCGGGCCACACTGAAGGCCGCCGGTACGCCGATCGGGCCGTACGATCTCTTGATCGCCGCGCATGCGGTGCGCCTCGGCGCCACACTCGTCACGGCCAATGTCCGCGAATTCTCGCGCGTGCCGGGCCTCAAATGGGAAGACTGGAGCGCCTGAGCGCCCTCACGTCCCCGTCATCTGCTTCAGCGTGTCCTCGTCGATCTCGCCGGAATGGACCTTGCCGTTGACGATGAAGGTCGGCGTGCCGTCGACACTCACCCGCTTCGCCAGCGCCCGCGCCGCCGCCAGCGTCTTGTCCGTCGCCGGGTCCTTCATGTCGGCGATCAGCTTGGTCATGTCGAGCCCGGACGCCTGCGCCACCCGCATCAGCGTCTCGAGGTCGATCGCGCCCGGCTCGCTCATCAGCGCGAAGGAGAACGGCACATATTTGTCCGGCTGCCGGCGCGCCGCGACCGCGGCCCGCGCCGCCGCCGTCGACATCTTGCCGAAGATCGGAAAATCGACGAAGGCGAAGCGCGCATTGTCCTTGTGCGCCTCGTAGAACGCCTTGATCGTCGGAAACGTGTTGCGGCAATGCACGCAATTGTAGTCGAAGAACTCGACCAGCGAGATCTTGGCGTTGGCCGGCCCCGTCACATAGGCGACCGCCGGATCGAAGAACGCCTTGGCGCCCGCCGTGTCGACCGCCGCCTGCCGCGCGCCTTCGGCGACGTCCGCCTGCCTCTCCTGCAGCGCCGCATAGCGCTCCTGGATCTCGGCGAAGATCTGCGGATGCGCCAGCAGATAGGCGCGCACCTGCCGCCCGTCGACCCGCGCCGTCGGGAAATAGCCCGTCGCCGCCGCGCCGAACACGATCCCCACCGCGATCGCCGCGCCGACCAGGGCGCCCAGCGCCGCGAACTTCCATTGTCCGGTCATGACGTCCCCGCCGCCTAGCGCTGCTGCTGCGCGCGCGCCGCGGGCATCGAGATCGCGACGATGTCGTTGGCGCGCTGCCAGTCCGGCGAGCCCTGTTCCAGGCCGTGGCGCGCCTTGTTGGCGAACATCGCCGCCGGCGCATAGGCGCCGACCGAGTAATAGCGCTCCGCCGTCGCCAGATCGGCCATCGGCTCGTTGCCCATCTGGCTATAGGCCTGCGCCGCCTCGTACCAGGCGAAGGGATCGTCGTCCTCCTGCTGCAGCGCGACCTTGAGGTTTTCGAGCGCCGGCTTGGCCAGCGCCGGCCGCTCGGTGGCGAGCTGCGCCGCGCCCAGCGCGACGCGCAGCTGCGGCGCGCTCGGCATCAAATCGACCGATTTCTGATAGGCCACGACGCCGAGTTCGGGCTTGGCCATGCTCACATAGATCTGGCCCAGCACCTCGTAGAAATAGGGATTGTTCGGCTCGTCCTTGATCAGGCTGTTGATCTCGGCCAGCGCGTTGGGCAAATCGGGCTTGCGCGAATAGGCCATGGCGCGGGCATAGCGCGCCGTCTCGCTTTTGTCGGTGAGCGGATAGCGGTTGAACACCACCGGCAGCGGCTCGACATAGCCGGCGAGCTTGGCCTGGATCATCTCGTATTCGTGCTCGACCGCCGGGTCTTCCGGCACGTCCTTGTAGGGCGAGGCCTCGACCTCGGCTTCGAGATTGGCGACGCGGTCGCGGCCCATCGGATGGTCGCTCGCGTAGGGGTCCATGCGGTCATAGGCGCGGGCCTCTTCGTCGGCGAGGCGGCTGAAGGTCGCCAGCAGCCCGCGCGGCGACTGATGCGTCTTGTTGAGCAGCTTGAGCGCGATCTGGTCGGCGGTGGATTCCTGCACCCGGCTGAAGGCGTTGAACTGGTTCTGCGCGATGCCCTGGCCGCCCATCAGGATCAGCATGCCGGCCTGGCCGGCGCCGGCCGCGATCGCCGCGATGCCGATCACCATCGACAGCAGCATCGGGATCGTCGCCTTCTGGATCGCCTCGGTGTCGCGCGACAGATGGCCGGCCACGATGTGCCCGGTCTCGTGCGCCATCACGCCCTTCAGTTCGAGCGAATTGCGCGCGAACATGATCATGCCCGACTGGATGAACATGTTCTGGCCTTCGGCGACGAAGGAGTTCACCGTTGGATCGTTGACGAGATAGATCTTCACGCCCGCCGGATCGAGGCCGCCGGCCTTGAGCAGCGGATCCTCATAGGAGCGCAGCGCGCGTTCGGTCTCGGTGTCGCGCAGCAGCATGATGCCCTGGGCCGCGGCCGGCCCGCCGAGCAGGCCGAGACTTCCCACGAACCCGACCAGAAATGCTATGGCTCGCGCGCGGCGCGACAGGAACGCTTTAACGCGCGCCAAACGGAGCGAAGGGTTGCAAAACGCCAAGGCTTGAACTCTCCTAACGGTTCGAAGCGCCCCCCGTCCGGTCGGGACCGTAGGTGGGCCGGGAACCCGCGTCAACGGACGCTTATTCAGCGTCCTTAACCATCAAGGATTTGTAACATTGAGGCTTCGTTCGCGGATTTTGGCTTGCGCTTCAAGCCTGCTGCTTCTGTCGGGCTGTTCCATCGGTCTCGGCTCGCTGGGCGGTGACGCCGACACCGGCGGCGCCGTCCCGGCCAGCACGCCGAGCACGCCCAGCAGCTCGGGCGGCGGCGGCATCGGCGGCCTCATCGGCCTGGGCGGCGGCGGCACGGCCGGCGCCAGGGCGCTCGCGGTCGGCGACGAGCCCTATGCGGTCAGGGTCGGCGCGTCGATCCTGCAGCAGGGCGGCTCGGCCGCCGATGCCGCGACCGCGATGTATTTCGCGCTGGCCGTGACCTATCCGGTCGCCGCGGGCCTCGGCGGCGGCGGCATCTGCATCGTGCGCGACCCGGCGACCAGCCACACGGAGGAGTTCGATTTCCTCGCCCGCGATTCCGGCGGCGGCGGCGCCTATGCGGTGCCGGGCAATGTCCGCGGCTTCGCGCTGATGCAGGGCATCTACGGCGCGCTGCCCTGGCAGCGCGACGTGGCGCCGGGCGAAGGCTATGCCTCGGCCGGCTTTCCGATCAGCCACGCGCTGTCGGACCGCATCGCGACCTTGAAGGACGTGATCCGCCTCGACGCCGCGCTCGCCGCCGAATTCCTCGACGAGACCGGCCAGGCCAAGGCGGCCGGCACCATCGTCACCAATCCCGATCTCGCCGCGACCCTTGCGATCGTCCGCACCGGCGGGCCGAACGCGTTCTATGGCGGCAATCTCGGCGCGCGCATCCTGGCCTATTCGGCGCAGCAGGGCGGCGCGATCAACGTGCGGGAGTTCGCGCGCTATCAGGCGACGCGCACCGCGCCGCAGGCGATCCAGCTCGGCAACCAATATGTCCTGCTGCCGTCGCAGCGCACCGGCGCCGGCGCCTTCTCCGGCGCCCTGTTCGAGACGCTGCAGCGCGCGATGGCGACGGACGCCGGCGCCGGCGATCTGCAGGCCGCGGTCGTCGTCGCGGTCAAGCAGGCGCTCGCGCGCTTCCACGTCACCGACCTGCCGCAGGATCTCGGCGCCACCGGCTTCGCCGCCACCGACCCGAGCGGGCAGGCGGTCGCCTGCGCCGTGACGATGAACGGCCCGTTCGGCTCGGGCCGCAATGCCCAGGGCACCGGCGTGACGCTGGCGCGCGCGCCCTCCAGCGGGCCGTCCGGCATCGCCGCCGCCTTCGTCACGCCGGTGATCGCGACCGACAGCGGCGGCGCGCTGACGCTGGCCGGCGCGGCCGCCGGCGGGCCCAACGGCACCGCCGCTTTGGGCTACGCGCTGGCGCGCCTGTCGCGCGGCGAGCAGGTGAGCCGCCGCTCCGATCTGCGCTCCACGGGCGTGGCGCCCTACGACACGATCAACGCCATCACCTGCCAGGGCGGCGCCTGCGTGGCGCTCCCCGACCCGGAATCGAAGGGCCTGGGCGCGAGCGGGGATACGGGGCGATAGCAGATGGCGCGGGCCAGCGGCCTCACGCTGCGCGAGACGCTGTGAAGGCGTCGCGGGCGCGGATCGACGGGGTGCTGTCGGCGCTGGCCGATCCGCAGCGCCGCCGCATCGTCGACCTCCTGTCGCAGCGGCCGCGGCCGGCGGGCGAATTGGCTGGGAGCGTCGGCGTCAGCGCCCCGGCGATGAGCCGCCATTTGCGCACGCTGCGCGAGACGGGCCTGGTGGAGGAGCGCCATGACGGCCTCGACGCCCGCGTCCGCGTCTATTCCTTGCGGCCCGAACCGATCGCCGAACTGAAGCGATGGCTGGAGGAAACCGAGGCGCTATGGGGCCGCCAGCTCGTCGCGCCGAAGGCGCATGTCGAAAAGCGCAAGCGGTGAGTGTCATCGCGGTTTCGGTCCGCGTCGCGGCGCGAGACCTTCGACATCTTCACCCGCGCCAAAAATATTTTCGCCGCCAATCGACCATCGTTCGCCGCATCGCAGCGCAAAACTTATCCCCGCGACAAAACGAAAACCTCCGCGTTCTCCGCGCCTCCGCGTGAAGCCTCTGTCGGATAACTCCGCCCAGGATTTATTTCCGCCGGCCCCTTGAACCGAGTCGGTCCAGGCACCAAATCTCTCAAATCCCCACAATTGCATCGACGCAAAACACGCACCGGTTTTCCGGCGCGCGCGCGTCGTGACATCGGAAGAAAAGATTCACACGAAACGGATGCACCAACTCGGACAGAGGAACCTCGCAATCGCTCGCGCCACGAGTCCGTCCGTCGTTCAATCAAGCCAGTTGTTGCGAACGCCTACGTCTTGAACGCCCGCTGCCACCAGCCCTTTTTCGGCGGCGAGGCCGGCTCGGAGGATTTCTCGTCCTTCGGCGTGGTGTCGATCTCCGCCGGATCGCTCAGCGACCAGGAAGGCGTCGACGCGGTGTTCGGGCTCACGCGCGGAGCATCGTCGCGCGGCGTGGTGTCGATCTCGTCGGGTTCGCCGAAGCGTCCCGCGCCGAACGAAGCCGGGGTCTGCGACACCGGCGCAAGCTCCGGCGCGGGCGGGTGACGGCGGCACGACGGCCGGTTCGCCCGCGGCTTCGGCGGGCTGTTCGACGTGCTCGCCGTTCGGCGCGAAGCGCTCGCGGTTGCCGCCGCGGCGGCCCCGGCGGCGACGCCGGCGGCGGCGCTGGCCTTCGGCGTCCTGGCCGGCCGCGTCGTTCGCTTGGGGTTGATGTTCGCTCGCGAACTCCTCGCCGCCCTCGGCCATGTCCTCCGGCCCGGCGGCGAATTCGCCGTCGCCGGCGTGCGGCGCCTCGGGCGCGGCCCTCGTGCGGCACCGGCGCCGGCGTCTCGCGCGGCGTGCCGGCGTCGCGCTGGTCGCGGCCGCGTCCGCTGCGATTGCGTCCGCCGCGGCGGCGCCGCCGCCGGCGGCCGTCGCCGTTCTCGGCCGGCTCGTGCTCTTCGCGCGGGCGCTGGTCTTCTTCCGGCTCGGCCGGCGTCTCGACCGCTTCGATCGCCTCGTCTTCCGCTTCGAGTTCCTCTTCCTCGACGACGTCGAGGTCCTCGTCCTCCTCGACGACCGGCGCCGGCGCATGGACCGGGCGCACGAAGTCTTCCGGATTGCGGTGGCCGACGCGGTCGATCTCGAACGCGCCCGCCATCAGCTCGGGCTTGGGCTCGAAATTGATGACGATGGAATATTCGCTCTCCAGCCGCGACAGTTCGCGGCGCTTCTGGTTCAGCGTGTACATCGCGACGTCGGCCGCGACCTTGACGGTCAGGCCCTCGGCGCGTTGCTTCTGCGCCTCTTCCTCCAGGCCGCGCAGCACGCGCAGCGAGGTCGACTCGACCGAGCGCACGATGCCCTGGCCGCCGCAATGGGGGCAAGGCACGGTCGAGCCGGCGATGACGCCGGCGCGCAGGCGCTGGCGCGACATTTCAAGAAGGCCGAACTGGCTGATCTTGCCGATCTGGATGCGGGCGCGGTCGTTCTTGACCGCGTCGCGGATGCGCTTCTCGACGTCGCGGTCGTTGCGGCCCTCTTCCATGTCGATGAAGTCGATGACGATGAGGCCCGCCAGGTCGCGCAGGCGAAGCTGGCGCCCGATCTCCTCGGCGGCTTCGAGATTGGTCTTGCGCGCCGTCTCCTCGATGGAGTGCTCGCGCGTCGCGCGGCCCGAATTGACGTCGATCGAGACCAGCGCCTCGGTCTGGTTGATGACGATATAGCCGCCCGATTTCAGCGTCACCGTCGGCTGGAACATCGCGTCGAGCTGCGCCTCGATGTGATAGCGCTGGAACAGTGGCACCGGCTCGGCATAGGGCTTCACGTTCTTGGCATGCGTCGGCATCAGCATCCGCATGAAGTCCTTGGCGTTGCGGTAGCCCGCCTCGCCCTCGACCGTGATCTCGACGACATCCTTGTTGTAGAGGTCGCGGATGGCGCGCTTGATGATGTCGCCTTCCTCATAGACGCAGGCCGGCGCGATCGAGTTCAGCGTCGTCTCGCGGATCGTGTCCCACATGCGCAGGAGGTATTCGTAGTCGCGCCTGATCTCGACCTTGGTGCGGTTCTCGCCCGCGGTGCGGATGATCAGGCCCATGCCCTCGGGCAGTTCCAGCGCCTGGGCGGCGCTCTTGAGCCGCTTGCGGTCGGCCAGGTTGGTGATCTTGCGGCTGATGCCGCCGCCGCGCGGCGTGTTGGGCATCAGCACGCAATAGCGGCCGGCCAGCGACAGATAGGTGGTGAGCGCCGCGCCCTTGTTGCCGCGCTCTTCCTTGACGACCTGCACCAGGATGATCTGGCGCCGCTTGATCACTTCCTGGATCTTGTAGTGGCGGCGGCGGACCCAGCGCTGCGACGGCTTCTGGGACTGAAGCGGCTGCGCCGGCTGGCCCTCGACGGCTTGTTCCGAGGCGGTCTGGATGTCCGGCACATTCTCGGTGACTTCGGGCACCGGCGTGTCGACATGGAAGCTTTCTTCGGCCGGCACATGCGCGGCGGAGGCGGCGACGGTCTGTTCGTCGACCACGCCGGCGCGCTGCTCGGCCTCGGCGACGGCGTCGATCTCGTCGTCCTCGTGGTTGTGATGGACGTGCTCGGGCGGCGCGGCGGCGACGGGCTCCTCGTCGTCCTCGTCGTCGTCTTCATCTTCGTCGTCCTCGATATCCTCGGCGCTGGCGACGCCGGGATGCTCGAAGACGTCTTCGTGGTCGTCCGTCGCGGCGGCCGCGACCGGGCCTTCCGGCTCCGGCCCGTCCTCGGTCGGCAGCGCGTCGGGCGCGACGTCGATCGTGCCGGCCGGCGCGGCTTCGGCGGCCGTCTCCTCCGGTTCGTCGTCTTCTTCCTCGTCGGAGATCGGCGGCTTCGGACCCGAAGAGATTTCGAACGATTCGATGTCGTCCTCGGAGCGGCGCCGGGCCTCGGCTTCCTGCTCGGCGATCAGCGCCTGACGGTCGGCGATCGGGATCTGGTAGTAGTCGGGATGGATTTCCGAGAAGGCGAGGAAGCCCTGCCGGTTGCCGCCATACTCGACGAACGCCGCCTGGAGCGAAGGCTCCACGCGCGTCACCTTGGCGAGATAGATATTGCCTTTGAGGGGCCGCTTGGTCGCGGCCTCGAAATCGAATTCCTCGACCTTGTTACCGTCGAGAACGACAACCCGGGTCTCCTCCGGGTGACTGGCGTCGATCAGCATGCGTTTGGGCATTGAACTCTCCGAGCGGCCGCGCTCGCGCACCCGCGCCGCGCCGTGGCGCGTTGCAGTGGAGGGGCCGCGTTGTTGGGGACAGGCGCCGGGCCGCCGCCGTCCGCAGGCTTGCTGCGGAATCGGGGAAAAGGGCTTGCGCGATGTCGGTCATTACAAAATTGGTCTTCAGCCGGCCGGGCCGGCGGCGGGATGCTGCTGCAATGGAGGGATTCCTGCGCTGGGCGCTCGAAGAGCCAGCCGGCGCGATCTCCGGACCACCGCACCGTCTCATCCGGTCACCCCTGTGACCGGCCGGCGCAGCACGTACATGTTGTAGGGGCCCCGTGCCGGGACGGCAAGAGAAACCCTCCGAATTCATTGTAAAGGCCGCAAGTGCTAAGGATTCGTCAATGGTTTACGGCCAGTTTCCATACATTACGGGGCGCCGCGGATGAATCGCCGTCTGGCCATGGTTTTGGGGTTTGGGGCGGCCGTCCTCCTGGTCGGCGCCGCCCTGGCCGCGTCCGACCCGTCCAGGGACGCGGACGACCTGATCGCCCATATCCTCAAGGACGACGGCCCCAAGCCCGCCCAGCCGCCCGCCGCCGGCCCCCCGGGCCAGCCGCCGGCCGCCGGTTCCCTGGCCTTGCCGGCCAAGCCGCCATCCGGGCCGGAACCGATCGTGATGAGCACCCGAATCGGCGAGCACGAGGACCGCACCCGCTTCGTCGTCGAGATGTCCGATCCGGTGAAAATGCGGGTCTTCACCCTCTCCAATCCCGACCGGGTGGTGATCGACATGCCGGCGGTGCAGTGGCACCTGGACGGCCCGCCGCGCCCCACCGGCAACGGCGCGGTGCACAGCTACCGTTACGGTCTGTTCCGCTCGGGCAATTCGCGCTTCGTGATCGACCTGAACAAGCCGATGAAGGTCAGCGACCCGCTCGTCCTGCCGCCCTCGGGCGGTTACGGCTATCGCGTCGTCATCGACCTGTTCCCGGTCCTCGCCCGATCAGTTCGTGCACAATTCCGGCTGGCCGGCCGACCTGAAGGCCCGCGAGGCTGCCGCCGAGCAGCTCGCCTCCCTGCCGCCGGCGCCGGTCGCGCCCACGGCGCAGAAGCACATTGTCGTCATCGACCCCGGCCATGGCGGCATCGATTCGGGCACCAGCGGCGTCAACGGCTTGCAGGAGAAGGATCTCGTGCTGGACGAGGCGCTGCGGCTCGGCCGCGAGCTGGTGCGCCGCGCCAACTACACCGTCCACCTGACCCGCGACACCGACGTCTTCATCCCGCTGAAGGAGCGGGTGACCATCGCGCGCTCGTGGCACGCCGACCTTTTCATCTCGCTGCACGCCGATTCGAACCCCGATCCGAACGTCAACGGCCTGTCGATCTACACCCTCTCGGAGAAGGGTTCGGACCGCGAGGCGGCCGCGCTGGCCAGCAAGGAGAATCAGTCCGACGTGATCGCCGGCGTCGATCTGGGCGGCGGCAACGCGACCGTGGCGCCGATCCTGTTCGACCTGGCGCAGCGCGACACCATGAACCGCTCCGCGCGCTTCGCGACCGGGGCGGTCGCCACGCTGTCCGCCGCGACGGACATTTTGCCGCGTCAGCCGCACCGCGCCGCGGCTTTCGTGGTGCTGAAGGCGCCCGACGTTCCCGCCGTCCTGATCGAGCTCGGCTATCTGTCCAACAATGGCGATGCCGGGCAGATGAACACGGTGCGCTGGCGCAACGGCGTCGCCAGGGCCATCGGCCAGGCCGTGGACGGGTATTTCGCGCCCGCAGTAACGGCTTCGCCCTCACCATGAGTGGGGAACAGGCAAAGACCTGAATTACCTTCCCAACGCCACAATCGGCCGATAAGAAAGCGGCCTCGAAGAGGGCTATAACAGCAGCCATGTTCCGGCGGATACTTGCTTATACGAGCTTGGCGCTCGGCGTCCTGGCGGCGGCCGGCGTGCTGGCCGCGGTCGTTGCCGTCTATCTCGTGACCCGCGACATGCCGAGCGTGGAGACGCTGCGCGACTACCAGCCGCCGGTCACCACCCGCGTCTATGCCGGCGACGGCACGCTGCTCGGTGAATATGCCCGCGAGCGGCGCATCTTCGTGCCGATCTCCTTCGTGCCCAAGCTGATCACCGAGGCTTTCACCTCGGCCGAGGACAAGAATTTCTACAGCCATCCCGGCATCGACCCGTCGGGCATCGCGCGCGCCGCGGTGAAGGACGTGTTCAACGTCTTCCAGCACAAACGCCTGGAAGGCGCCTCGACCATCACCCAGCAGGTCGCCAAGAATTTCCTGCTCAATTCGGACGTGAAGTTCAGCCGCAAGATCCGCGAGGCAATCCTCGCCATCCGCATCGACGCGACCTACTCCAAGGAGAAGATTCTCGAACTCTATCTCAACGAGATCTATCTCGGCGAGAACTCCTATGGCGTCGCCGCCGCGGCGCTGAATTATTTCGGCAAATCGCTCGACCAGCTCGACATCGCCGAGGTCGCGTTCCTCGCCTCGCTGCCCAAGGCGCCGTCGGAATTCGATCCGGTGCGCAACCACAAGGCCGCCTTCGACCGCCGCAACTGGGTCATCGGCCAGATGGAGGAGAACGGCTACATCACCGCGGACGCCGCCGTCGCCGCCAAGGCCGAGCCGCTCGTCACCCAGACCCGCGTCGCCGGCTCGCAGACCGAGGACGCCGACTATTTCGTGGAAGAGGTCCGCCGCGAGCTCTATGCCCGCTATGGCGAGCAGGCGCTCTATGACGGCGGCCTCCAGGTCCGTTCGACGCTCGACACGGCGCTGCAGAACTACGCGGTGAACGCGCTGCGCGCCGGCCTGGTGCGCTACGACCGCCGGCATGGCTGGCGCGGTACGACGAGCAACATCTCGGTGACGGGCAATTGGCAGGACACGCTGAAGGCGGTGGCCAACCAATCGGGCATCGAGACCTGGCGCGTCGCCGTCGTCCTGGATTTCGACGGCAAGGACGCGAAGATCGGCCTCGGCGACGGCACCACCGGCACCATCCCGTGGAGCGAACTCACCTGGGCGCGCCACGAGTCGAAGAATTCGCCCTATGCCGGCCCCGCGCCGGCCAAGCCCGCCGACGTCTTCAAGATCGGCGACGTGATCTATGTCGAACCGCTGGACGACAAGCCCGGCCTGTTCGGCCTGCGCCAGGTGCCGGAGATCAACGGCGGCATCGTCGCGATGGATCCGCATACGGGGCGCGTGCTCGCGCTGTCCGGCGGCTTCTCCTACGCATCGAGCCAGTTCGACCGCGCCTTCCAGGCGATGCGCCAGACCGGCTCGTCCTTCAAGCCCTATGTCTACGCCGCCGCGCTGGACAACGGCTACACGCCGGTGAGCAAGGTGCTCGACGCGCCGTTCGAGATGAACGACGGCTCGGGAAAGATCTGGCGGCCGAAGAATTTCGAGCGGCATTTCCTCGGCATGACGACGCTGCGTAGGGGCATCGAGCTGTCGCGCAACCTGATGACCATCCGCCTGGCCCAGGCCGTCGGCATGGACAAGGTGGTGCAATATCCGATCCGCTTCGGCGCTTACGATCACCTCGCGCCCTTGCTCTCGAACTCGATCGGCTCGGGCGAGACCACGCTCTTGAAACAGGTCACCGGCTATTCGGTGTTCGTGAACGGCGGCAAGCGCATCATCCCCTCGCTGATCGACCGCATCCAGGACCGCAACGGCAAGACCATCTGGCGCCACGACAGCCGCCCTTGCGACGGCTGCAATCTGGCGGACTATCAGGGCCAGGCCGAACCCTTGCTGCCCGACACCCGCGAGCAGGTGCTCGATCCGCAGACCGCCTACCAGATCGTCTCGCTGCTCGAAGGCGTCGTGCTGCGCGGCACCGGCCGTTCGGTCCTCGCCGTCGGCAAGCCGCTGGCCGGCAAGACCGGCACCTCGAACGATTCCAAGGATGTGTGGTTCGTCGGCTTCTCGCCCGACCTGGTCTGCGGCGTCTATGCCGGCTTCGACAATCCGAGGTCGCTGGGCGGCTACGAGCAGGGCGCCACGGTCTCGGCGCCGATCTTCCGCGACTTTATGAAGGGCGCGCTGTCCAACACGCCGGGCCTGCCGTTCCGCGTCGCGCCGGGCGTGGAGATCGTCAAGGTCGACTATCACTCGGGCGCGCCGTCGCCGTCCGGCATTCCCGAGGTCTTCAAGCCCAACACCGCGCCGGGCGAGCCCGACGCGCCGGGCGCCGAGATCGGCACCTCACCCTTCGCCGGCACCCTCCCGCCGACCACCCCCGGCGAAACCGGCGCGCCGACGGTCGATCCGGGGAATGGCGGGTTGTACTGACGCGGGGCGTGGCTCAGGTTGCAATCCAACCTATTCGATGAATGAGTGCGACAGCATGCCAATCAGCCCAAACTGCGATGGATGAGTGGATCAACGCGAAAATATTCAGTTGGTCCCGCCCATTCGATCGACGTACGCAGCTATGCGGCGAGATCCCCGTTCTAAAGCATCCACCAATTCCCCGTCGCGCGGCGTGACTTTTTGTAACAATAATACTTCCAGACGTGGCATAGAAAAGTTCACGGATGCAGCGAGGCTCCAATGGCGAGATATGCTTTCTGGAACAACAAAGGCGGAGTTGGAAAGAGCTATTTGACCTTTCAGGTCGCGTCTGAGTACGCGCATCAACACCCGGACCAGAACATCCTCGTCGTGGATGTTTGTCCGCAGGCAAACGCATCGAGCATGCTGCTTGGCGGAATTGAAGGCGGTGACCGCGTTTTGGACGAACTCGCTATTGGCTCGCCTCTTCGTACAATTAGCGGGTACATCGAGGACAGGATAACGAGCCCTTATGTCAATCCCCGCTCTGGAAGCGCGTATGCCTTGCGAGTGCGGTCTTACAATGGTGCCGTGCCCCCAAATGTCTTTTTGGTTGTTGGAGACGAGCAGCTTGAAATTCAAGCAGCCCGGGTCCTCGGCGCGACCACGCCCGGTCCAACGGACGCTTGGCGGGTGGTGCATCAGTGGCTCAGTGACCTAGTAACCGACATAGTCGCCGGGTGGGATCGGCCGTACACCGTATTTTTCGACTGCAATCCGAGCTTTACGATCTACACAGAGCTTGCGATGTCGGCATCCGATCGCTTGATAGTCCCATTCACGGCAGATGGATCGTCAAAGCGAGCGGTGCGCGCATTGTTGGCGCTACTTTATGGAGTTAGAAGAAATCCTGGTGTTCAGCAGTCTCAATTCTTCATAAACTCAAATAATTCGCGAATGACGATACCCGGTATTTACTCCTACGTTGGCAACAGGCTCACACAAAACTTGGGTCCGGCAAGTGCATTTCGAACTGTGGTGAACGAGATTGGCAGCGAAATTTTTCAAATATGGCAGGCGAACCCGAACCGATTTGTGATACATCCGAGCGGGTCGCCGCCGCCGCGTTCTCCGCAGGAATTTCGCCGTATGTTTCAAGCAGAAATCAATGACGCCAACACGGCATCAGTGGTGTCTGGAGCGCTCGGAATCCCGATTCGCGGTCTTGTAGCCGGCCCGAAGGACCTTGCTGGTAGATCCGTCATGGTCAATCAAACTCAATTGGATCGGCTGGTCCCAAATCTTGCGGACTTTGTTCAAACTATTGAATAGATTCTAGGTGCTTTTGGAACGCGGGGTTGTGTCAGTCGGCAAGCATTCCCTGTGGACTTGACGCTACTTTACGAATTCGGTCGCGATCCCTATATCCCGTCCCCGGAGAATCCCCATGCGCCCCGAGATCACCTGTACCGTCGAAGACATCCAGCAGGCCATCGCCCTGCTGAGGAGGCATCTTTGACTGGGATAACGCGCTGCGTCGCCTCGACGAGCTGAACGCCAAGGCCGAAGACCCTTCCATCTGGAACACCCCCCAGGCCGCGCAGAAGATGATGCGTGAGCGCCAGAAGCTCGACGCCTCGATCGGCGCCGTGCGGGCGCTCGACAATGAGCTCGCCGACGCACTCGGTCTGCTCGAGATGGCGGAGGGCGAGAACGACGCCGCCATGGTCGCCGACGCCGAGAAGACCATCCAGGCCCTGGCGACCCGCGCCGAGCAGCAGCGGCTGCAATCGATGCTCTCGGGCGAGGCCGACGGCAACGACACCTATCTGGAAATCCACGCCGGCGCGGGCGGGACGGAGAGCCAGGACTGGGCCGCGATGCTCGAGCGCATGTACACGCGCTGGGCCGAGAAGCACGGCTACAAAGTCGAATATCTGGAAGAGAGCGAAGGCGAGGGCGCCGGCATCAAATCGGCGACGCTGATGATCAAGGGCGATAACGCCTATGGCTGGCTGAAGTCGGAGGCCGGCGTGCACCGCCTGGTGCGCATCTCGCCCTTCGACTCCAACGCCCGGCGTCACACCAGCTTTTCCTCGGTCACCGTCTATCCAGTGATCGACCAGTCGATCGAGATCGACATCCCGGAGAAGGACGTGCGCATCGACGTCTATCGCGCCTCGGGCGCCGGCGGCCAGCATGTCAACAAGACGGAGAGCGCGGTGCGCATCACGCATCTGCCGACCGGCATCGCGGTCGCCTGCCAGACCGAGCGGTCGCAGCACCAGAACCGCGCCAATTGCTGGGAAATGCTGAAGTCGCGGCTCTACGAGATCGAGCTCAAGAAGAAACAGGACGAGACCGGCGCCTTCATCGGCGAGAAATCGGATATCGGCTGGGGCCACCAGATACGCTCTTATGTTCTGCAGCCCTATCAGCTCGTGAAGGACCTGCGCACCGGCGTCGAAAGCCGCACGCCGTCCGACGTGCTGGACGGCGACATCGACCCCTTCATGGCCGCCGCCCTTGCGCAGGCCGTCGGCGGCAAGCCGAAAGAGAAGATCGAAGACCTGGAATAACCTCTCCCGCAGAGCGGGAGAGGGACAATCAAAACCGCGTCTCGCTCACCCGCGTCCCCGGTAGCAGTCCCGCCTCGCGGTCGTCTTCCCAGCGCGCCGACACGGATGCCGCCACCGCGACCACCGCGCCGAACAGGAGCGCCAACGCCGTCCACAGGCTCGCATAGGCCGCCGCCTTGCGGGCCGTCTCCGCCGCCGCGACTTCGTCGTCATGGATGCGCCGCGTGACGTCCTCGACCCGCCGCTCGGCCGCCGGCCGCGACAGGCCGGTGTTGCTGGCGACCAGCATCGCGAGCTGTGCGCGATCCTCGCCGGAAAGCTGTTCGCCGTTCGCCATGCCGACCGTCAGGATGCGGCCCGCTTCCGCCTTGTCGGCGCCGAGCGGACGCAAGGTCGCCAGCGGTGCGGTCGCCACCGGCGTGACCGGAGCGCTCGAGGGTCCGGCGCCGAGGAAGACGGGATTGGCGCTGCTTCTGTCGGGCTCGGGCGGCGGCGCCGTCTGCGTGTCGATGGGTGTCATGGTCGTCGTATCGCTCGCCGGCGGCATGTCGGTCGTCGTGCCGTTGTCGGCCTGCGCGTATTGCCGCCAAGCCAGAGACGCCGATTGCGCCGTCGCCGGACGAAACAGTTTGTCGACCCAGTAGGAGGTGGTTGTGGGCTGCGCGTTGTCGCCGCGCGCACCGTTCGCCGAGGCGAGCGCGCCGTTTACCGCGCCATTGGCCGTCGCCGAACCGGCGGCCAGGGCGGACAAGGCGACGATCGTCGCCGTCGCCACCACCGCGATCGCCCAGGAAACCAGGCCGTGCGACCCGGCGCGGAAATCCTCTTCGCGACTGGTTTCGATCGCCGGCCCGATCAGGCGGCCGACGATGTGTCCGCCCGCGGCGAATCCGAAGGCCTGCGCCACGAGGAAATAGATCGCGCCCAGCGTCAGGAACGTGGTCGCGCCGCCGGTTGTCGCATGTCGCACGGTGACGAGCGACAGTCCGACGCCGGACCCGAGCGTCACGAGCAGGAACGTCACGCCCGCCGCGACGAAGGCGCCGGCAAAGGCGGCGCTCCAGGAAAACCGGCGCGGCGCCTCGCTGACGATGGTGGCGCCTTCGTCGACGATTGTGGTGACAGACATGGGTGTTCCCCGCGGGTGACAGCGCTCCAACGTCCGGGCGAGGAACCTGTTCCTTCGCTGCCGCGCGAATGAGCAGGCGGAACTCAAGGGAGCCTCGGGGATTACCTCGCCGATCTCATTCGGGGACCTGCATGCGCTCATTGATCCTGTGGCTGATCGGCATTCCGATTCCGATCATCATCATCCTGTGGCTGGTCATCGGCCACGCTTGACGGCCTGCAAACGAAAACCCCGCCTCGATCGCTCGAAGCGGGGTTCGTCTTGATCGAAAAGTCCGGCGCTTAGGGCTTGGCGGTCGCCAGGCCGGCGGCGGCCGGGGCATTGGTCATCGGACGCGACACCATCGAGGAGATGGCGGACGGCGCGCTCGCGGGGGCGGCCGGCGCGGCACGGAATTCGCTCGGCTTCTTGGCGACGGCGTCATCGGCCAAAGGATTGTCGGCGTGACGGCAATTGCCTTCGAAGAAGGCGCCGGTCTCGACCGCGAAGGCCTCGTGCAGGATGTTGCCTTCGACATGGCTGGTGGCGCAGAGCAGCACCTTGCGGGCGCGGATCGAACCCTGGACCCGGCCGCGGATGGTCAGTTCCTCGGCGAGGATCTCGCCATGGATGAACGCCTTGTCGCCGATCACCAAGCCGGCGGAGCGCACATCGCCCTCGACGCGGCCGTCGATCTGGATGTCGCCCGTCGAGATCAGCGTGCCGTTCACAACGAGATCGGCGCTGATGATGGAGGGTGCCGAGGAGCGGGCCGCGCGCTTGGCGGGCGGAACGTTCGCGGGCGGGGGCGGTGGGGCGGTGTCCTTCTTACTCGAAAACATGTCGGCCTGCCTCGATAAAGGTGCTCGGGTTTCTCATCACGTTGTCGTACCAGACCTCATAATGGACATGCGGTCCGGTACTGCGCCCCGTCGATCCGAGTCTGCCGATGGGCGATCCTTTGCCTACTCTAGCGCCGACATGGACGAGAATCGATGACATATGGCCGTAGCGCGTATGGATTCCGAAACCATGGTCAATTTCAACCATGTTCCCATATCCGCCGCGGTCGCCGGCGAATACGACCGTGCCGGGCGCCGTCGACTCGATGATCGAGCCCCAGGGTCCGGCGAAATCGACGCCGGGATGGAAGGAATAGCGTCCGGTGAACGGATCGATGCGGGCGCCGAAGCCGCTGGTGCGCTCGAATTGCGGGCCGGCGACCGGCGTGGTCAGCGGGATATGGCGCATCGCGCCGAGCAGCGAATTCATCTGGTCGAGCACGGCCGAGGCGCGCAGATAGGCGTTGGTGAAGGCCTGGTCGGCGATGCCGTCGACGCGCACGTCGGAGAGCGGCATTTCGGGTCCGCCGACACCTTCCACCGCGGCGAGGCGGCGGGTGTAGTCGTCGGGATTGATGCCGGTGTGGCGGATGACGTTCTGGATACGGGAGACGCCCTCGGCGACCTCGCTCTGCGTCCGCGACATCAGCTGGGTTTCGACGAGGCCGATCTGCGCCACGCGGGTGGTCTGCTCGGCGAGCACGCGCAGGGCCGGATGCTGGGCGAAGGCGGCGGCCGAAGGCGCCGCCTGGCTGGCCGGTCTGGAACCGAACAGAAGCCCGGTGATGTGGTCCATGGCGCCGCCGAAATCCAGGAAGCTCGCCTTGGTCGGCTTGGCGGTGCGCGGCTGCGGCGCCGGCGGCTGCGGCAGGACGGAGAGCTCGGAGGAGCCGCCGGCGTCGATCGGAGCGGCGTCGGCGGGCGGCGGCGAGTTGTCGATGCTGTCGCTCGGCGCGCCCGTATCGCCTGTGTCGGCGGGCGCCGGGCCGCCGGTCCGGATGCCGGTATTGGCGAGGCCGGCGATCGTGGAATCGACCTGCCGGCGGCGGTCGAGGAATTTCTGGATCGTGTTCTGCTTGATCTGCAGCTCGTCGGCGGTCGCCTTGAAGCGGTCCTCGGCGCTGACCAGCGCGCCGTTCAACTCGTCGTAGGAGAGCTGAAGGTCGGCGACGCGGTTCTCATAGGCCGAGGTGAGCTGCTGGGTGCGCCGGTCCTTCGCCGCGATGATCCGGTCCTTGAAGATGACGTTGACGGTGGCGAACGCCACCCAGCCGAGAAAGATCAGGGAGAGGCCGGCGAGGGTGGCCTGGAGCGTCGGCCCGAAGGTGAAGAACTGAACCCGCCCGTCGCTGCGGATATAGACCTGCCGCTCCGGAAACGTTTCATGGAGCCAAGCCCAGACGCGCTCGACGAGCGTCCCCGCCATGCCGACATTTCCCTTGTTTGCGTCTTTTTCACCAAACCCAACGGGGCGCATTTCACTTAAGTGGCGGCGTCGAATCAAGCTCTTACCCCAGAAAAACGACCTTGAGGTTAACCTTGGGCCGATCCCCCGGCGCGGTTGGTGCGGTTTCATACGAGCTTTTTCGCCTCGGCCAGTACATCCTCGACGTGTCCGGCCACCTTCACCTTGCGCCAGATATGGCGGATGACGCCCTTGGCATCGATCAGGAAGGTCGACCGCTCCATGCCCATGTATTTGCGGCCATACATGCTTTTCTCCACCCAAACCCCGTAATCCGCCGCCGTCTGGGTCTCCGGATCGGAGGCCAGGGCGATCTTGAGCTTGTATTTGGCCTTGAACCGGTCGTGGCTCGCCACCGTGTCCTTCGATGCGCCGATCACGGCGACGCCCAACGCCTCGAACTTCTTGAGGCTGTCGGAAAATCCGACCGCTTCCTTGGTGCAGCCCGTCGTGTCGTCCTTGGGATAGAAATAGAGGACGAAGGGTTTTCCTTTCAGAGCGGCGGTCGAAACCTCCCCGCCGGTGTCGCTCGCAAGACGGAACTTCGGTGCCTTGTCGCCCGGTTTAAGGTCCATGATGTCCCGTCGGTGAGATGAGGCGTTTACCCGGCCCTTAACTATGGGCCATAAGCTGATACCTGAATCGAGATCGCGGGCCAAGCGCCGGTCCGCTTTATCCGCGTTCTTCCGGGGGTTAGAGGAAGGTCCGTTGACCCAAGACCGCCCCGTCAGCGCCGATCGAGCCGCTGTCCGCACGACCCTGGCCGAGGCCTGGAACGCGTCCTTTGTGGGCCGCTACGTGAAGTCGCACCACATCAGCCGCACCGCGCTGATCGTGAGCGCGCTGGGTGTTGCCGTTCTGTTCTTCGCGGTGGGTGCGGCACTGCGGCTTTTGGTCGGCCCGATCTCGCTGGGGCCCCTCTCGGGACAGATTTCCGACGCCCTGGCCCAGGCGCTGCCCGGCATCACGGTCAAATACGACCAGGCCGCCGTCGAATGGTCGCGCGACCAGGGCCGGGTCAACCTCGTCGTGCTGGGGGCCAGGGTGTTCGATTCCAAGGGCCGCATCATCGCCCAGGCGCCGCAGGCCGACATCGACCTCGCGGCCCAGCCCTTTTTGCGGGGCGATGTCGTCGTCACCCGCATCACGCTGGTCGGCGTGCAGCTCACCATGGTGCGCAACGCCGACGGCACGCTGCGCCTGGGCGTCGAGCACGACGACAGCCAGAAGGACATCATCAGCCGCATCACCGACGCCATCAACAAGAGCAGCTCCAGCGCCTCCTCGCTCGAGGCCTTCGCGGTGCGCGACGCGCGCGTCGCCTTCCTCGACGAGACCACCGGGCTCTTCCTGGTGGCGCCCAAGGCCGATGTCCGCATCGCCAATTCGGGACCCGACCTCGTCGCCTCGATCGAGGCCGACATCGAGGTCAGCGGCCGCGCCGCGCATATCGCGGGCGAGCTGCGCCTGCCGCCGCGCACCGGGCCGGTCAAGGGCCATATCGAGGTCCATCATCTCGACGTCGCGGCCCTCGGCCGCAACGCCAAGATGTTCGCCTTCCTGCAGAGCGTCGCGATGACGGCGGACTTCTCGTCCGACTTCGCGGTTTCGGGCTCGCATCTGCTGAACGCCGATTTCTCGCTCGACGGCGCGGGCACCGCCGCGCTGGTCGGCCTGCGCAACCCGGTGCGCGTGTCCTCGCTGCACCTGTCCGGCCGCTACGACCGCACCACGGCGCGCCTGACGCTGGCGGACGCCTCGCTCGTGTCGGACCGGCTGCGCGCCCATGTCGTGGGCGGCATGGACCTGGTCTACGATCCAAGCGGCGCGATCGCGCGGCTCGGCGTCGATCTCACCGCCGACAAGACCGCGCTCCAGGTGCCCGGCACCTTCGCGCAACCGGTCTTCGTGCCGCTGGCGCAGTTCAAGGGCAGCTATGTGCCGGCGACGCACGACATCCTGATCGACAGGCTGAGCACGACGGGCGGCGCCCTGGTGCTCGCCGCCTCGGGCCGGATCACGCTGGTGGACAAGCAATCGCCGGTGATGGACCTGACCGGCCGCATCGAGCCGCTCGCCATTCGCGACATGCTGCACTACTGGCCGCTCGACATCGGCGGCGGCGCCCGCGACTGGATCGCGAGCAACATCTTCGCCGGCACGCTCGGCCCCGTCGTGTTCGAGACCCATCTGCCGGCCGGCGCGCTCGACCTTCCGGTCGTGCCGGATGGCGCGCTGCTGATGACCTTTCCGATCACCAATGCCGAGCTGAGCTATATGGAGGGCCTGACGCATATGACGGGCGTCACCGCCAATGCGAAGCTGACGGGAAACTCCTTCGGCGCGGACATCCTGCGCGCTCGCATCGGCCCGCTGGTGCTGTCGAAAGGCCGCGCCGTCATCCCCGATCTCAGCGCGCCGAGTTCGCCCGGCGACATCGCGGCCCATATCGACGGCTCGATGACCGATCTGCTCAAGCTGACCGATCTGAAGCCGCTGAACTACGCCACCCGCTTCGGCATCGATCCCAACGCGACGGCGGGCAAGGCGGCGATCGATCTCACCGTCCATCTGCCGATGCGCAAGAATCTGAGCATCGACGACATCGCGATCGCGATCAAAGCCGTTTCCACCGGCTTCGGCATATCGCTCGGCAAGAACACGCGGCTGAGCGACGGCGCGGTGACCTTCGATGTCGACAACACCCATCTGCACGCCTATGGCAGCACCAATCTGGCGACCTCGCGCCTCGCCATCGACTGGGTGGAGGACTTCAAGTCCACCGGCGCCGTCACCACCGTGGTCGGCATCAAGGGACCGCTCGACCAGGCCGGCCGCGAGGCGCTCGGCTTCCATGCGACGGACTATCTGAAGGGGCCGATCGGCGTCTCCGGCACGCTGACCGGCAAGCGCGGACAGCTTATCGCCGGCGATCTCGCGCTCGACCTCACGCCCGCGACGCTTTCGCTCGACCTCGTCGGCATCAGCAAGCCGATGGGCTTTCCGGCCTCGGCGCACGCGCTCCTGACCTTCGGGCCGGGTAGCCTGCTGCGCGGCGCCAATGTCACCATCGCGGGGCCGAGTCTGCAGGCCGCGATGACCGCCGTCTTCGACGACAATGGCCGGCTGGTATCGCTGAACGCGCCGTCGGTCAAATCGGGCGCCGCCAACGATTTCGCCTTCAGCCTGACGCGCAATGCCGCCGGCGTCGATATCGCCGTGCACGGCCGTTCCCTCGACGGCACCCAGATCGCCCGCCGCGGCAGCAGCAGCGGCGCCGGCGCCAAGGACGCGGCGGCCGCGAGCAACGCCACCTTCGCCGAGCCTTTCCATATCAATGCCAAGCTCGACCGCCTCGCGCTGCGCAACGGCATCGCCATCGCGCCCTTTGCGCTCGATGTCAGCGGCACGGCGGAGCGTCCGGCGGCGATGACGCTATCGGGCCGGCTCGGCAAGACCGGCACGCTTTCGGGCAGCATCGCGCCCGCCGGCAACGACCGCCGCCTGACGCTCCAGACCAACGATTTCGGAACGCTGGCCCACGGTCTGTTCGGCTTCGCGAGCATCAAGGGCGGCAAGCTCGATCTTCAGGCGACGCTGCACGGCCCCGCCGCCGCGCCGCCCACGACGGTGGTCGACCCCGCCAACGACTATGAGGGCACGGTGCGCCTCAAGGATTTCCGCCTCCTCAACCAGCCCTTCCTGGCGCGGCTGTTCAGTGCCGGCTCGCTGGTCGGCTTCGGCAATCTGATGCAGGGCGGCGGCATCGAGGTCGACGACTTGAAAGTGCCGTTCACCGCCAAGAACGGCGTCCTGGGCATCCTCAACGCGCGCGCCAGCGGCCCGGCGATCGGCGTCAGCGCCGAAGGCTATATCGACCGGCCCAAGAACGAGATCGCGCTCAAGGGCACGTTGGTGCCGCTGTTCGGCATCAACAGCGCGCTCGGTTACATCCCGCTGCTCGGCGACATTCTCGTCTCCAAGCCGGGCGAGGGCATCATCGGCATGGTCTACAGCGTCGAGGGCAACGCCGACGAGCCGCAGGTCAGCATCAATCCCTTGTCGATGGTGACACCCGGCTTCTTCCGCCGCATCTTCGAGGGCAACATGCCCAGCGCCGCGAACGCCCCGTCGAACGCGGCGCCGGCCGCACCGACAAACGCTCCGAAGCCTTAAACCTAAGACATGCTGTCATCCCCGGCGAGCCGTGCGCGCAAAGCGCGCACGGCGAGGGAAGGGGACCCAGGCGGTGAAACCCGGAAAGCTCTCGCAGAATTATCGCAAACAGTTGCCGATAGCGAACGCGCCGCATCGCCTGGATCCCCTTCCCCTCGCATCGCTTCGCGATGCTCGGCCGGGGATGACAGCTATGATTTTGGTCTCACCAACATATGTTTTTTTCGTCCAATTGAGAGCTTCACGACGCCGTCTCGAAAGTCCCCCTTTTCTATCTTGTGAGCCGGGTCCGTAATCACAACGTCATTCACCCGGAACCCTCCGCCTTGGATGAATCGACGAGCCTCGCTTAGTGAGGACACAAGGCCGCTCTCCTTCGCGAACTCGACGGCTGCTTTTCCATATCGGAAGTCCCACGGTGTTATGTGTGTGGGAAGTCCTTCTGCTACTTCGCCTTCCTCGAAGGTGCGCCGCGCCGTCTCCGCCGCCGCATCGGCCGCCGCGCGGCCGTGCAGCACCGCCGTCGCCTCGGTGGCGAGGATCTTCTTGGCGTCGTTCAGCTCGGCGCCCTCGAGCGCCTCCAGCCGCGCGATCTCGCCCAGCGGCATGTCGGTGAAGATGCGCAGGAAGCGGCCGACATCGCCGTCCTCGGTGTTGCGCCAGAACTGCCAGTAATCGTAGACGCTCAGCATCTCCTTGTTCAGCCACACCGCGCCCGACACCGACTTGCCCATCTTGGCGCCCGACGCGGTGGTGATCAGCGGCGTCGTCAGCCCGAAGAGCTGCACGTTCTCCATCCGGCGGCCGAGATCGATGCCCGACACGACATTGCCCCACTGGTCCGAGCCGCTCGACTGCAGCCGGCAGCCAAAGCGCTTGTAGAGCTCGACATAGTCATAGGCCTGCATGATCGAGTAGTTGAATTCCAGGAAGCTCATCGGCTGCTCGCGGTCGAGGCGCAGCTTCACGCTGTCCATCGTCAGCATGCGGTTGACCGAGAAATGCCTGCCGACCTCGCGCAGGAACGGGATGTATTCGAGCTTGTCGAGCCATTCGGCGTTGTCGACCATGATCGCGTCGCTCGGCCCGTCGCCGAATTTGAGCAGGTGCCGCACGCCCGACAGCATGCTGTTCTTGTTGTCCTCGATCTGCTGCGGCGTCAGGATCAGCCGCGTCTCGTCCTTGCCGGACGGATCGCCCGCCTTGGTCGTGCCGCCGCCCATCAAGAGGATCGGCCGATGCCCCGCCTGCTGCAGCCGGCGCAGGGTCATGAGCTGGACGAGATTGCCGATATGCATGGACTTGGCCGTGCAATCGAACCCGATATAGGCCGTCACCCGCTCCTTGAGGAACAGCGCGTCCAGGTCCTCCGGCGCCGAGCAGTCGTAATAGGCGCCACGCTCCACGAAAGTACGGAGGAAGTCGGAGCGGAAAGCGGGCGCGGCAGGCATGATGGTGGCTCGTTTGAATAAGAACTCTTACAATCCCGGCCGTCATCGCCCGGCTTGTCCGGGCGATCCAATTTTCTTCCCGAAGGAAGATGGATCGCCCGCATAAAGCGGGCGATGACGGCGCGGGGCAGGGTGTGTAACACAATGGCCGAGGTTCAGAAAATCATAGGTCTCATGAGCGGAACGTCGCTCGACGGCGTCGACGCGGCGCTGGTGGAGACCGACGGCGAGGGCATCGCCGTCCCCGGCCCGGCCCTCGGCATGCCCTATGACGCGGACATGCGCGCCCTGCTGCGCCAGGCCCTCGACGATGCCCAGACGGTCGCCGCCGGCGCGCCGGTGCCGTATTCCATCCGCGACGCCGAGCGCCGCCTGACCGAGGCCCATGCCGAGGCCGTGAAGGCGCTCCTGAGGAAGGCCGGCCTTTCGCCCGGCCAGGTGGCGCTCATCGGTTTCCACGGGCAGACCATCCTGCACCGGCCGGCGCAGCGCTGGACCTGGCAGATCGGCGACGGCGCGCTTCTGGCCAAGCTGACCGGGATCGACGTGGTCAACGATTTCCGCTCCGCCGATGTGAAGGCGGGCGGGCAGGGCGCCCCGCTGGTGCCGCTGTATCATGCCGTCCTTGCGCGCAACGCGCGCGGGCACGCCGCGTCCGAGCTTCCGATTGTGCTGGTGAACATCGGCGGCGTCGCCAATGTCACCTATATCGGCAAGGACAGCGTGCTCGCCTTCGACACCGGCCCCGGCAACGCGCCGATCGACGACTGGATGCACCGCCACAGCGGCCGCCCGGTTGATGAGAATGGCGACTTCGCCCGCACCGGCAAGGTCGACGAGGCCGCGCTGAACGCCATGCTCGAAAACAAATTCTTCGCCGTGGTGCCGCCGAAGTCTCTCGACCGTCTCGATTTCACGGCCGCCGCGGTCGAGCACCTGTCGCCGCAGGACGGCGCCGCCACGCTCACCGCGTTCACGGCGGCGTCCATCGCGAAAGCGCGCGAGCACTTCGCCGACACACCCAACGTCTGGATCGTCTGCGGCGGCGGGCGCCACAACAAGACGCTGATGGACGGCCTGCGCGCCCGCGTGAACGCGCCCGTGCTGGCCGCGGAAGACGCCGGCTGGAACGGCGATTTCATCGAGGCGGAGGCATTCGCCTATCTTGCGGCGCGGTCCGTGAAAGGCCTGCCGCTGAGCTTGCCGACCACAACCGGCGTGCGCGAACCGATGACCGGCGGGAAATTCCATGGAGCGCCGTGAGCGAGTGACCCGGAGGCGTGCTTGGGAAGACGTCGCTCCAGGTCTTTCATCGGACAGCGCAAACCGCGATTGCGTTTGGCTGCCGGCCATGGCTATGGGGCCACGCCAAAAGCCGCCATCTGATCCGCAATCCCGGCGTCCCTCGCCTTGGCTTTCGCAATATCGGCGTCTCCCGCGGCGGCATCTCCCAGTCGCCGCTCGACGACACCGCGCATGAAGAGCGATGGCCAGTAGTGGGAATCCCGATCGAGAGCCGAGTTGTAGTCGGACAATGAGTCCGTGAGGCGTCCGAGCTTAAAATAGGCCATCCCGCGCGAATCCAGAACGTCGGCGGAGCCTGGCTCGAGGTTCAATGCCGCGGTGCAGTCTGCGATCGCCTCATCGAGTTCGCGTCCCGACACCGCGCGCACCTGGCAGCGGTCCCCACGGAATTCCGTTTCGTGCACATCAAGTTGCGCGATTTCCGTTTCGTCCCGCATGGCATCGTCGAACCGGCCCAACACCGCATAGACTATCGCGCGCGATTGCAAGGCGGCGATGCGAACAGTCCTTTGGTAGGCTGGCAGCGACGAGACTCTGCCGTACCGATCCAGATATTTGTCCGCGGTCGCCAACGCTTGCGAATAGTCGTGATCGCGGAGATACAGGCTGGCCAGTTCGTACAGAGCGTCCGCCGCATCGTAAGGCCTTCCGGCTTTGATTGCCGCCTCGCAAGCTGAAATCCGTTCGTCGGTGGTTCGCCGCTCGTCGAGGCAATGGAGGTAGGGAAACCGTTGCCAATCAAGATCATCTAGATCGCCGCTGGCTTGCGCCCGTAACGCAATGGCCCACGCGAATAGAAAGACAAGTGCCAACGGATAACGAACTATTTTCACGGCGCCCCGCTCTGCCGCCGTCGCTTAACGCCCCTCGCGCGGCTTGCTCATCATCTCCTTGACATAGGTCTCGACCGCCTCGACCACTTCGGCTTCCTTCTTGTCGAAGAAGTGGTTGGCGCCCTCGATCTTGTCGTAGGTGATCTTGATGCCCTTCTGCGCCGTCAGCCGGTCGACCAGCTTCTGCACGTCCGGCTCGGGCACCACCTGGTCCTTGGTGCCGTGCACGATCAGGCCCGAGGCCGGGCAGGGCGCCAGGAAGGCGAAGTCGTACATCGAGGCCGGCGGCGCGATGGAGACGAAACCGGTGATCTCCGGCCGGCGCATCAGGAGCTGCATGCCGATCCAGGCGCCGAAGGAGATACCGCATACCCACACATTGGACGGATTGGGATAGAGGGTGTTCATCCAGTCGAGCACGGCGGCCGCGTCCGAGAGCTCGCCGGCGCCGGAATCGAACGTCCCCTGGCTGCGCCCCACGCCGCGGAAATTGAACCGGACCGCGGTGCAGCCCAGCCGGTGGAACATGTGAAACAGGTCATAGACCAGCGGATTGTTCATCGTGCCGCCGAACTGCGGATGGGGGTGCAGCACCAGGGCCATTGGGGCGCCGGGCGCCTTCTGGCGCTGATACCTAGCTTCGATGCGGCCGGAGGGGCCGGGCAGGATGATGTCAGGCATGGGACTTTCCGTGCGACGATCCGTAAGCGATTAACTCAGCTTTTGCTTGCCGCAACGTCCTGGGAAACAGCCAGAAATCCAACGAATTGCAGCTATGCGGCGAGTGCGTCACGCTAATACTTGACCGTCCTAGTGGGGATATCTATATCCGACTGGAAGATTCCAGCGCGGCGGGCCTGTTCTTACACCGGTGAGGCCCCTCGAAAGCAAGGCAAATCGCGCTCGACGCAGAAGGAGAACCGCCATGCGGCTCAGCACCAAAGGACGTTACGCCGTGATGGCGATGGCCGATCTGGCCCAGCACGAGGCGGCCAACAAGCCGGTTTCGCTGGCCGATATCGCCCAGCGGCAGGAGATTTCGCTCTCCTATCTCGAACAATTGTTCGCCAAGCTCCGCCGCGGCGGCCTGGTGAAGAGCGTGCGCGGGCCCGGCGGCGGCTACCGCCTCTCCCGGCCGGCCAGCGAGCTGCGCATCGCCGATGTGATCGTCGCGGTGGATGAGCCGATCGCCGCCACCCGCTGCAAGCCGGGCAGCGCCAAGGGCTGCACCGGCCAGGGCGCGCGCTGTGTGACCCACGACCTGTGGGAAGAGCTCGGCCGCCAGATCCACGTCTTCCTCTCCTCGGTCTCGCTGGCCGATGTGGTGGAGAAGCGCGTCCTCGGCCGCACCCAGCCCTGCACCGTGGCCGCGAACAGCGAACCGCCGCACGAAGAAGCGGCCTGATCGTTTCGCCATGCTGTACTGGGATCACAACGCGACGTCGCCGCTGCGTCCGGAAGCGAAAGCTTCGGTGCTGAGGGCGCTCGACCTTTGCGGCAGCCCGTCCTCGGCGCACGCCGCCGGCCGTGCCGTGGCCGCGATCGTCGAGGAGGCGCGCGAACAGGTCGCCGCCTTCGCCGGCGCCAAGGCGAGCGAAGTCGTGTTCACCAGCGGCGGCACCGAAGCCAACGCGCTCGCGCTGCGCGGCGCGGCGGCGGGCGCCCTGGCCTCGGGCGAGCGCATCATCCGTCTTTTCGTCGCCGCGACCGCGCATGACAGCGTGCTTGCCACGGCCGCCGCGCTCGCCGAGACGACGCCTGGCCTGAAACTGACCATGATCCCCGTGAACGAGAACGGCCGCATTGAGCCGGAACAGTTCCGCGCCCTGCTGATGAACGGCAAGGGCCGCGCGCTGGTCTCGCTGCTGTTCGCCAACAACGAGACCGGCGTGATCGAGGACATCGCGGCCCTGGCCGCGATCCTGCGCGCCGAAGGCGGCGCGGATTCGCTGCTGCACATCGATGCCGTTTCGAGCGGTTACAGCCCGATCCGCTTCTCCGCCTGGGGCGCCGACTATCTGTCGCTCGCAGCCCACAAGATCGGCGGCCCGCAAGGCGCCGGCGCGCTGGTCCTGCGCGAGAGCGCACCGCTGGCCCCGCTATTCGCCGGTGTCGAGGAAGGCGGCCGCCGCGGCGGCACGCAAAACGTGTCCGGCATCGCCGGCTTCGGCGCCGCCGCCCGCGCGCTGCAAGCCCATTTCGATTCCGAATGCGAGGCGGTGGCCTCGATCCGCGAGAATTTCGAGCGCGCGCTGCGCCTGCTTGCGCCCAACGTCGTGATCTTCGCCGCCGAAGAGCTGCGCCAGAAGAACGTCTCCTGTTTCGCCATTCCGCAATTGCAGGCCGAGAACGCGCTGGCGGCGCTCGACCGCGACGGCATCTGCATCGCCTCAGCGGCGTCCTCGCATGTCCTGGCCGCGATGGGCGTACCGGACAGTCTCGCGCATTGCGCATTGCGCGTCGGTTTCGGTCCCGACACGGGCCTGAAGGAGATGAGCGAATTCCTCGCCGCGTTGAAGGGATTGCTCGGCCGCAAACTGGCCCTGGCCGGAGGAGTCGCCTGATGTCCGCCGCGCCCGATACCAGGAAGCAGGTCGCCGAGATCGGCGAGAAGTACAAATACGGCTTCGTCACCGACATCGAGATGGAGCGCGCGCCCAAGGGCCTCTCCGAGGATACGGTGCGCTACATCTCGGCCAAGAAGACCGAGCCGGCGTGGATGCTCGAATGGCGCCTCGGCGCCTTCGCGCGCTGGAAGGAAATGCGCGAGCCGAGCTGGGCGCGTGTCCACTATCCGAAGATCGACTACCAGAACGCCTATTACTACGCCGCGCCGAAAAGCACGCCCCTGAAGCAGAGCCTCGACGAAGTCGATCCCAAGCTCTTGGAGACCTACAAGAAGCTCGGCATCCCGCTGCACGAGCAGATGGCGCTGGCCGGCGTCGCGGTCGACGCGGTGTTCGACAGCGTCTCGGTCGCGACGACCTTCAAGGCCAAGCTCAACGAGGCCGGCGTGATCTTCTGCCCGATCTCCGAAGCGATCCGCGACCATCCAGACTTGGTGCGCAAATATCTTGGCACCGTCGTGCCGGTGACCGACAATTTCTTCGCGACGCTGAACTCCGCGGTGTTCTCCGACGGCACTTTCGTCTATGTGCCCAAGGGCGTGCGTTGCCCGATGGAGCTCTCGACCTATTTCCGCATCAATGCGTCCGAGACTGGCCAGTTCGAGCGCACCCTGATCGTCGCCGACAAAGGCTCCTACGTGTCGTATCTCGAAGGCTGCACGGCGCCCAAGCGCGACGAGAACCAGCTTCACGCCGCGGTGGTCGAGCTCGTGGCGCTGGAAGGCGCCGAGATCAAATACTCGACGGTGCAGAACTGGTATCCCGGCGACGAGAACGGGCTGGGCGGCATCTTCAACTTCGTCACCAAGCGCGGCGATTGCCGCGGCAACCGCTCCAAGATCTCCTGGACCCAGGTCGAGACCGGCTCGGCGATCACCTGGAAATATCCAAGCTGCATCCTGCGCGGCGACGACACGGTTGGCGAGTTCTACTCCATCGCCATCGCCAACAATTTCCAGCAGGCCGACACCGGCACCAAGATGATCCATCTGGGCAATAACACGCGCTCGCGGATCATCTCCAAGGGCATTTCGGCGGGCAAGGCGCAGAACACCTATCGCGGCCTGGTCAGCGTGCATCCCAAGGCGTCGAACGCGCGTAACTACACGCAATGCGACTCGCTTCTGATCGGCGGCAAGTGTGGCGCCCACACCGTGCCCTATATCGAAAGCCGCAATCCGACCGCGCGCATCGAGCACGAGGCGACGACATCGAAGATCGCCGAGGACCAGCTGTTCTACTGCCTGCAGCGCGGCATCCCTCAGGAAGAGGCGGTGGCGCTGATCGTCAACGGCTTCTGCAAGGAAGTCCTGCAGCAGCTCCCGATGGAATTCGCGGTCGAAGCGCAGAAGCTCGTCGGCATCTCGCTTGAGGGGAGTGTGGGATGAGCCATCGCCATCGCCCCATCCACTGGTGTCATGGCCCGCGACTGCGGGCCACCCAGGTGATGCCCCGCGAAACCTTCAGCCGTTGTGGCTCCCCAACTGGATGGCCCGCAGTCGCGGGCCATGACAATGGGGTTTTTAAAGCGAACCTTCATCATGCTTGAAATCAAGAACCTCCACGTCGCCGTCGACGGCAAGGAAATCCTCAAGGGACTGACGCTCTCCATCGCGGCCGGCCAGGTTCACGCCATCATGGGCCCGAACGGCTCGGGCAAGTCGACGCTGTCCTATGTCCTCGCTGGTCGCGCCGGCTATGACATCACCTCGGGCTCGATCCTCTACAATGGCGAAGACCTGAACGCGCTGGCGCCGGAAGCGCGCGCCGCCAAGGGCGTGTTCCTCGCCATGCAGTATCCGGTCGAGATTCCCGGCGTCACCACGCTTACCTTCCTCAAGACCGCGCTGAACGCGCAGCGCCGCGCCCGCGGCGAAAAGGAAGTCGACGCCATGACCGTCCTTAAGACCGTGCGCAAGCGCGCCACGGCTCTGAAGGTCTCCGAGGAAATGCTCAAGCGCGCCCTCAATGTCGGCTTCTCCGGCGGCGAGAAGAAGCGGCTGGAGATTCTCCAGATGGCGCTGTTCGAGCCCAAGCTCGCCATTCTCGATGAAACGGATTCCGGCCTCGACATCGACGCGCTGAAGTTGGTCGCCGAGGGCGTCAACGCGCTGCGTTCGCCCGAGCGCGCCATGCTGGTCATCACCCATTACCAGCGCCTGCTCGACTACATCGTGCCCGACCGTATTCACGTATTGGCCGGCGGCCGCATCGTCGCCGAGGGCGGCAAGGAGCTGGCGCACGAGCTCGAAGCCAAGGGCTATGAGCACATCATAGGCAAGGCGGCATGAACGGACACGCGCACTGGCTGGACGATCGCCGCGCCGAAGCCGCCAACCGCTTCGCCGCGCTGGGCGTGCCGCATCGCCGGATCGAGGATTGGAAATACTCCGACCTCAAGACGGCCATCGGTGGCGCCAACGACGATGCGGCGGTGGCCTGGACCGTCGGCGCGCTGCCGGACGGCGTGGAGCTGTTCGACCTCGTCAATACCGATGACGCGCCGGATTGGGTGCGCGCCCATCTCGGCACGCTCCCCCAGAACGCGATGGCTTCGTCGTCCTTCGCGCATGCCCGGGTCGGTTTTGCGATTCGCGTCGCTCGCAACAAGGCGGCAGGTCCGCTCCCCGTCGCGTTTACCGGCGCCGGCAGCGCCCGCGCGCTGGTTGTCGTGGAAGACGGCGCCTCGCTGACCCTGTGCGAGACGCAAAAGACCGATGGCTTCTCCAATTTGGGCCTTGAATTCGTGATCGGCGCCAACGCCCAGCTCACCCATATCCGCATGGCGCCGCAGGCGGCCGGTGCGGTGCAGATCGAAGAATATGCCATACGCGTCGCGCGCGACGGTGCCTACCGCGCGCATCTGTTCAACGGCGGCGGCAAGCTCAGCCGCGCCGAATTCCAGATCGCGCTCGCGGGCCAGAACGCGCAGGCGCAGCTCTCCGGTGTTTCGGTCCTGGGTGCCGCCGCCCATGCCGACGTCACGACCCACATCATCCACGCCGTCGGCCAGACGACGAGCACGCAGCTCTTCAAGCACATCGCGGGTGGCAAATCGCGCGCCGTCTACCAGGGCCGCATCACGGTGGAACAGGGCGCCGACAAGTCCGATTCCCGCCAGACCGCCAAGGCGCTGTTGATGGGCGAGCGCGCCGAGGCCGATCTCAAGCCCGAGCTAGAAATCTTCGCCGACGATGTGAAGTGCGCCCATGGCGCCGCGGTCGGCGATCTCGACGCCAATTCGCTGTTCTATTTGCGTGCGCGTGGCATTCCCGAAGCCGAAGCCCGCAATATGCTGGTTCGCGCTTTTCTCGAAGAAGCCGTCGACGAGATCGCCGACGAATCCATCCGCGCGACGGTCTGGCAGGCGGTGGAAGACGCATTGCCGGGGGCGATGACGCCATGACCGCGCAAGGCAAGATCGACACCGCCTTTGATCCCGTCGCCGCGCGCGCCGATTTCGAAATCCTGTCGAAGCAGATTTACGGCAAGAAGCTGGTCTATCTCGACAACGGCGCCAGCGCCCAGAAGCCGCGCCAGGTGCTCGACGCCATGCGCGATTTCGCCTCCAGCGAATACGCCAACGTCCATCGCGGCGTGCACTATCTCTCGGCCCGGGCGACCGACCGTTACGAAGCGGCGCGGCGCACGGTACAGAAATTCCTGAATGCGGCGCACGAAGACGAGATCGTCTTCACCAAGGGCGGCACCGAGGCGATCAACCTGGTTTCCTACGCCTATCTCGCGCCGCGCATCCAGCCCGGCGACGAGATTGCGCTCACGGTGATGGAGCACCACTCCAACATCGTTCCCTGGCACTTCCTGCGCGAGCGTCAGGGCGCCGTGCTCAAATGGGTGGACGTGCGCGACGACGGCAGCCTGGATGTCGAAGCGCTCGACGCCGCCATCGGTCCCAAGACCAAGCTCGTCGCCGTGACCCACATCTCCAACGTGCTCGGCACCACCACGCCGCTGAAGGAGATCGCCGCCCGCGCCCATGCCAAGGGCGTGCCGGTGTTGGCCGATGGCTGCCAGGGCGCGGTGCATGAGATCGTTGACGTTCGCGATCTCGATATCGATTTTTACGCGATCACCGGCCACAAGCTTTACGGCCCCACCGGTATCGGCGCGCTGTACGGCAAGCGTGCGCTGCTCAAGACCATGCGCCCGTTCAATGGCGGCGGCGAGATGATCCGCGAAGTCACCCGCGATATCGTCACCTATGCCGATCCGCCGGCCCGCTTCGAAGCCGGCACGCCGCCGATCATCGAAAGCGTCGGTCTCGCGGCCGCGCTCGACTATATGAATTCCTTCGACCGTGTCGCGGTGAGGGCGCATGAGCACGATTTGCTCGCCTATGCCCGCGAAGGCGTGCGTCAGTTCAACTGGCTGCGCGTGATCGGCGATGCGCCGGGCAAGGCGTCGATCCTCTCCTTCGAGGCCGACAGCATGCATGCCCACGACCTCGCGACCATCCTCGACCGCGAAGGCGTCGCGGTCCGCGCCGGCCATCATTGCGCCCAGCCGCTGATGGAACGCTTCGGCGTCGCCTCCACCACCCGCGCCAGTTTCGCGCTTTACAACACCCGTGCCGAGGTCGACGTGCTCATCGCAGCGCTCGCCAAGGCGCGCAAGATATTGAGCTAGACGATGGACGATTCACTCCGCGAGCTCTATCAAGACGTAATCCTCGATCACTCCAAGCATCCGCGCCATTTCGGCAAGCTGGACGGCGCGACCAACACCGCACAGGGTTACAATCCGTTGTGCGGAGACCGCGTGACGGTCCAGTTGCTGCTCGACGCCGGCGACCGCATCGCCGACGTAAAATTCGAAGGCAAGGGCTGCGCCATCTCCCAGGCCTCGGCCTCGCTGATGACCGACATGATCGTCGGGCGCACCGTCGCCGAAGCCGAGAAGCTGATGGGCGGCTTCCTCAACCTGGTCAAAGGCGAAGAGGTCGAGGGCCTCGACGAAGACGACCGCGAGCGACTGGACGTGATGGCCGGCGTATCGGCGTTCCCGATGCGCGTGAAATGCGCCACGCTGGCCTGGCACACCATGAAATCAGCTCTGGAGGGCGGCGTGGCCGCCAAGTCGGAATGAACGCGCAACCCAACCAGGCCGATATCGTCGCATCCTCGCTCAGCGAGGCGGAGCTTGAGGATTTCACCCAGAAGCTCGTGACGGCGCTGAAGACCGTCTACGATCCGGAGATCCCGGTGGACATCTACGAACTCGGTCTTATCTACAAGGTCGATGTGGCGGACAACAAAGACGTGATCGTGGACATGACGCTGACCGCGCCGGGTTGCCCCGTTGCCGGCGAGATGCCGGGCATGGTGAAGGACGCGCTGGAAGGCGTTGAAGGCATCGGCGCGGTGACCGTGAACATGACCTTCGATCCGCCCTGGACGCCCGAACGGATGAGCGAAGAAGCCAAACTCGAACTGAACATGTACTGACCATGACCACGACCCAGACGACGATCCCCGCCAAGCCCCGCCGCGAACGCCCCAAGCCCGTCCGCCTGACGGACTCCGCCGCCGCGCGCATTCGCGACATCATGGCCGACGCCGAAGGCAAGTATCAGGGCGTGCGCGTCGGTGTCACCAATGGCGGCTGCGCCGGCATGGCCTACACCATGGATTATGCCGAGGACGTCAGGCCGTTCGACGAGGTGGTCGAGGACAAGGGCGTGAAGATATTCATCGATCCGAAGGCGATCCTCTTCCTCATCGGCACCGAGATGGATTTCGTGACCGAGAAGCTCGGCGCCCGCTTCGTGTTCAACAATCCGAACCAGACGGCGGCCTGCGGCTGCGGCGAGAGCGTGTCGATCACGCCGGCGATAGCTTCATAGCGCCAGCGTATGAAGGCGCACTGACGTGCCGGCCGACCCGCATCGCTTCGACGATCTTTTCGCCGAATTCGGCCCGATCCGCCTGCGCCGGTTCTTCGGCGGCGAGGGCATCTATGCCGGCGAGACGATGATCGGTTCAGTCTTCCGCGACGTGATTTACTTCAAGACCGACGCGGAAAGCCGCAAGCCCTTCGACGCGGAAAAGTGCAGGCCTTTCACCTTCATGAAGGGCACGGAACTGGTCACGACGACCTGGCTGGCAATTCCCGACCGCCTCTACGACGATCCGGAGGAACTGGCGCGTTGGGCCCGCGCCGCCCTGGCGGTCGCGCTGGCCTCGCCGACGGCAACGAAAAGGGCGCGCAAGGCGTCCAAGCCCGCGCGCCCTCGCAAGAAGCGTTAGGCCTTAGCCGCTACCAGAGCTTCACACGCTGGTCCGGCGCCAGATACATCTTGTCGCCCGGCTTCACGCCGAACGCGGCGTACCACGCATCCACGTTGCGCAGCGGACCGATCACGCGGAAATGCGGCGGGCTGTGCGGGTTGGACAGGATCTGCGCCCGCATTGCGCCGTCGCGATACTTGCCGCGCCAGATCTGCGCGAAGGCGAGGAAGAAGCGCTGATCGCCAGTGTAGCCGTCGAGCACCGGCGCCTTCTTCCCGCCGAGCGAGGCGTGATAGGCCTGAAGCGCGATGGAGATGCCCGACAGATCGCCGATATTCTCGCCCATCGTCAGCTTGCCGTTGATGTGCAGGCCCGGCAGCCCCTCATAGGAATCGAACTGCGAGCCCAGCATGGAGACGCGGGCCTCGAACGCCTTGCGGTCGTCGTCGGTCCACCAGCTCTCCAGGATTCCGCCGCCGGTGTATTTGCTGCCCTGGTCGTCGAAGCCGTGGCTGATCTCGTGCCCGATCACCGCGCCGATGCCGCCATAGTTCACCGCGTCGTCGGCGTTCGGATCGAAGAAGGGCGGCTGCAGGATCGCGGCCGGGAAGAAGATCGAGTTGAACAGCTGCGTGTAATAGGCGTTGATGGTCGGCGGCGTCATGTTCCATTCGTTGCGGTTGACCGGCTGGTCGATCCGCGCCAGGCGATACTGCCACTCGAATGCGTTCGCCCGCGTGATGTCGCCCGCCAGGTCGTCCTTCTTGATGACGAGGCCCGAGAAATCGCGCCATGTGTCGGGATAGCCGATATGCGGCGTGAAGGCGTGCAGCTTGTCCAGCGCCTTCTTCTTGGTGACGTCGGTCATCCACGCGATCTGGCGGATGTCGGCGTCATAGGCCTTCAGCAGGTTGGCGACCAGCGCCTCCGCCTTTGCCTTCGTCGCGGGCGGGAAATATTTCGCGACGTACAGCTTGCCGAACGGGTGCGGCAGCGTCTGGTCGATCAGGTGCACGGCGCGGGTTTCGCGCGGCAATTGCTGCGTCTGGCCGCCCAGCACCTTTCCGTAAAAGTCGAAATCGGCGTCGTCGACCGCCTTGGGCAGGAACGGCGCCATCGCATGCAGGTAATGGATCGTCAGATAGTCGCGCCATGCCGCGACCGACGTCTTGGCGAAGGTCTGCGCCAGCGCCGGGAAAGCCGTGTTCTCGCGCACGATCACCTTGCGTGTCGGCGCGATACCCTGCGCCTTGAAGAAGTCCGTCCAGTCGAAGCCCGGCGCGAAGGTCGCAAGGTCCGCGACGGTCATCGGGTTGTAGACCTTCTCCGCATTGCGCCGGTCGGCGGCCGGCCATTGCGCCGTGGCGATGTCGTTCTCCAGCGCATAGACGGCGGCGGCGCGCGCCTCGACAGCCTTGGTCTCGCCGGCCAGCGACAGCATCGTGGCGAGATACTTCTTGTAGGCGTCACGCGTCGCGGCCAGCGCCGTATCGTCCTTCAGGTAATAGTCGCGGTTCGGCATGCCGAGGCCGGACTGCCCGACGGTCACGACATAGACGTTGGAATTCTTCGCGTCCGGCGCGATGCCGTCGGCGACGATGCTGTAGCCGTCCGACGAGGAGGGGAACGCCGGATCGCCCATCAGCTTGGCAACATCCTCCGGCGATTGCAGCGCCGCGATGCGCGCCAGATCGGGCTTCGCGGGTGCAAGGCCGCGCGTCTCGATGTCTGCCGTGTCGATGAAAGCGTCGTAGAGGTCGCGGATTTGCTTTTCTTCCGGTGACAGCGTGGCGTAGCCCCGCGCTTCCAGCCCCGCGATCAGCTCCTTCATGCGGGTCTCGCTCAGGATCTGCAGGTTCTGGAACGAGCCGGTGCTGGTGCGGTCGGCGGGGATTTCGGTCCGCTTGAACCAATTGCCGTTGGCGTATTCGAAGAAATCGTCGCCGGGCTTCACGGTCTTGTCCATCCCAGTCAGGTCGACGCCCCAGGCGCCGAATTCCGGCGCCGTCGCGGCGACGGCGATGCAGGCGAAACCGGCCAGGCCGGCCAGAGCGAACGCGAACTTTTTCATGACTGTCCTCACTACCAATTCGAACTCACCACACCGGCACGCGCTTGTCGGGCGGCAGATAGAGCTTATCGCCCGGCTGCACGTTGAACGCGGCGTACCAGCCGTCGCTGTTGCGCACCACGCCGTTGACGCGGAATTCCGACGGGCTGTGCGGGTTGGACAGCACCTGGCTCCGGATCGCCGCATCGCGGTGCCGCTCGCGCCAGCTCTGCGCATAGGCGATGTAGAATCGCTGGTCGCCCGTCAGCCCGTCCAGCACCGGCGCCGGCTTGCCGGCGAGCGAGATGTGATAGGCCTTGAACGCGATCACCAGCCCCGCGATGTCGGCGATGTTCTCGCCCAGCGTCAGCCGTCCGTTGATGTGCAGGCCGGGCAGGGGCTCATACTGGTCGTACTGCGTCGCGATGGCGTCGCCGCGCGCCTGGAAGGCCTTCAGGTCTTCCGGCGTGAACCAATCCTGCAGCACGCCGCGGGCGTTGTACTTGGCGCCCTGGTCGTCGAAGGAATGGCTGATCTCGTGGCCAATGGTGGCGCCGATCTCGCCATAGTTCACCGCGTCGTCGGCATTGGGGTCGAAATAGGGCGGCTGCAGGATGCCGGCCGGAAACACCACCTCGTTGAGGTTGGGGTTGTTGTAGGCGTTGTTGGTCGGCGGCGTCATGCCCCACTCGGTGCGGTCGACCAGATCGTCGATGCGCTTGAGCTCGCGGTTCCACTCGAACACGCCGGCGGCCTGCGCGTCGGCCAGCAGCGTGCCGCGATCGATCGCGAGCGCCGTGTAGTCGCGGAACTTGTCGGGATAGCCGATCTTCAGCGCCGTGGCGTGCAGCTTCTCCAGCGCCTTGGTGCGCGTCGCCGGCGACATCCAGGCCAGCGTCTGGATGTCGGCCTCATAGGCCTTGATGAGGTTGTGCACGAGGTCGAGCGCCTTGGCCTTGGCGTCGCCGCCGAAATAGCGCTCGACATAGAGCTTGCCGAGCGCCTCGCCCATGGATTGGTCGAGCAGGCGGATGCCGCGCGTCGGGCGTTCGAGCTGCGCCGTCTTGCCGGCCAGCGCCGTGCCGTAGAACGCGAAGTCGGTGTCGTCGACCTTCTTGGGAAGGAACGCCGCCCAGCGATGCAGATAGCGCGTCGCCAGATAGTCGCGCCACACCGCGACGGGCGTCGCGGCGAACACCGCGGCGAGCTTGGGGAAAGCGGATTTCTCCGACACGATCACCTTGCGCGCGCCGCCGTTCTCCGGGATCGCCCCCGCCTGGAACATCGCGTCCCAGTCGAAGCCCGGCGCCAGCGTCTTCAGCTCGGCGACCGTCATCGGGTTGTAGATCTTGTCCGCGTCGCGGCGGTCGGCGGCCGGCCAGCTCGCCTGCGCCAGAGCGGCTTCGAGGTCGTAGATCTTCTGCGCCCGCGCCGCGGCGTTCGTCGCTCCGGCGATGGTCAGAATGTCGGCGAGATACTTCTTGTATGCCGCCTGGGTGTCGAGGATTTCCTTGTCGGTCTTCAGGTAATAGTCGCGGTCGGGCATGCCGAGGCCGGACTGGTAGAGGTTGATCGAATAGACGTCGGAATTCTTGTCGTCGACGCCGATATAGAATCCGAAGGGTCCGTCCAGGCCCAGCCGCGGATCGCCGATGGCGGCGGCGACGTCGCTCAGCGTCTTGTAGTGCGCGATCGTCGCCAGATCGGCCTTCGCGGGGGCAAGGCCGTTGGCTTCGATCTGCGCGGTGTCCATGAACGCGTTGTAGAGGTCGCGCAGCTTGCGCCCCTCCGGCGTCAGCTTGTCGTCGGGGGTCTTGGACAGATCGGCGACCAGTCCTTTCAGCCGCGCCTCGTTGTTGAGGTCGAGCTCGAGGTTGACGCCCGAATAGGTGCGGTCGGCCGGGATCGTGTCGTGCTTGAGCCAGTTGCCGTTGGCATAGGCGAAGAAGTCGTCGCCCGGCTTCACGGTCTTGTCGATATAGGAAAGATCGACGCCCCAGGGCTTGACCTGCGGCTCGCCGGCGAAGGCCGCGCCGGCCATCGCGATGGCGACCGCGCTCAAAAGAACAAGACTGCGTTTCATGCGACCGTCCTCATACGACAAGGAAAAATGCCGCCGGGCCCGGTCCCGGCGGCACGATTTCGATTACCACAGATGTACCCGCTGTTCCGGCGCCAGGTAGTACTTGTCGCCCGGCTTGGCGCCGAACGCGTCATACCAGGCGTCGGTGTTGCGCGTCGCGCTGATGGCGCGGAACTTGTCCGGCGCGTGCTCGTTGGAGAGCACCCGCGTGCGCAGCGCCGCGTCGCGGATCTTCGAGCGCCAGATCTGTCCGTAGGACAGGAAGAAGCGCTGGTCGCCGGTATAGCCGTCGATCACCGGCGCCGGCCTGCCGCCCAGCGACAGATGATAGGCCTTGAGCGCGACGGTGATGCCGGCGAGATCGGCGATGTCCTCGCCCAGCGTGTTGGGACCGATCACGTGCAGGCCGGGCAGCGCCTCATAGGCATCGAACTGGTCGGACAGCGCCTGGGTGCGCGCCTTGAAGTTCTTGAAGTCCTCCGCCGTCCACCAGTCGCGCAAGACGCCATCGCCGTCGTATTTCGCGCCCTGGTCGTCATAGCCATGGCTCATCTCGTGGCCGATCACCGCCCCGATGCCGCCATAGTTCACCGCGTCGTCGGCGTACGGATCGAAGAAGGGCGGCTGCAGGATCGCCGCCGGGAACACGATCTTGTTCGCCGACGGATCGTAATAGGCGTTCACCGTTTGGGGCGTCATGCCCCATTCGGCCTTGTCGACCGGATCGTCGAGGCGCTTGAGCTCGCGGTTCCATTCGAAGACGCCGCCCGCCTGCACGTCCGCCAGAAGCGCGCCGGGGACGACCTGGAAGGCCGAATAGTCGAGCCATTTGTCGGTGTAGCCGACATAGGGCGTGAACTTGTGCAGCTTGTCGAGCGCCTTCTGCTTCGTCGCGTCCGACATCCAGGTGAGCGTGCGGATGTCGGCGTCATAGGTCTTCATCAGGTTGTCGACCAGCTCCTTCGCCTTGGTCTTGGCGATGGGCGGGAAATATTTCGCGACATAGATCTTGCCCAGCGCATCGCCGAGGGTGTTGTCGAGCAAATGCACGCCGCGCGTCGCGCGGTCGAGCTGCTGCGGCTGTCCGCCGAGCACGGTCCCGTAGAAGGCGAAGTCCGCGTCGTCGAACGTTTTGGGCAGATAGGCCGAGAAGATGTGCAGATAATGCACCGTCAGATAGTCGCGCCACACTGCAACCGGCGTTTCGGCGAACACCCTCGCGAGGCCCGGGAAGGCCGATTTCTGCGTCACCACGACGACGCGCTCGCCCTTGGGTCCCGTCAGCGGCACGCCGGCCTCGGCGAAGAACCCATCCCAGGCGAAATCCGGCGCGAATTTCTTGAGGTCCGACACCGGCATCGGATTGTAGGTCTTGTCCTCGTCGCGGTTGTCGGCGCGCGACCAGTGGAGCTGCGCGATCTTCGCCTCGACGTCATAGATCGCCTGGGCGCGCTTGTCGGCATCGGCGTAACCGGCCAGCGTGAGGATCGAGACGAGATACTTCTTATAGGCCTCGCGCGCCGCGACTTCGCCGGCCTCGGTGCCGAGATAATATTCGCGATCCGGCATGCCGAGCCCACCTTGGCCCAGCACGATCGAATAGGCCTTGGGGTCCTTCTCGTCGACACCGATATACATGTTGAACACGCTGGAATCGGCCAGCTTGGGCGACGACATCAGCCGCGCGATGTCGTCGAGCGTCTTGGCGCCCGCGATGCGGTCGAGGTCGGCCTTGGCCGGCGTCAGTCCCTGGGCGTCGATGGTTTTCTGGTCGACGAAGGCGTTGTAGAGATCGACGAGTTTCTTCTCTTCGGTCGTCAGCGACGCGGCCGGCTTGGCCTGCAGTTCGGCGACGATATCCTTCATCCGCTTTTCGCTCAGGATGCGCAGGTTCTGGAACGCGCCGATGCCGCTGCGCTCCGGCGGGATCTCGGTCTTCTTGATCCAGGTGCCGTTCGCATAGGAGAAGAAGTCGTCGCCGGGCTTGACGCTCGGGTCCATCGCGGTGAGGTCGATGCCCCATGCGCCGAGTTCGGGTTTGCCGGCCGTGTCGGCGGCGGCGAAGGCGCAGGTCACGCTCAAGACTCCGGCCAAGAGAATAAGGCTGCGTCGCATCGCTGAAGTCTCCAGGGAGGGAGGCGCGGCGGATCGCCGGCCTGTCAGGAATTCGTCACCAATAGGTCAGAAACGACCGGCCGCGCGCAAGTCACGGACTCGCGAGTTAACCGATCCAGATCGAAGCGACGGGTTATTTCCCCTGGAACTTCGCCGGGCGCTTTTGCAGAAAGGCGGAGATGCCTTCGACGAAATCTTGTGTCTTGCCAGCGCGTTCCTGGCTCGCCCGTTCGAGGTCGAGCTGCTCCTCGTACGTGTTGAGCGGGCTCTGCCAGTAGAGGCTGCGGGTAATCGACAGCGAGGACGGACCGTCGGCGAGTTGGCTCGCCAGCCGCAGCGCCTCTTCCATCAGGGCGTTGTCATCGACAACACGATTGATCAGGCCCCATTCGAGCGCCTTCTCCGCCGGCAGGCGCTCCGCCAGCAGCGACAATTCCTTGGCGCGCGCCAGCCCGATGAGCCGCGGCAGGAGCCAGGTCGAGCCGCCGTCCGGCACCAGGCCGATGCGCGCGAACGCCTGGAGGAAATAGGCCGAGCGCGCCGCGACGATAAGATCGCCCATCAGCGCGATGCTCATGCCGACGCCGGCCGCGGCGCCGTTCACCGCCGTGACGATGGGAATGGAAAGGTCGCGCAGCCGGCGCAGGAAGGGGTGATAGACGGTCTCCAGCGACTGGCCGACGCCGCCGTCGTCGCTGCCGCGCTCGGTCAAATTGGCGCCCGAGCAGAAGCCGCGGCCCTCGCCGGTCAGGATCATGGCGCGAAAGCCGTGCTCCTTGTTCTCGATGAAGGCGAGCGCCGCCGCCGCGCCGCGCGCCAGCTTGGTGCCGGCCGCGTTCATCGCCTCGGGATGATTGAGCGTCAGCACCGCGACCTTGCCGTGCGCCGTCACATAAGCCCGATCGAATTCCGTCCGCATGCGTTTCTCCCATCCCGTGACCGGCGCGGAGCATACGCGGTTCGCCGATGATGGAAAGTCGTCACGCCAAAGCGCGAAAGCGGATTACGCTGCGTCAATATCCAGATCGGCGGCGAGCGGATCGTCCTGGGCGATCACGCGGTTGCGGCCGGCATGCTTGGCGCGATACAGGCACATATCGGCGCGCTGGATCAGCATCGTGCCGTCCTCGCCGCCCGAAAGCTCGGCCACGCCGATCGAGACGGTGATCGAGCCGAGCACGTCGCCGGTCGACTTCTTGACCAGCTTCTTGTTCTGCACATTGGCGCGGATTTGCTCGGCAAGCTTCCACGCCGCGACGATGTTGGCCTTGCGCACGATCACCGCGAACTCCTCGCCGCCATAGCGCGCCGCGGTGTCGCGGCCCTTGACGTTGTCGGAGATGCAGGCCGCGACCAGCTTGAGCACATGGTCGCCGGTCTGGTGGCCCCAGGTGTCGTTGAATTGCTTGAACCGGTCGATGTCGCACATGAAGAGCGCCATCGGCTCGCCGCTCTGCCGCGACTCGGCGATGGCGGTCGCGAGCTCGGTGTCGAAGGCCTTGCGGTTGGCGATGCCGGTCACCGGATCGGTCAGGCTCTCGCGGCGGACGTTCTCGAGCTGGGCGCGCAGGTCGCCGACCTGGTGGGAGGATTTCTGCAGCTCCTGCTCGAGCGAGCGGGTGCGCGATTCCATCGACTTGGTCGCCGCGACGAGGCTTCCGACCAGCTTGCTGACGCTTTCCGGCGACTGCTCGCCGCCAAGCTCGCCGCTCGCCGCCGACAGCGTGTTGCCGTATTCGCCGGCGAATTTCGCCGCCGACTCCATTTTCGCGATCGCCTCGTCGAGCGAGACGGTGACGGTCTCGCCGATCGCCTCGACCGCGCGCTCGGCGCGGTCGCGCGAAAAGCAGCGGTCGCGCAATTCCTTGAGAAGCGAGGGCGTGAACGGGCGCCGCGTCGCGATCATGTCGCCGATGACGCGGCCGACCGCCGGGCTTTCGCCGGCGGCATAGGTGTAGAACAGCTCGTAGTTGTCCGGCGTCGGCGAGACATCGCATTCGCCCATCAGGGCGAGTGTGGTCTTGGCCAGCGCCAGTTCCCGTTCGCTACGCAACTCCCCGCTCCACCGCCACGGCCCGCCGTTCGGGCTTTTGATCAGTGTGGCCGAGGGTTCGTAAAAAACTCTTAAGGGCGCCATTGAGGCGGTGCGGCGCAGCGACTAGATTGACAAAATATCAGGAAATTCAGGGAAAGGGACACAATATGAGCGCCGCCGAAGCGAGACCCGATCCGGCCGCCGAGATGCGCCGCGTCCTGGACCTGCAGAAGAAGGCCCATCTCAAGGATGGCGCGCCCAGCGCGGAGAGGCGCATCGAATGGCTCGATCGCGCCATCGCGCTTCTGGTCGGCCACAAGGACGCCATCACGGACGCGCTCCGCGAGGATTTCGGCCACCGCTCGGTCGAGGCCTCGCTGTTCACCGACGTGTCCGGCTCGATCGGCCCGCTCAAGCACGCCAGGGCGCATCTGAAGAGCTGGATGAAGCGCGAGAAGCGCAAGGTGACGCCGACCATCCTCGGCCTGTTGGGCGCCAAAGCCCATGTCGAGTATCAGCCCAAGGGCGTGGTCGGCGTGATCAGCCCGTGGAATTTTCCGTTCAATCTCACCTTCAGCCCGCTCGCCGGCATCTTCGCCGCCGGCAACCGCACGATGATCAAGCCCAGCGAGTTCACGCCGCGCTCCTCCGAGCTGATGGCGCGCATGTTCCGCTCCGCCTTCGACGAGAGCGAAGTCGCGGTCTTCACCGGCGGCCCGGATGTCGGCGCCGCCTTCTCGCGGCTCGCCTTCGACCATCTGCTCTTCACCGGCGCGACCTCGATCGCGTATCACGTGATGAAGGCGGCGGCGGAGAATCTCGTGCCGACTACGCTGGAGCTCGGCGGCAAGTCGCCGGTGATCGTCGGCGACAGCGCCGATCTGTCGCTCGCCGCCAAGCGCGTGATGTTCGGCAAGACGATGAACGCCGGCCAGATCTGCCTGGCGCCGGACTATGTGATGGTGCCTGAGAACAAGGCGCGCGACTTCGTGCACGAGGCGGCGAACGCCGTCAGCGCCATGTTCCCGACGCTGAAGGACAATCCGGACTACACTTCGGTGATCAACCAGCGCCACTACGACCGCCTGCAGGGCTATCTCGACGACGCAAGGTCCAAGGGCGCCGAGATCGTGGAGCTCAATCCGGCCAAGGAAGATTTCCGCCAGCAGCCCTATCACAAGATCCCGCCGACGCTGGTGCTCAACCCGACCGACGACATGAAGATCATGCAGGACGAGATTTTCGGGCCGCTCCTGCCGGTGAAGACCTATGGTGCGGTCGACGAGGCCATCGGCTACGTCAACGCGCACAGCCGCCCGCTCGGCCTCTACTATTTCGGCAGCGACAACGCCGAGCAGGAAAAGGTGCTGACGCGCACGACCTCCGGCGGCGTATCGGTCAACGACGTGGTGATGCATGTCGCGATGGAGGACCTGCCGTTCGGCGGCATCGGCCCATCGGGCATGGGCTCCTATCACGGCATCGACGGGTTTCGGACCTTCAGCCATGCCAAGGCGGTGTTCCAGCAGACCGGCCGCGACCTGACCGCGATGCTGCGGCCGCCCTACGGCGCCGGCATCCGCAAGATGCTGGCGGGCAGCATCAAGGCGTAGCTTCGACCCTCTTCTTGAGGGAGGGTAGGGATTTACTCCGCCGTCCAGCCGCCATCGACCGAGATATTCGCGCCGGTGATGTTCTTCGCCGCGTCGGAGCACAGGAACACCGCGATGCCGGCGACTTCCTCGACCGTCACGAACTGCTTGGTCGGCTGAGCGTCCAAGAGCACGTCGTTGATGACCTGTTCCTTGGTCAAGTTGCGCGCCTTCATCGTGTCCGGGATCTGCTTCTCGACCAGCGGCGTCCAGACATAGCCGGGACTGATGCAGTTGACCGTGATGCCGTGCGTCGCGGTCTCCAGCGCGATGGTTTTGGTCAGGCCCGCGATGCCGTGCTTGGCCGCGACATAGGCCGATTTGAACGGCGAGGCGACCAGCGAATGCGCCGACGCCGTCGAGATGATGCGTCCCCAGCCGCGCTTCTTCATGCCGGGCACCGCCGCGCGCATGCATAGGAAGGCGGAGGTCAGGTTGATGGCGATGATCTGCTGCCATTTCTCGACCGGAAACTCCTCGATCGGCGCCACGAACTGGATGCCGGCATTGCACACCAGGACGTCCGCCGCGCCGAAGGTCTTCTCCGCCAGCGCGATCATGCCGGCGACCTCGTCGGGCTTGGTCATGTCGGCCGGCGAGTAGATCGCCTTGACGCCGAAATCGGCCTCGATGCCGGCGCGCTCTTTCTCGATCGCCGCGGCGTCGCCGAAGCCGTTCAGCGTGATGTTGGCGCCTTCCTTGGCGAAGGCCCGCGCATAGGCGAGCCCGATCCCGCTGGTGGACCCGGTGACGACGGCGGATTTTCCCTTGAGCGACATGGCGATCTCCTTCTACGCGAGGTAGTCGTGCAGCACACGACCGTAAGGTAATACGAAATCGACGATCTGGTGCCGGCCGCCGACGATTTCCAGCACCGGCAGGTCGGCGACGCGGCAATTGACGTGCGGGATCAAGTGCAGCCGCGCCGGCCCGTCCCACGCCTCATGCACCACGATGTCTTCGAGATTGTAGCCGACGAGCTGCGCGATCTTCGGCCCGCCGTCGACGTCGGGAATCCATTTGAGATTGACGTTCAGCTTGGCGATGCCGGCCTTCACCTGGTCGAGCTTGTCGGCGAGGCTGACAGGCTTGTAGGCCATCGTGCCCAGCGCGACGCGCTCGTCGTCGTAGTGCAGCGTGCCGGTCAGCGTGTCCTTGATGACCGTCAGCCGCGGCACGCCGTATTTCTTGGGAAAGCCCCAGATCTCGCGCCCGCCGGTGATCGGCGGCTCGTCGTCGAGATACATCTGGACCGAGAAATTGCACGGCTCGCCCTTGTAGGACGCGAGAATGCCGGTGCCGCTCTCCTCATAGTCGCCGAAGCCCGAGGCATCGGGCATCTTCATCCACTCGTAATAGGCGAGGTCGCCCGGCGCCGGCTCCAGCGGTTCGGGCAGGGCGGCGCGGATCGCGGCCGGATCCGTTCGATAGGTGATAATCAAATACTCCCGCCGCACGAAGCGGAACGGCCCCTTGGGATAGCTCGGGCTGAACAGCGGCATCGAGCTGGCGCCGAGGATCGCGTCGCGGTTCATGGCATGTACTCCGCCGTCTCGATGGTCTTGCTCGCGATCTTGTCGCGTTCGCACAGCATCTCGCCGCGCTTCTTCATCGCCTGCCGAATATCGGCGAGCCCGGTGCGCCAATGCTCGAGCATGGTCTGGCGCGAGAATTCGTAATCCTTGGACGGCCCTTCATAGGGCTTGCGGCGATAGCAGAGCTTCACCACCGTCACCGCGTTCTCATAGGTCAGATCGCCCAGCAACGCCGCGTTCGGCGAGGCGCGCAGTTCCTCCGGCAGCTCGGCCAGCAGCGCGCGCAGCGCCACCTTGGCCGCGTGGATCTTCATGTCGAGATCGGTATTGTGATCGGTGCGGCTGGCATAGCGGATGTCCTTCTCGCGCTCCGCCGCTTCCAGCAGCGTGCGCGGCAGCGCCCCATGCGCGTTGAACAGATCGACCTGGAAGATCAGCAGATCGTCCTTCGGCTCGTTCTGCATCACATATTGCAGCGGCGTGTTGGAGACGACGCCGCCGTCCCAATAATGCTCGCCGTCGATCTCGACGGGCGGAAAGCCGGGCGGCAGCGCGCCCGAGGCCATCACATGCTCCGGCCCGATGGCGCAGTGTTCGTTGTCGAAATAGACGAGCGCGCCGGTGCGGATGTTCACGGCGCCCAGGCTGAGCCTGATCTCCTTCGCGTTGATGCGGTCGAAATCGACCAGCCGCTCCAGCGTCGCGCGCAAGGGCGCGGTGTCGTAATAGCTGAGCGCCTCCGGTGCGCCGGGCGGATAGAACACGGCGGGCGGAAGGCGCGGTCGGAAGAAGCCCGCGACGCCGACCGTCGCCGTCCACGCCGCCGCCGCCTCGCCGTACAGGGTGCGCAGCGTCGAGTCGGGCATGTTCACGTTGAACGGCAGGACGGCGCTCGCCGTCTCCCAGAATTCGCGCAGGCGCGCCAGCCGGTCCTCGCGCTTGTTGCCGGCGATGAGCGCCGCGTTGATCGCGCCGATGGAGATGCCGGCGATCCAGTCGGGCCGGAAATCGGCTTCGGCAAGGCCTTCGTAGACGCCGCCTTGATAAGAGCCCAGCGCTCCGCCGCCCTGAAGCACCAGAACGCGCCGCGCTCCGGCGCCTGTCCTGGGAGCTTGGGTCGTGACCGAATCCATCCCGCAAGCCTTATATTGCAGCGCAAAAAATATAGGCCTCGCGCGGAAAAATTGCACGCGCCGGCGGATGAATCTTTGTTCGGTTTCAACCGTCCAGGAGTGTGAGCGCCGTCAACGTCGCGGCCGCCCAGGTCGTGCCGCGCTCGGTCTGGGGCCGATGCCGTGCGTTCCACAATGCGGCGATGCAATTGCGCGCGACGCACCAGCCGAGCACCCGCTCGCGATCCAGGCCCAGCCGCTCGCAATAGATCCGCACGCGGCGGTCCATCTGAGTCTTCGATGCGAAGATATCGGGTCGCTCCGGCGGATTGCGCAGCGGCGCCGCGAGTTCGAAGGCGAGTTCGCCGCGCACACCTTTCGGGTCGATCGCCAACCAGCCCCGCGCCACGTCGCACAGGATGTTCTCGTGATGCAGATCGCCGTGCAGCAGGACCGGCGCGCTCTCCGTGGCATCGAGTTCGAGGAACAGCGCCCGGGCGCGGTCGACGATATCCTTGGTCAGCGGCGGATGGGCGACATGGCGGGCATATTCGGCCCTTTGCTCCTCATGCCCGGGCCAGTCGGCCGGATCGGCCCTGGCGCCTTGCAGATTCTCGATCGTGTCGCAGACGATGTGCGTTGCCTCGTCGTCGCGGCCCTCCAACACAAGCGTCTTGAGCATCGTGCCCGGCGCGATGCGCTCGACCAGGATGGCGCGGTCGTCGCTTTCCAGCACGCGCACCGTGCCATGGCCGTTATGCAAGGCGAGATAGCGCGCGCTCGGCGCCTCGTCGCTGTCGGCCTTGAATGCCTTGAGCAACGCGCGCTCGCGCCCCCGTGTCGCAAAGCAAAGCCAGGACGAGTGCGTTTCGAACGGCGCGCCATCCGGCGTCAGGCCCCACTGCTCGATATGTTCGCGCAGCGGGTCGGGCGGAGCGGCCATGACGCTCTACGCGTCGGCCTTCTTCGGCAGGTTCACGGGCCTGAGCAGAAAGGCCGGCAATTCGTGCTTCTCCGGCTTCACCGGCGCCGCATCGTTCTTGCGATCCTGATGCGCCTTGTGCGGCCGTTCGCGCTTTTGCTGAGCGGGCTGCTGGGCCTGCGGCTCGCGATGCTCGCGGCGCGGCTCCGGCTTCTTCTCGTGCCGGGGCTTCTCGTGACGCTGCGGTTCCGGCGCGCGCGCCTGTTCGACCGGCGCCGGCGCGGCGACCGCTTCGGTCGGCGCGGCGGGCTCCATCGGCGCCACATGGTCGTGGAATTTGTCGGGGCGGAAACGGTCGCGGCGCTCGCCGCGTCCCCGTCCGCCGCCCTTCTGGCCGCCGCGGCGCTCTTCGTCGCGGCGCGGCTTGCGGTCCTCGCGCACTTCGATGTTCTCCATCGTCTTGCGCGGGATTGTCGTCTTGGTGAGCTTCTCGATGGCTTCGACCTGGCGCTCGTCGCGCGGCGTCGCCAGCATATAGGCAAAGCCGCTGCGCCCGGCGCGGCCGGTGCGGCCGATGCGGTGGACATAGTCGTCCGGGTGGAACGGCACGTCGAAATTGAACACATGGCTGACGGCCGGAATGTCGAGGCCGCGCGCCGCCACGTCGCTGGCGACGAGGATCTTGAGGTCCCCGGCGCGGAAGCGGTCCAGCGTCTTGGTGCGCAGCGACTGGTCGAGATCGCCATGCAGCGGGGCGGCGTCGAAGCCGTGCTTGACGAGCGATTTGGACACCACGTCGACATCGCGCTTGCGGTTGCAGAACACGATGGCGTTGTTCAGCGTCGGCTCCGCTTCGCGGATCAGCCGGCGCAGCGCCTCGCGCTTGGCCCAGTCGTTGGCCGGGATGTTGACGACTTCCTGCGTGATGTTCGACGCGGCGGTCGCCGGGCGGGCGACTTCGACGCGCACCGGATTGTGCAGAAACTGGTCGGTCAGCCGCTGGATCTCCGGCGGCATGGTCGCGGAATAGAACAGGGTCTGCCGCGTGAAGGGGATGAGCTTGCAGATGCGCTCGACGTCCGGGATGAAGCCCATGTCGAGCATGCGATCCGCCTCGTCGATGACGAGGATCTGCACCTGGCTCAGCATCAGCTTGCCGCGCTCGAAATGGTCGAGCAGCCGGCCCGGCGTGGCGATCAAGACATCGACGCCGCGATCCAGCTTCTTCTCCTGGTCGTCGAACGAGGTGCCGCCGATCAGGAGCGCCATCGAAAGCTTGTTGTACTTGCCGTATTTCTCGAAGCTCTCGGCGACCTGCGCCGCCAGCTCGCGCGTCGGCTCCAGGATCAGCGAACGCGGCATGCGCGCCTTGGCCCGGCCGCGCGCCAGCATCTCGATCATCGGCAGGGTAAACGACGCCGTCTTGCCGGTGCCGGTCTGGGCGATGCCGATGATGTCGCGCCGCTGCAGCACATGGGGGATGCCCTGCGCCTGGATCGGGGTGGGGACGGTATAGCCGCTGGCCGCCACGGCCTTCAGCACCTCGGCCGACAGGCCAAGGCCTTCGAAGCCGTTCACCACGGCGGCGGCAGGGGGGCTGGGTTCGACAGAAGAAACCGGGGATTCAAGTACTTCTGCAATGCCGGCTTCCGCGCCGGCGGTCGTCTCGATGCTCGTCTTACGCTCCTGATGGGGCGCATTTCGAGCGCCCGAAGTCGATGGCCCCTATCGGCCCGACTCGATATGCAACGCAATGTAGGCGCAATTTTCTTACTTTTCAACCCGCGGCAATTGCGCCGAGAGTTCCGGCGACGGACGGCCGGGCGGAAGGCGTTTGACAGCGGTCGAGAACGGGAACCTCGGCGTGGGCCATGACAAGGAATTGCTGCGCCAAATCGTCGGTCTCGTCATCGCCTTTGGCGTGCTGACGATCCTCTATGGGATCCTCGCGCGGCTCTGGCCGTCGGTGCCGGGGCAGAGGGTCTTCCGCAAGGGCTTCTGGACCGATTGCGTCTACTGGCTATGGACCCCGATCATCACCAAGGCCGTCACGCCGCTTGCTATCGGCATCGTCGTCTTCCCGCTCGTCCTGTTGTTCGGGCTGCACTATCAGACCTTGGCGCAGGGCCATGGCGGCCTCAGCCGCCAGCCGCTCTGGCTTCAGGGCATCGAGGTCTTCCTGGTCGGCGATTTCTTTGGCTATTGGCAGCACCGGCTGTTCCATCGGGCGTGGCTGTGGCCGTTCCACGCCGTGCACCACTCCTCCACCGAACTGGACTGGCTGTCGTCCGTCCGCCTGCATCCGGTCAACGACATCGGCGCCAAGCTGATCCAGGCGGTGCCGCTGGTGGTGCTCGGCTTCAACCTGACGACGGTCGCGCTCTATGCTCCGGCCACCACCTTCTACGCCATCATGGTGCACGCCAATCTCGACTGGGACCTGGGACCGTTCCGCGCCGTTTTGGCGAGTCCCGCCTTCCATCGCTGGCACCACACCAAGGCGGACGAGGGCCAGGCCAAGAATTTCGCCGGCGCCTTTCCCGTCTGGGACATCCTGTTCGGCACCTACTATATGCCGCGCCGCCAGCCGACCGCGTTCGGCATCGACGATCCGATGCCGGCCGGCTTCATCGGCCAGATGATCCAGCCCTTTCGCGCGCGTCCACCCGCCGCCTGACGCGCCCGCGTTTCCGCGATACAGTCGCGGCCGGCGGGAGAGGGTGTTCCATGGATTTGAAATCGTCCGGCACGGGCTTGCGCCTCGTCGCGCTCGCGCTGGTCGCGGTCGCGATCTGGTTCGCCGGCGCCACCTTCGACGGTTTGCCGCGCCCACTCGGCGCCGACGCCCCGGCGACGGAATTCTCCGCCGCGCGCGCCTACGCAACGCTGGGCCGCCTGCTCGGACCGGAAGTGCCGCATCCCGTCTCCTCGCCCGCCAACAAGGCGGTGCAGGGCCGCGTCCGCGCCGAATTCGCCGCGCTGGGCATCAGGACGAGCCTCTATCGCGGCATGGGCTGCGAGGCCCGCGCGGATTACGGCTTCTTCGCCTGCGGCACCGCCGAGGACATCATCGCCGAGGTCGCGCCGGGCGCGGGCAAGGCCATCGTCCTGGTGGCGCATTACGACTCCGTCCCGGCCGGTCCCGGCGCCGGCGACGACCAGTCCAGTGTCGCCACCATCCTGGAGACCGTGCGCGCCCTGCAGGCGCGCGGCATGAAGACGAAACATCCGATCATCGCGCTGCTCACCGATGGCGAGGAGGCGGGCCTGCTCGGCGCTCACGCCTTTCTCGACAATCCTGTTCTTCGCGCCCGTGTCGGCATCGCGATCAATGCCGAGGGGCGGGGCAATCAAGGTCCAAGCCTTCTGTTCCAGACCAGTCCCGGCGACGGACCGCTCATCGATCTCTACGCCAAGAACGTCCCCGCTTACGCGACCGGTTCGCTGTTCGCGGTGATCTACAAGATGCTGCCCAACGACACCGACCTGACGGTGTTCCTCGACCACGGGTTGCCCGGCTACAATTTCTCGTTCCTCGGCCACGTCGCCGACTATCACACCGCGCAGGACCGCCGCGCCAATCTCAGCCAGGCGACGCTGCAGAGCCATGGCGACAGCGTGCTCGGCGTCGCCAGTGGGCTGATGCAGGCCGATTTCGTGACGCTGAAGGGCGGTGACGACATCTATCTCACCCTGTTCGGCAAGCTCTTGCCGCACCTTCCCGCCTCCCGGGCGGTGCCGCTCGCGATTCTCGTGCTGGCGATGCTTCTTGCGGCGGCGTGGCTGTCGCGCGTCGATGTGGCGGGCATCGGCCGATGGCTCGCCGCGTTCTCCATCCCGCTGGTGGCCGTTGCCGGCAGTGCCCTCCTCGGCTGGTTCCTGCATGTCGTTGCGGCGACGGTATCGGGCGGGCCCGATCCGTCCTACGCCTATCCCGCCTGGCTGCGGATCGCGCTGGCACTTGGCATCGCGGCGGTGATGCTGCCGCTCTCGCGCTGGGCGAGCGTGCGCCTGACGGCGCTGTCGGTCTGGACCTGGATCGGCGCCCTCGGTCTTCTCACCGCCGTCCTGGTGCCGGGCGTCAGTCCGTATTTCCTATTCCCGGGCCTGATCGGCGCCGCCATCCTGCTGGTTCAGACGCGCCTGCGAGGCGCCTGGTCCGGAGCGGCCGGCGAGATCGCGCTCTTCATCGCCGCGCTGCCGATGATGGCGGTTTGGCTGTCGCTCGCGAGCACGGCGGAAACGGTGCAGGGCCTCGCGCTGCATCCGCTGTTCACGGTTCCGGTCGCCTTCGGCGTCCTGCCGCTGGTGCCGTTGCTGGCCGCGCGGCCGTTGCGGCGCATCGAGAGAAACACCGTCGTGGCGGCGCTGGCTGCCGCCGCGCTGGCCTTCGCGATCGTCGCCGGTCTTTCCCCCGCCTATAGCGCCTACGCGCCGCAGCGCCTGAACATCGACTTCGTCGACGATCACGAAACGGGCGGGGCGTTCTGGGCCGCCGATGCCGGCGCGCCCTTGCCCAAGGCGCTGCGCGCGGTCGCCCCCTTCGGCGCCAAGCCCGTCATGGCGACGCCGCTCGCCTTTCAGAAGTCCTATGTCGCGCCCGCCGGGGCGCTGCGTTACGCCGAGCCGCGCGTCGCCGTGACGGCGCAGCCCGTCACCGGCGGCCGCTCGCTGACGCTGACCTTTCGCGGCTCGCCGCAAGCGGATCGCATGGTGATCCTGGTGCCGAAAGAAGAGGGGCTCCTGCGCGCCGAGATCGACGGCCATGTCTTCCTGCCGGCGGCGCGCAGCCTCAATCCTGTCGGCACGATCATCGCCTGCGTGACGGCGGACTGCCGCGACAAGTCGGTCAAGCTGGTCTTCTGGCGGCCCGGCCCCAAGCATCTTGTGCTCGGCGAACAGCATTTCGGCCTGCCGTCCGACGGCGCGAAATTTGAGGCCGCCCGCCCCGCCGAGGCGGTCGCCTCGCAGAGCGGCGACACCACCATCGTGTTCACCCGGTTGGTCGTGCGGTAACACCGCCCGTCACACGTCCACGCCGGTCGCGAATTGCGCGTTTTCCTGGATGTACTGGAAGCGAAGCTCCGGCTTCTTGCCCATCAGCCGCTCGACGATGCTCTCCGTGTCCTTGCGGTTGTCCTCGGCGATCTCGACCTGCAGCAGCGAGCGCGCGCCCGGCTTCATCGTCGTCTCTTTCAATTGCGCCGGCATCATCTCGCCCAGGCCCTTGAAGCGTCCGACCTCGACCTTGGCGTTGGCCTTGAACACCGTCTTGAGGAGCTGGTCGCGATGCTTCTCGTCGCGCGCATATTCCGTCTTGGCGCCCTGCGTCAGGCGGTAGAGCGGCGGCATGGCCAGATAGAGATGGCCCTCGCGCACGAGCTGCGGAATCTCGCGATAGAAGAACGTCAGCAGCAGCGACGCGATATGCGCCCCGTCGACATCGGCATCGGTCATCACGATCACGCGGTCGTAGCGCAGATCGCCCTCGCGGTATTTCGCGCCCGTGCCGCAGCCCAGCGCCTGCACCAGGTCGCTCAGCTCCTGGTTCTGCGCCAGCTTGCCGGCCGCCGCGCTCGCCACGTTGAGGATCTTGCCACGCAGGGGCAGCACCGCCTGGGTGGCGCGGTCGCGCGCCTGCTTCGCCGAACCGCCGGCGCTGTCGCCCTCGACCAGGAATATCTCCGTGCCGCCGCGCCCGTCGCGGGTGCAATCGGCCAGCTTGCCGGGAAGGCGCAGCTTGCGCGTCGCCGATTTGCGCTGGGTCTCCTTTTCCTGCCGCTTCTTGAGCCGGTCTTCCGCCTGCTCGATCACGAAATCGAGCAGCTTGTCGGCCTCCGCCGGGCTCTCCGCCAGCCAGTGGTCGAAGTGGTCGCGCACCACCGTCTCGACCAGGCGCTGCGCATCGGGCGAGGACAGCTTGTCCTTGGTCTGGCCCTGGAATTCCGGCTCGCGGATGAAGACCGAGAGCACGGCGCAGCACGCGCTCATCACGTCATCCGCCGTCACCAGCGCGGTCTTGCGGTTGTTGACCCGCTCGCCATGGCTGCGCAGCGCGCGCGTCAGGGCGTTGCGCAGGCCCTGTTCGTGGGTGCCGCCCTGCGAGGTCGGGATCGTGTTGCAGTAAGAGTGCACGAAGGGATCGATCTGCGGCGTCCACACCGCCGCCCATTCCACCGCGCCCTTGCCGTCCTTGTTCTCGGTGCGGCCGAAGAACTCGCGCTGGGTGACGGTGTTGCTGGAGCCGACCTCGCTCTTGAGGAAGTCGAGCAACCCACCGGGAAATTTCAGCGTATCCTCGGCCGGCGTCTCGCCCTTGATCAGCGCCGGATCGCATTTCCAGCGGATCTCGACGCCGCGGAACAGATAGGCCTTCGACTTGACCATGCGATAAAGCGTGGCCGGCGAGAAATGGCAGTCCTTGCCGAAGATCTGCGGATCGGGATGGAACGAGACGATCGTGCCGCGCCGGTTGACCGGCCCCATGTCCTTCAGCTTGCCGACCGCATGGCCGCGCTCGAAGCGCATCTTGCGCGAATGCTTGTCGCGAGCGACGTCGACTTCCATCCAGTCCGACAGCGCGTTCACCACCGAGGCGCCGACGCCATGCAACCCGCCCGAGGTGTCGTAGACCTTGCCGCCGAACTTTCCGCCGGCATGCAGCGTGGTCATGATCACTTCCAGCGCCGACTTGCTCTTGAACTTGGGGTGCGGGTCGGTCGGGATGCCGCGGCCATTGTCGCGGATCGTCAGCACGTCGCCGGCGTCGAGTTCGACCTCGATCCGGTTGGCGAAGCCCGCCACCGCCTCGTCCATCGCGTTGTCGAGGATTTCGGCCGCCAGGTGATGCAGCGCCCGCTCGTCGGTGCCGCCGATATACATGCCGGGCCGCCGGCGCACGGGTTCCAGGCCCTCCAGGACCTCGATGTCCTTGGCGGTGTAGCTTTTCCCCTGGGGGGCGTCGGAGTCGAAAAGATCGGGTGATTTGGCCATGGCCTGACGGTCCGGGAACTTTCGCGATTCGGGCAGGCGCTCATGATAACAGCGAAAGTTCCCGCGAAACCACTGTATCTGCTGAGCAATTCTTAACGTTGCTCTGCTTACAGTGATTGCCGGCCGTGCGGAAGATCGCCGCCCTGCGAGCGCGATGATATGCACATGGATACCGCATTCGGATTGAGGGGCGCGCGCTTCACCCAGGCGCGCCTTCAGGCGATTATTGCCGCCCTGCCGCTGTCGACCGGTCTCAACCCGCTCGGCGTGGCGGTCGCCTGCTTTCCTTTCTTCGAAGCCCAGTCGATCTTCGGCCATCTGCCCTGGAGCCACCTCGTCATCGCCCTTGTCCTGCAAGGCGTCGGGTCGCTTTGGGCGATGGAGCTTTACCGCCGCAACCGGGACGCGATCGCCGATCCCGGCCGCCTCGAATGGCAGCTCGGCGTCCTGCAGTTCGCCGTCAGTTCGGCCTGGGGCGCGACAATCTGGCTGTTCTGGGATCCCGCCTCGCAGGTCAACCACCTCTTTGTCGGGCTCATCGCGGTGACGGTGGTGTGGAACGTCCTCTTCACGCGCCTGTCGCACACCCCAATCTTCCTCGCCGGCGTTGTGCCCTTGATCCTGGCGCTCTGGGCCCGAACCTTGACCGGGACGGATTCGGCTTCCTTGGTGCTCTCCCAGCTCCTGCCGATCTGGGCGACCTATATCGTGATGATGGGCCTTGCCGGCCGGGTCCGCGTCGACGCCGCGTTCAAGACCGAATTCGCCAAGGAGGACCTCTCGATCGCCCTGCGCGAGAGCAAGCGCGAGGCCGAGCGCAAGCGCGTCGAGGCGGAGAGCGCGAACGCCTCCAAGACCGTCTTCCTCGCCAATATGAGCCACGAGCTGCGCACGCCGCTCAACGCCATCCTGGGCTTTTCCGACATCATCGCCCGCCAGGCGCTCGGCCCCGGCGAGACGGCGCGCTATTCGGACTACGCTTCCGACATCAACGCGTCGGGCGCGCATCTGCTCAGCCTGATCAACGACCTGCTCGACGTCGCCAAGATCGAGGCCGGCAAGATGGAGATCGACCCGCAGCCGCTCGAAGCGGCCCGCGTCATCGCCGAGATCGGGCGGCTGATGGCGCCGCGCGCCGCCGCGCGCGGCCAGACGATCGCCTATGACGTCGACGGCGCGCTGCCGCGCGTCCTGGCCGACGAGCGCGCCTTCAAGCAGATCGTACTCAATCTTCTCTCCAACGCCGTCAAGTTCACGCCCGAGCGCGGACGGATCGCCGTCGCCGCCTGCTGCGCGGCGGAGGGCGGCGTGCTGATCAAGGTCGAGGACAACGGCCCGGGCATCGCCCCCGAAAAGCTCGAAACCCTGTTCAAGCCGTTCAGCCAGATCGACAATCGCTACGGACGGCAGGCCGGCGGAACCGGTCTCGGCCTCGCCCTGGTGAAGGGTCTCGCGGTGCTGCATGGCGGGCGCTGCTGGATCGAAAGCACGCTCGGCCGCGGCACGATGGTTTTCGTTTACTTTCCGTTAGCGATCGAAGAGCGGAACAGCCGCGCCCGCGCGAACGGATAACCTTTATCCGTCTCAGAGAATTTTAAGAACCCATGCGTACGATCCTCGCTGCCCCGTGTGCCGGGGCGCAAGGCAGGGGTGGCCCAGTGGGTTTCGGACAGCAGCTGAGAGTCAGGCGTAGCGCCGATGTGCGCGTCCTGAACGCGCAGCTCGATCTCGTCGCCGGTGCGATGCGCACCACGCGCTTCACCTCGCCGCTCTGGGCGCTGGCTTTGGCGTGGCTCGGCTCCGACGCCTTCGGCTATCTCGGCAGCCGCCCGTTCGAGCAGGCGATCCTGCTTCCCATCATCGTGTCGATCACGATGTTCCTCGCCTCCAACGTCGTCTCCTTCTATCAGATGACGACGGCCGGCCAGACCGACTACGAGGCGGTGCGCCCGTGGTTCGCGCGCATGACGATCCTGCAGGTCGTCATCAGCACGATCTGGGGCCTGGTGCCCTGGCTGCTCTGGGATCCGGCGAGCGAGCTCAACCATATCTTCCTCGCCGGCGCGACGCTTGCGATGCTGTCCACGCTGATCGTCAGCCGCGCCACGCATATGGACATGTTCGTCGCCTGCCTGGCGCCGATCTCCGCGGTGGCGGCGCTGCGCTTCGCCTTCGGCGATTCGATGCTCGACTACGGCACCGCGCTGGTCATTCCGGCCTTCGCGGCGCAGCTCTTCTTCGACGGCCGGCGCCTGGCGCGCCGCGTCGACGAGGACGCCCGCCTGCGTTTCCAGGTCGAGGACCTGGCGCGCGAGCTGGAAGAGACCCGCGACGAGGCCCTGCGCAAGCGCTTCGAGGCCGAGACCGCGAATGCCTCCAAGACCGCCTTCCTCGCCAATATGAGCCATGAGCTGCGCACGCCGCTGAACGCCATCCTCGGCTTCTCGGAGATCATCGCGCAGGAATGCTTCGGCCCGGTCGGTTCGCAGCGCTACAGGGAATATGCCGGCGATATCCATTCCTCGGGCGCGCATCTGCTCAGCCTGATCAACGATCTGCTCGACGTCGCCAAGATCGAGGCCGGCAAGATGGAGATCGCGCCGCATCCGCTCGATGCCCGCCGCACCTTCGACATCGCGCTCAAGCTGATCGGCGCCAAGGCGCGCGAGCGCCAGCAGACGCTCGCCATCGAGGTCGATCCCGCCGCCCCGCCGCTCCACGCCGACGAGCGCGCCCTCAAGCAGATTCTGATCAATCTGTGCTCCAACGCGGTCAAGTTCACGCCCGAAGGCGGCCGCATCACGGTGCGCGCCGAGCTCGCGCGCTGCGGCGGCTTCCAGATTTCGGTGCAGGACAACGGCCCCGGCATCCCGCGCGAGAAGCTCGACAAGATCTTCACGCCCTTCAGCCAGGTCGACAACCGCTACGACCGCCAGGCCGGCGGCACCGGCCTGGGCCTGGCGCTGGTGCGGGGCCTCGCCGAGCTGCATGGCGGCCGCGCCTGGCTCGAGAGCGAGCCGGGCAAGGGCTGCTGCGCCTATGTCGTGCTCCCGGCCGTGCAGCCCGATGCCAAGCAGGACGGCGCTCAGCACGCCGCTGCTTAGCGAGACACCCGAAGTGACGAAAAGAGAAAGGGCGCGCCACCGGCGCGCCCTTTTTCCATTTCAAGTTTTCGGTCGGCTTAGACCGAGTAATACATTTTGAACTCGACCGGATGCGGGGTGTGCTCGAAGGCGTACACTTCGCTCATCTTCAGCTCGATATAGGCGTCGATGAAGTCGTCGCTGAACACGCCGCCCTTCTTCAGGAAGCCGCGGTCCTTGTCGAGATTCTCCAGCGCTTCGCGCAGGCTGCCGCAAACCGTCGGCACTTGCTTCAACTCTTCCGGCGGCAGCGCATAGAGATCCTTGTCCATCGGGTCGCCCGGATGGATCTTGTTCTCGATGCCGTCAAGGCCCGCCATCAGCATCGACGCATAGGCGAGGTAGGGGTTCGCGCCCGGATCGGGGAAGCGAACCTCGACGCGCTTGCCCTTGGGCGAGGCCGAGAACGGGATGCGGCACGACGCCGAGCGGTTGCGCGACGAATAGGCGAGCAGCACCGGCGCCTCGAAGCCCGGGATCAGGCGCTTGTAGGAGTTGGTCAGCGGGTTGGTGAAGGCGTTGATCGCCTTGGCATGCTTGATGATGCCGCCGATGTAGTAGAGGCAGGTGTCCGACAGGTCGGCATAGCCCGAGCCGGCGAAGAGCGGCTTGCCGCCCTTCCAGATCGACTGATGCACGTGCATGCCCGAACCGTTGTCGCCGAAGATCGGCTTGGGCATGAAGGTCGCCGATTTGCCGTAGGCGGCCGCGACCTGGTGGATCACGTACTTATAAATCTGCATGTAGTCGCCGCACTTGGTCAGCGTGTTGAACTTGAAGCCAAGTTCATGCTGCGCGGTGGCGACCTCGTGGTGGTGCTTTTCCGGCTGGATGCCCATGTCGCCCATGATGGCGAGCATCTCGCCGCGCATGTCCTGGGCCGAGTCGACCGGCGGCACCGGGAAGTAGCCGCCCTTGACGCCGGGACGGTGGCCGAGATTGCCCTGCTCGTACTCCGTGCCGGTGTTGTAGGCGCCTTCCATCGCGTCGAGATAGTAGTAGCCCTTGTTCATCCCCACCTCGAAGCGCACGTCGTCGAAGATGAAGAACTCCGCTTCCGGGCCGAAATAGGTGGTGTCGCCGACGCCCGACGCGTTGACATATTTCTCGGCCGCCTTGGCGATCGAGCGCGGACAGCGGCCATAGCGCTGGCCGGTGGTCGGCTCGACCACGTCGCAGATGATGACGAGCGTGGTCTGCGCGAAGAACGGATCGATCACCGCGGTGTCGAGGTCGGGCACCAGCGTCATGTCCGACTCGTTGATCGCCTTCCATCCCGCGATGGACGATCCGTCGAACATCGTTCCGTTCGTCAGGAAGTCCTCGTCGACCATGGATAGGTCGAAGGTGACGTGCTGCCACTTGCCGCGCGGATCGGTGAACCGCACGTCGACGAACTTGACCTCCTTGGCCTTGATCATCGCCAGAATGCTTGCCGGACTATTTGCCATGGTCGTACGTCTTCCCCTTCAAGAAGTTGAACTTACCCAACGCGGGATTCTTCAGATGGCGTCCGCGCCGGTCTCGCCGGTGCGGATGCGGATGGCTTCCTCGACATTGAGGACGAATATCTTGCCGTCGCCGATGCGTCCCGTGCGCGCAGCCTTCTGGATCGCCTCGACCGAGGCCTCGACCCGCGCCTCGTCGACCACGATTTCGATCTTCACCTTGGGCAGGAAATCCACGACGTATTCGGCGCCGCGGTACAGTTCGGTGTGGCCCTTCTGGCGGCCGAAGCCCTTGGCCTCCGTCACCGTGATGCCCTGGACGCCGACTTCCTGCAGCGCCTCTTTCACTTCATCGAGTTTGAACGGCTTTATGATCGCTTCGATCTTCTTCATTTATCTCTCCCGTGCGGTTTGGATACACCGCGTCGTTAACGAAGAAGCAGGGTCTGTGCCAAGCCTCTGGCCAAGCGAAATCAAGCGCTTATGAAATATCTTCTTCGCGGGCCGAAGGCAAAGGATCGATAAATAGGCAAACTGCCTGAAATAGCGCCGCCCGAAACTCACCCGAATTCGGGCCGCTCGGCCATGCCGCAATAGCCGTGATTGGCCATCGCGACGCCGGTTCCGGCCTTCAGATTGGAGACATGGACCTCGCGCCAGACCATGCATGCGCTGGCGATACAGTGATAGGGCGCGGGCGAGCCTTTGAAGCCGTCATTGAGGGTATTGAACACCCGGTTGCTGCCGTCGACCCTGGCGAACGGGCACCAGCGCTCCCGGGCTTCTTCCTCGCTCAAATACATTTCAAATTTTCCATGTGGACACCACGCGCGACTAGCGGCTCCGCGGCCTAACGGACCCTGAATCCGATCTCGTATTAGGGGTTCTACGGAGGCGCGCTTGCGGACGGCCTTTTCATATCGCATACGATATGATAGTTTTTTTGTCGTGCGGATCGTCCTCGATACGTCCTGCGTCGTTGCTGCGTTGCGGAGCCCCGCGGGGGCATCGGCGACGCTGCTGCGTGCGGCGCGCAAGGAACGGCTGACTCTGTTGGTGAGTGTCCCGCTGGCGATTGAATACGAGGCGGTCTGCAGCCGGGCCGAACATCGGACCGCGGCGGGTTTGGACGAGGAGGAGGTTCGGATTTTCCTCGACGCGTTGATCGCTATGGCCGAGCCGGTCGAACCTCACTATCTTTGGCGGCCGCAATTGCGCGATGCCGCCGACGAAATGGTGTTGGAGGCGGCGGCAAATGGGAGAGCGGACGCCATCGTGACGTTCAACATCGGCGATTTCGGGTCCGCTCCACGGATGTTTGGTATCGCGGTTCTGTTGCCGAGCGATGCCTTGAAGAGGATGGGATGAGCAAGGAAACGGCCGCATACGCGTTGCGCTTGCCGAAATCGCTGAAGAAGGCGGTCGAGAAATTGAGCAAGGAGGACGGCACGAGCATCAACCAGTTCGTGACGTCGGCGGTTGCCGAAAAGGTGAGCGCGTTGAAGACCGCGGAGTTCTTCGCCGAGCGCCGGGGGCGGGCCGACTTTCGTGCCTTCGACCGCATCCTGAACCGCAAGCGCGGCAAGAAACCGCGCAAAGGTGACGAGCTGTAAGTGAGCAGGCCGTTCAACCCCGTCTTCGCCTCGCTGCCGACCACCATCTTCACCCATATGTCGGCCCTGGCGGTCGAGCATGGCGCGATCAATCTCGGCCAGGGCTTTCCCGACGAGGACGGCCCGCTCGCCGTGCGCGAAGCCGCGGCGCGCGCGCTGATCGAGGGGCCCAACCAGTATCCGCCGATGAAAGGCCGGGCGGAGCTGCGCCGCGCCATCGCCGGCCACGCCAGGCGGTTCCATGACCTGGATTTCGATCCCGAGACCGAGGTGCTGATCACCTCCGGCGCCACCGAGGCCTTGACCGCCTCGATCATGGGCCTGGTGGGGCAGGGCGACGAGTTCGTGCTGATCGAGCCGTCCTACGATTCCTACCGCCCCATCGCACTGGCCGTCGGCGCCACGGTGAAAAGCGTGAAGCTTAGCCCTCCGCGCTTCCGACTCACCGAACCGGATCTGTGCGCCGTGGTCGGGCCCAGGACCCGCGCCGTCCTGATCAACACGCCGCTCAACCCGGTCGGCCGCGTCTTCGACCGCGAGGAGCTCGGGACGTTGGCGCGCGTGGTGAAGGACACCGACGCCGTGGTGATCTGCGACGAGGTCTATGAGCACCTCGTTTTCGACGGCAAGACCGTGCCGCCGCTGATCGCGCTGCCCGGCATGGCGGATCGCTGCGTGCGCATCGGCTCGGCCGGCAAGATGTTCTCGCTGACCGGCTGGAAGGTCGGCTGGGTCGCGGGCCCGCGCGCGCTGGTCGAGGTCGTGACCAAGGCGCATCAGTTCATCACCTTCACCACACCGACTGCGCTGCAGCTCGGCGTCGCCTATGGCATCGAAAACGAGATCGACTTCACGCTGAACCTGACGCGGGAGCTCGAGGCCAAGCGCGACAAGCTCGCCGCCGGCATCGCCAAACTGGGCTTCGATGTCTTGCCCTGCGAAGGCACCTACTTCCTCACCGCCGGCATTCGCGGCCTCACCAACGAACCCGACCGCGCCTTCTGCGAGCGCCTGGCGAAGGAGGCCGGAGTCGCGCTGATCCCGCTCAGCGTGTTCTTCGACGACGGCACGCCCGACCACATGGTCCGGTTCGCCTTCTGCAAGAAGCACGCGGTGATCGACGAGGCGCTGGCGCGGCTGGAGCGGTATTTCAGCGCGCCGCACGCGATCTGAGATTCGATGTCTACGGCCCTGGCAGCGTGACCTCGGAGGCGCGGACCCAGCCGAGTGGCTGCTTCTCGCCGACATGGAGCCAGGCGCTGCGCTGTTCGTAGACCTCGAAGATATCGCCGAGCCTGGCGCGCGCGCGGATCGCGGATGTTTCGCTTGGCGCGGCGCGGATGGTCGCGGTGCTCTGCATCACCAGCACGACGTCGTGCTTCGCCGCGGGCGCGGATTGCGGAAGGCTTGCGGTCGTCGAAGGGAGCTCCGTCGGCGCCGGCGGAGGGATATGCCGGATCACCACGGCACCGAGCGCCAGGCCGCACAACCCAAGCACGAACCAATCGGCGAAAAAGGAGGCGGGCGATGCCGGCGGCGTAAAGGCTTCCGGCGGCATGAAGTCCTCGTCCGTGATGGGATCGGGCATGTGCCAGGGCGCGGTGTCCTGCGCATCGCGCAGGGCGGCGCGGAATTCGTACCAGGCACTGCGGAAATAGCTGGTCCGCGCATAGCTGCTGACGAGATAGTTCGCATCGCCGCCGACCTCGCTGCGCAGCGCGACGCTGCCATAGCGCAGGATGGGAATCTGCCGGTTGCGGCTGGCGCGGCGGTCGCGCGTACCGTCGCGATTGGCGATGAGCCAGGTGTGGCCGCTCAGTTCGGTGTCGTCAGGCACCACGCCTTCCTCGCACAGGCTCAACGCCGAGATCGTAAAGCGGATGTCGCGGGCGTCGAACAGCGCGAAGTCGTCGGCGCTCCGCCACCGGATCGCGACCGTCGGATAGACGATCAGCGTCGAACCCTGTGCGCTGGGCAGGCGAAAGGCTCGCGCGTCGCTGCGCACGATGTCGAGGCCTTCGGCGGCGAAGACGATCGGCGTTCGCGGCATCTTCGCGCCGCGCCGGGCCTGCCGCTCCGATGCGGTGATGTCCCATATGCCGTCGCTTCGTCCCAGCGCCGCGAACGCGTCCACCAGCCCGTCGAACTTCTCCACGGCCTTGGTGCCGAGCCCGAAATCGATGTCCACGATGCAGGCCGCGAGATCGCCGTTCAGGCGCTCGCAGGTCTTGCGCGCCTCGAACGCCTTGCGCGCGATCGCGGCCAGGCGGCGGCGGAACACGAGGCGCAGGAGAAAGCACTGTGCCGCCGATAGCGCCAAGCGTGCGCGCCGCTCGCGCCGTCCCGCCCGCGCGAGCGTCTGGAGCAGTTCGGCCCGCTTGCGCAACGCCTGGTCGAGAATGTTCTGCAGCGCGAAGAGCCCGACGCTCGTCGCGGCGGCCGGCTCGTCTTCGATATCGCGCAGGCCGAGCGTGGTGCTGATGCCGCCGCTGCTTAGGTTGAGCCTTATCCCCGGAAACAGACTTGCACGCGAGAGGCGAAATCCCATGGAACGCCCGGTAGAGCAATGCAATCTTAAGTTGTACTTATATGTAATACACGTCAACACCACGAGCGCGGATTTGCGGTATCGGCGGACGGCGTTCCGTGGAGTTCCCTAAACGTCCAGCGTCGCGTTCAGGGCGTGGTCCTGGATGAACTCGCGGCGCGGCTCCACCACTTCGCCCATCAGCTTGGTGAAGAGATCGTCCGCCTCGTCGACATGCTCGACTTTTACGCGCAGCAGCGTGCGGGCGTTTTCGTCCAGCGTCGTCTCCCAGAGCTGCTCGGGATTCATCTCGCCCAGGCCCTTGTAGCGCTGCAGCGACAATCCCTTGCGGCCCCAGTCGAGCACGGCTTCCAGAAGCTGGCTCGGCGCGCGCACCTCCACCGTCTCGTCCTTGCGGCGAAGCTGGCCGGCCTTGAGATAGGCGTGCTGCAAATCCGGCGCCATGCGGTCGAGCTTGCGCGCGTCGGCGCTGTCGATCAGCGCGCCGTCGATCGCCACCGCCTCGCGCACGCCGCGCACCTCGCGCCAGAATTTCAGGCCGCCGTCGGAGGTCGGCTCGCCGTGCCAGCCCCGCTCGAACTCCTCGGAAAGCAGATCGAGGCGCTGCGCGATATAGGTCGCGGCGGCCGCGACCTTCTCCTTGTCCGCGACGATCTCGGGATTGAGCGCGCCGGCGATCGCCGCCTGCTCCAGCACGAAGCGCGGATAGTGCAGCGGAAAGCCGTTCAGCGCCGCCACCGCCTGCCGCGCCTTGTAGACCACCGCGTCGAAATCCGCGCCGGCCACCACCTCGCCCGAATGCAGCGTGAACACCGCGCCCTCCGAACCCTCGGAGAGGATGTAATCGTCGTATTCCTGCTGGTCCTTCAGATAGACCTCGGTCTTGCCGCGCGCCGCCTTGTAGAGCGGCGGCTGGGCGATATAGATGTGCCCGCGCTCGATCAGCTCGGGCATCTGCCGATAGAAGAATGTCAGCAGCAGCGTGCGGATATGCGCGCCGTCGACGTCGGCGTCGGTCATGATGATGATCTTGTGATAGCGCAGCTTGTCGGCGTTGAACTCCTCGCGCCCGATGCCGGTGCCGAGCGCGGTGATCAGCGAGATGATGGAATCGCTCGTCAGCATACGGTCGAACCGCACGCGCTCGATGTTCAGGATCTTGCCGCGCAGCGGCAGCACCGCCTGGTTCTCGCGGTTGCGCGCCTGCTTGGCGCTGCCGCCGGCGCTGTCGCCCTCGACGATGAAGATTTCGCATTTCGAAGGATCGCGCTCCTGGCAGTCGGCCAGCTTGCCCGGCAGCGAGGCGCCGTCGAGCACGCCCTTGCGCCGCGTCAGCTCGCGCGCCTTGCGCGCCGCCTCGCGCGCGAGAGCAGCCTCCATCACCTTGCCGACGACCTGCTTGGCCTCGCCCGGATGCTCCTCCAGCCAGCGGCCGAGCTGGTCGATCACGACGCTCTCCACCACCGGGCGCACTTCGGAGGAGACCAGCTTCTCCTTGGTCTGCGACGAGAATTTCGGATCGGGCACCTTCACCGACAACACGCAGGTCAACCCCTCGCGGCAATCGTCGCCGGTCAGCGGCACCTTGTCCTTCTTGGCGGTCGCCATCTCGTCGGCGTATTTCGTCACCACCCGCGTCAGCGCGGCGCGGAAGCCGGCCAGATGCGTGCCGCCGTCCTTCTGCGGGATGTTGTTGGTGAAGCACAGCATGCTCTCGTGGTAGCTGTCGTTCCATGTCAGCGCGACTTCCACCGTCATGCCGTCGCGCTCGGCGATGATCATGATCGGCGCGGAGATCAGCGAGGTCTTGGTGCGGTCGAGATACTGCACGAAGGCCTTGAGGCCGCCCTCGTAATGCAGCGTGGTCTCCTTCGCCTCGACGCCGCGCTTGTCGGCCAGGATGATGGTCACGCCCGAATTGAGGAAGGCCAGTTCGCGCAGCCGGTGCTCCAGCGTCGCGAAATCGAATTCGGTCTTGGTGAAGGTCGCGGTCGAGGGCAGGAAGGTCACTTCGGTGCCGCGCTGGCCCGGCTTGGCGTCGGCCACGATCCTGAGCGGCGCCTCGGGCTCGCCGTGGCGGAAACGCATGTAGTGTTCCTTGCCGTCGCGCCAGATGCGCAAATCGAGGAACTCGCTGAGCGCGTTCACCACCGACACGCCGACGCCGTGCAGGCCGCCCGAGACCTTGTAGGCGTTCTGCTCGAACTTACCGCCGGCATGGAGTTGGGTCATGATGACCTCGGCCGCGCTGACGCCTTCGCCTTCGTGGATGCCCGTGGGGATGCCGCGGCCATTGTCGCGCACGGTGACCGAGCCGTCGGCGTTCAGCGCCACGTCGACCCGCGTGGCATAGCCCGCCAGCGCCTCGTCGATCGCGTTGTCGACGACCTCGTAGACCATGTGGTGCAGGCCCGAGCCGTCATCGGTGTCGCCGATATACATGCCCGGCCGCTTGCGCACGGCATCGAGGCCCTTCAGCACCTTGATGCTGTCGGCGCCGTATTCCTCGGCGCCGTCGCCGGTGCCGCCGTTGAGTCCGTGACCGTTGGTGGTATCGCCTGACATCAATTCAAAGCCGTGCCGTGGATCGTGAGTGAAAGGACCAAAGTGCTACTCCTGACGGGCGAATTGGCCGTCGGTGACGTGGAACACGTCCGCGCGGCCGTTCAGGCCCGCGAACAGCGACAGGTCGGTCCCCGTCATCCAGGCCTGCGCGCCCAGCGCCGCGATCTCCTCGAACAGCGCCGCGCGGCGCACGACGTCGAGATGCGCCGCGATCTCGTCCAGCAGCAGCAGCGGCGCATGGCCGCCCCGCGCCGCGGACAGTTCCCAGGCATCGGCCAGCACGATGGAGATCAGGAGGGCCTTCTGCTCGCCGGTCGAACATTCGCGCGCATCGGCCCGCTTGGCGGTATGGCGCACCGAAAGATCGGTCAAATGCGGCCCGGCCGTCGTGCGCCCGGCTTCCGCGTCGCGCACCCGCGACCGCGCGAGTTTCTCGCGCAAGGCCTCCCGCGCGCCGTCGCCGAGCTCGGCCAGCAGCGCATCGGTCTCGCCGTCGAGGGCAAGCTGCGCGCTGGGGAATGCCCCGGCTTCGCCCCGTGCGGCCAGCGCGCGATTGAGCCGCTCGACGGTCTGCGCCCGCGAGACCGCCATCGCGATGCCGGCCTCGACCATCTCGGCTTCGAGCCCGTCGAGCCAGGCCGGATCGCGCGGCCCGAATTTCAACAGCCGCGCCCGCTCGCGCATCGCGGTCTCGTAGCGCGTCGTGGTCCGCGCATGGCCGGCATCGAAGCCGAGCACCAGCCGGTCGAGGAATTTGCGTCGCCCGCTCGCGCCCTCGATGAAGAGGCGGTCCATCGCCGGCGTCAGCCACAGCATCTGCACCAGCTCGCCGAGCTCGGATGAATTCTGCGCCGGCGCGCCGTTGAGGCGCACCTGCCGCCGCTCGCCGCCATTGGGCCCGAGCGTCAGTCCGGTGCCGACCTCGTACGCTTCGCCCTGGCGCATCACGGTCGCCGCCACAGCCCACAGCGCATCGGACGGCGCCGACGGCCCGCGCCGCACATGTTCGCCGAGCCTGGCGCCGCGCAGGCCGCGCCCGGGCGACAGCAGCGAGATGGCATCGAGCAGGTTGGTCTTGCCGGCGCCGTTCGGCCCCGCCAGCACCACGGGTGCGCCGCTCACGCCAAGCTCCGCTTCCGCATAGGAGCGGAAATTGCGCAAGGTCAGGCGCGTCACCGCCAGCCGCGCGTGCGTTGCCTCAAAGGCGGACGCCGCGCCGTCCGGGCGCTGTGTCGGCTGGGTGTTCAATCTCAGACCCGCATCGGCATGAGGACGTAGAGCCAGCGGGCGTCGTCGCCGTCCTCGATGATGGTGGGCGAGCCGGCGTCGGACAGCAGGAAGCGGATGTCCTTGCCCTCGATCTGGCTCGTGATGTCGAGGAGATATTTGGCGTTGAAGCCGATCTCCATCGCCGGCGCGTTGTAGGTCGCGCTCAACTCCTCCGTCGCCGTGCCGCTTTCCGGATTGACGACCGAGAGCGTCACCTTGTCCTTCGCCACCGCCAGCTTCACCGCGCGCGTCTTGTCGGCGGAGATGGTCGAGACGCGGTCGACGGAATGGGAGAACTCCTTGGCCTCCAGCGACAGCGCCTTGTCGTTGCCGGCGGGAATGATCCGCTGATAGTCCGGGAAGGTGCCGTCGATCAGCTTGGAGGTCAGCTCCACGCCGTTGAAGGTGAACTGGATCTTGGTGTCCGACAGCGAGATCTCGATCGCGCCGTCCGCGTCGTCGAGCAGCCGGCGCAGTTCCGTCACCGTCTTGCGCGGCACGATGATGCCCGGCATGTCGGCCGCGCCCTCGGGCAGGTCGAGTTCGAAGCGCGCCAGCCGGTGGCCGTCCGTCGCCGCGGCGCGCAGGACTTTCGCCTTGCCGTCCTTGGTGACGTGCATGTGGATGCCCATCAGGTAGAACCGCGTCTCGTCGCTCGCCATGGCGAAGCGGGTCTTGTCGATCAGCCGTTTCAAATCGTCCGCGGCGAGGCGGAAGCGGTGGGGCAGGGCGCCCGCCGCCATTTGCGGGAAGTCCTCCTTGGGCAGGCAGGCGAGTTCGAACCGCACCGAGCCGGCCGAGACTGCGAGCCGTCCGCCCTCGCTGGTCAGCAACTCGGCCTGCACCTGGGCGCCCTCGGGCAGCTTGCGCACGATGTCGTAGAGCATGTGCGCCGGCGCGGTCGCCGCGCCGTTGCGCAGCACGTCGGCCGGAATGGCCTCCACGATCTCGATATCGAGATCGGTGGCGGTCAGCTTGAGCTGGCTCTTGCCGGCCTCGATCAGGACGTTGGAGAGGATCGGAATGGTGTTGCGGCGTTCGACGACACTTTGGACGTGGCTCAGCGCCTTCAGGAAGGCACCGCGTTCGACGTTGATTTTCATCGTTCTCGCTGCAAGGTTTCGGGCCGCTTGAAAACTCCGGGTCCAGCCCCCGCGGACGGGTTTGTAAACCGTTGATTTCCTTAAGCTTCCAGGCGGCCGGGACTCAGGTTTCGCAGTATAGCAAAACCCCTGGAAAGGGCGAAGAAATAATGTGCGTGTTCCGCACCGCCCGGCGCGCCGATTCCGCGCCCCGTCCGGTTGAATCGGTTCCCGTTGAAGGACCGCCTTCCAAGGAAAAACGGCGCCCGGGGGAGCGCCGTTTTCCGTTTCAGGTTCCGCGGCTCAGTTGGTCCGCGACAGCACCGAGCGCAGGAACTCCACTTCCTGCTTGAAGGAGGTGTCCTCCAGGCACAGCGCCTCGATCCGGCGGCAAGCATGCAGCACGGTGGTGTGGTCGCGCCCGCCGAAGCGCCGCCCGATCTCGGGCAGCGAACGGGTGGTGAGCTGGCGCGCCAGATACATCGCGACCTGCCTGGGCCGCGCCACGCGGCGCGCGCGCTGCGGCGAATGGAAATCGCGCACGTCGAGCTTGTAGAACTCCGCCGTCTTCCTCTGGATGTCCTCGATCGAGGTCTTGGCGCCCGGCGCGCTGCGCAGGCCCACCACGTCCTCGATGGTCTCCAGCGTCACGGGCTTCTTGGTGAGGTCGGTGTAGGTCGCCAGCTTGGTGAACACGCCGATCAGCTCGCGCGGCGACGCATCGTCCATGTCGGCGATGTGCTCCAAGACGTCGTTCGGCAGCAGCGCCTGCGGCTTGTGCCGCGCGAATTCGGCGGCGCGGGCCTTCAGGATCGCCAGCCGCGTCTCGCGGTCCGGCTTGTCCAGCGTCACCACGAGGCCGCCGGCCAGCCGCGACTTCACGTCGGCGCCGAGGCCTTCGAGCGCCGCCGGGGAACGGTCGGCGGCGATCACCACGCGGCGGCGCAGATCGGCGAAGGCGTTGACGGTGTAGAGGAACTCCGACGCCGTCGCGGTCGAGCGGCAGATGTGCTGCAGATCGTCGATCAGCAGCACCTCGGCGGTGCGCAGCTCCTCCTTGAAGGCCAGCGTGTCCTTGCGATAGAGCGCGCCCAGGAAGTGGCGCATGAAATCCTCGGAGCGCAGGAACAGCGCGCGCTTGCCGCGCTTGCGGAATTCCAGCGCGGCGGCGTTCAGCAGATGGGTCTTGCCGAAGCCGAAGCCGCCATGGATGTAGAGCAAAGTGAGGTCGCTCTGCGCGCCCTCCGCGAAGCTCCTGGCGGCCGACAGGCCGAACTCGTTCGCCGGACCGGCGACGAAGCTCTCGAAGGTCTGCTGCGGATGCAGCATGCGGGTCCACAGACCCTTGGTCGCCTCGGTGACCGGCTCGTCGTCGGCATGGTCGACGGCGACGCTCTGGGCCTCGGGGCGCGGCATCTCGCGCACCAGCCCGCCGCCCACGACCGGCTTGGGCGTGACGAGGATGATGGCGATGGATTGCGGCTCGGCGCCTTCGCCGCGCAGCGCGCGCTCGATCCGGGTGACATAGCGTTCGGCGACCCAGTTGCGGATGAACGATTTGGTCGTCCCGATCCGGATCTCGTCCTTGTCGAAACCCTCCAGCGTCAAGGGGCCGATCCAGGCGTCGAACACCGCATCGCCCAATTCCCGGCGCAGCCGCTCGCGCGCACCCGCCCATGCCGCCGGCCAATCGGGCCGCATCGGCTTATTCGTCATCTGTCCCACTACCATTCTACCCGCCTCGCTTGTCCGGCGTCTTGTGCGCCGGCGTGCCCTTGTTCGGTCCGGGCTTTGCGCCCGGTTCGTCGTTCGTGCGGCCCTTTCTAGGCCGCTGGCCCTCGTCGCATACGTCGGATACCCCCGTGTCTGGTCATGTCTGCTTCCAGGGAAGGCCCGAGGCCTTCCAGCCGTTCTTGAGGCCGCGATGGCGCTCGCCGTCGAGGTCGCCCTCGAAGCCGCCCGCGATGTTGTAGGCCTTGGCGTAGCCGGCCTTGGTCAGGGCGATGGCCGCGGCGCGCGAGCGCACGCCCGAGCGGCAGAGCAGCAGGACCGGCGCGCTCTTGTCGGCGCCTTCGGCCTCGGCCACGAAGGCCGGATTGACCTGCATGGTGGGGAAGACCTGCCACTGCACCAGCGCGGCCTCGCGGCCGAGTTCGCTGAGATCGGGAATGCCGACGAAATTCCATTCCGCGTTGGTGCGCACGTCGACCAGCCGCGCCCTGGGGTCGGATTTGAGGAGCGCCCAGGCGTCCAGCGCGCTCAAGTCGCCGGCATAGTCGGAAGAAGGATTATCGGCAGCCATCGGTCGAAAGTCCCGGCAAAGTTCCACGCCGACCGGGCAAAGCCCAGTCTGGGTAGGTCACAATTTAGAGGATTTAGCGGTTACAGTACTTGCAGTCGGTGCAGCAATACTGGGTCGAAGTCCCGAATACTATTCTTTTATTGGGCGATTTGTTCGACATCTTTTTCTCTTGCCACCGAACGAAGGTTAATCTCACGCATTTCCGAATCGCTGACAAGTGAACGAATGGGGAACTTTGACGATTCTGCATCAATTGGATGTCGAGCTAAGTCTTTCGTCCGTATAAGGATTTTCGGATTAAGGACGTTGGCCCGCCGAATCAGACACTTACGCGACAGTTCCGTGTCGCTGCGCCGCAGCAATGCGCCTGTACAAGGAATTTCAGTCTACGGACAATAAAACGCCCGCCGCAATGCAACAGTTTCGAATCCGCCAAAGGACTCAGCTATTTGCCGAGCTTGGCGAGCCGCTTGGCCAGGCGCGAGACCTTACGGGCGCCGGTGTTCTTGTGCAGGATCCCCTTGGAAACGCCGCGCATGATCTCCGGTTCCGCCGCCTTGAGGGCCGCCTGCGCCGCCGCCTTGTCGCCCTTGGTCAGCGCTTCCTCGACCTTGCGGACGAAGCCGCGGACGCGGGTCTTGCGCGCCTGGTTGATCTGGGTCCGCTTGGCCGTGGTGCGGACGCGCTTCTTGGACGAGGCGATATTGGGCATCAGGTCTTCCTGCTCGAAATCGGAGGCGGGCGTATAAACCCGTACGGGGCGGGGGTCAAACCCCTATTTGTCGGTGAAATTCGCTTTACGCTTTTCGGCGAAGGCGGCCATGCCTTCCTTCTGGTCGGCGGTGGCGAACATCGAATGGAACAACCGCCGCTCGAACCGCACGCCCTCGGTCAGGGTGGTCTCATAGGCGCGGTTGACCGTCTCCTTGGTCATCATGACGATGGGGAGGGACTGCTCGGCGATCTTGGCGGCGGCCTTCATCGCCTCGGCCAGCAGCTCCGCCGCCGGCACGACCCGGCTGACGAGGCCGGCGCGTTCGGCCTCGGCGGCGTCCATGGTACGGCCGGTCAGGCACATTTCCATCGCCTTGGACTTGCCGACGAAGCGCGTCAGCCGCTGGCTGCCGCCGATGCCCGGCATAACGCCGAGCGTGATCTCGGGCTGGCCGAATTTGGCGGTGTCGGCCGCGATGATGAAGTCGCACAGCATGGCAAGCTCGCAGCCACCGCCCAGCGCCCAGCCGGCGACGGCGGCGAGGATCGGCTTGCGGATCGCCGAGATCCGGTCGTTGGCCTCGGCGAAGAAGTTCTCGCGGTACATGTCCATGTAGGATTTGGGCGCCATCTCCTTGATGTCGGCGCCGGCGGCGAAGGCGCGTTCCGAGCCGGTCAGCACGATGCAGCGCACCGCGTCGTCGCGATCCCAGGCTTCGAGCTGGGTCACCAGTTCGCCGATCAGCTCGGAATTCAGCGCGTTGAGCGCCTTGGGCCGGTTCAGCGTGATGACGCCGACCTTGCCCTCGATCGCGGCGACGATGTTGAGATGATTGGTCATGGATGGCTCCCTACTCGCGCAACCTTACACCGCGTCCGCCGCCCGTGCTTGGCGTTCCCGCGTCGAGCAGGACGATGCCCAGCGCCTCGATCGCGCGCACCAGCTTCATCAGCGAATCCACATTGCCGCGGATCACGCCCTCGCTCGCCTCCATCCGCTGGATGGTGGGAACCGACAGTTCCGACTTCTCGGCGAGCTGGCGCTGGTCGATTCCGGCCAGAGCCCGGGCGGCCCGCAACTGGGCGGCGGTGATCATGCGGTTCCCCCGAAGTCGGGTGCGACAGTAGGTTTACCACGTGTCAAATCAATAAATTGATGTTTAAGACATGACATCTTATGTATGAGAAGCATATTCAAGTGGCGCAAACGTGGATTCCGCAGCGGATTTCAAGCCTCCCCACAGTGTGGAAACACCCGCCCCGGCGCAAGCGGGCGGTTGGCATCTTTTCGTGCCCAAGCTTTACACCGCCCTGCACGAGGGCTACCGGCTCGCCGATCTGCGCGCCGATGTCTTCGCCGGGCTGACGGTCGCCATCGTCGCCCTGCCGCTGTCGCTGGCGCTCGCCATCGCGAGCGGCGTGTCGCCGGAGCGGGGCCTGTTCACCGCCATCGTCGCCGGCTTCTTGATTTCCGCGCTCGGCGGCAGCCGCTACCAGATCGGCGGACCGACCGGCGCCTTCGTGGTCGTGGTGTTCAACGTCGTCGCCAAATACGGCTATGACGGCCTTGCCGTCGCCACCCTGATGGCGGGCGTTCTGCTGGTGATCGCCGGCCTGGCGCGGCTCGGCAGCTTCATCAAATACATTCCCTATCCGGTGGTGACCGGCTTCACCTCCGGCATCGCGATCATCATCTTCTCCAGCCAGGTCGGCGACATCCTCGGGCTGACGCTGCACGGCGTTCCGGGCGACGTCTGGGGCAAATGGCAAGCCTATGCCGGCGCGATCGGCACGCTCAATCCGGCGGCGCTGGCCGTGGCGGCCGTCGCGCTCGCCCTCATCGTGCTGATGCGGCGCTATACGCCCAAGGCGCCGGCCTTCCTTATCGTGCTGATCGCCGCCGCCGTCGCCGTCTGGCTGCTCGGCCTGCACGTCGCGACCATCGGCACGCGCTTCGGCACGCTGCCGAACCTGCTGCCGGCGCCGCACCTGCCGCGCACCAGCTTTCAGCAGACGCGCGAGCTTCTGCCCTCGGCCTTCACGATCTTCATCCTCGGCGGCATCGAATCGCTGCTGTCGGCGGTGGTCGCCGACGGCATGACGGGACGGCGCCACCGTTCCAATTGCGAGCTCGTGGCGCAGGGCATCGCCAATGTCGCGAGCGCCTGCATGGGCGGCATTCCCGCCACCGGCGCCATCGCGCGCACCGCGACCAATATCCGCTCCGGCGCCCGGACGCCGGTCGCCGGCATCGTGCACGCGCTCGCGATCCTCGCCACGCTCGCCGCGCTGGCGCCGCTCGCCTCCTATGTGCCGCTGGGCGCGCTCGGCGCGGTGCTGGCCATCGTGTGCTGGAACATGGCGGAGTTCGAATCCTTCCGCCGCATCCTGTCGGGTCCGACCGGCGATAGGGTGATCCTCGTCCTCACCTTCGCGCTGACCGTGTTCGTCGATCTTTCCGTCGCCATCGGCGTCGGGCTGGTGATGGCCTCCTTCCTCTTCATGCACCGCATGGCCGGCGTGGTGGAGACGCGGATGAACATGTCGCTGATGGAGGACGACGTCGACGACCTCCTCTTGCCCGACGGCACGGCGATCAACCGCCGTTCGCTGCCGCCGGGCGTCGAGGTGTTCCGCCTCAGCGGGCCGTTCTTCTTCGGCGCGGCGGCGACCTTCGAGGAGGTGCTGGCACGCGCCGGCGGCCGGCCCAAGACGCTGATATTGACGATGGACGCGGTGCCGCTGATCGACGCGACCGGCGCGGCGACGCTGGCGAAGTTCGTCGCCACCGCGGCGGCCCGCGGCACGCGCATCATCCTGTCCGGCCTGCAGGCCGATCCCGCCAAGGTGCTCGACCAGATGCAGGTCGCGGTGCCGCGCGCCGCCGACCTGGCGCAGGCGCTGGCCGCCGCGCGCGCCTAGCAGGCCTTGTTGCCGGCTTCGCGCGGATTGACCGCCGCCATCGTCATCATGTCGTGCCAGGCGCCGCCGAGATAGACCGCGTTGGCATGGCGGCCCTCGGCCGCGAAGCCGGCCCGGCGATAGGCGGCGATCGCCCGTTCATTGTCGGCCAGCACGCGAAGCTGCACGCGCATCAGGTTGAGATGGTCCCAGGCATAGTCGAGGCCGAGCGACACTGCCGCAGCCCCGATGCCCTTGCCGCGATCCTGCTCGACGCCGATGCGGATGCCGAGGTCGGCGCAGCGATTGACGGGATGGATGCCGCTCAGCATCAGCGTGCCGACCGCCTGCGCCCGCCCCGCCGCGCGGATCGCGAACACCACGCGGCTCTGGTCGGACGCCGCGGTGGCGAGCCAATTGGCGAACGCGACGCCGTCGATCGGCCGGTAGGGCAGGTCCAGGCCCGCGGTCTCGATGTCGTTGGTCCACAGGAAGAGATTGCCGGTGTCCTCCGGCATGAGCGGTCCCAGCGCGACGCCGCCGCGCATCATCAGCGTGCGGACGATGGAATCGGGGAATGGCTGACGGGCAACGCTCATGCGCAGACTCCTGCTCAGGCGTGAACCCATCGTTCCCCAAAACGACGACGTTCCGTTTCATATGCCGCGCCGATACGGCGCGACGCCGCGCAATCTGCGCGCCGCCGCCTAAGGCGAAGTAAAAACCGGCGGCCTGTAAGGTTAATTCGGCGTCATTTGCCGGAGAGACTATCGCTGACACTTCGGACAATAGAACGTCGACCGCCCTGCCTGCACGATGCGCTTGATCGTTCCCTTGCCGCCGGAGCAGGGCTCGCCCTCGCGGCCATAGACCGCGAAATTGTGCTGGAACATGCCAAGTTCGCCGTCGGTGCGCTTGTGGTCGCGCAGGGACGAGCCGCCGGCCTTGATCGCCTCGCGCAGCACCGCCTTGATCGCCGGCACCAGCAGCGCGACCTGGTCGGGGCGCACCTTCGCCGCCAGCCGCGTGGGCGAGATGCCCGCCCGGAACAGCGCCTCGCACACATATATATTGCCGAGCCCCGCGATCACCCGCTGGTCGAGCAGCGCCGACTTGATCGGCGTCTTCTTGCCCTTGAGCGCCGCGGCCAGATACGCCGCGTCGAATTCGCCCGACAGGGGTTCGATGCCGAGGCCCTGGAACAGCTTGTGCTCGCCCAGCTGATCGGTCTGGACCAGCAGCATCAGGCCGAAGCGGCGAGGGTCGTTGAACACGATCCGCGCCGGCGCATCGGTGTCCATCACGACGTGATCATGCTTGTCGGTGCCGACCGTCGCGTCGCCGAGATCGTGGACGTAAGTGCCGAGCTTCCTGGCGGCGCCCGCGACATGCACGCTCATCCGCCCGCTCATGCCCAGATGGATGACCAGCGTCTCGCCGTCGTCGAGATCGCCCAGGATGTATTTCGCCCGCCGCCACAGCCGCGTCACGCGCCGCCCCGTCAGCCGCCCGGCGAAGTCGTTCGGGAACGGCACGCGCAGACCGCCGCGCCGCGTCTCGACATGGGTGAAGCGGTGGCCCTCCATCACGGGCAAAAGCCCCATCCGGACGGTTTCGACTTCGGGCAGTTCGGGCATGCCTTAATCCTGTCATCCCGGCCGAGCGAAGCGAGAGCCGGGACCCATGGCGAAACGTCACAATAGGTCCCGGATCGCTTCGCTGCGCTACGCGTCCGGGATGACAATATTGTATGGTTCGGTCAATGAGTGACAGCAACACCACCGCCAGCTTCGGATTTCGCGACGTCCCGGAGGCCGAGAAGGAAGCCCTCGTGCGCGAGGTGTTTTCCTCCGTCGCCTCGAAATACGACCTGATGAACGATCTGATGTCGGCTGGCGTCCACAGGCTGTGGAAGGACGCCTTCGTCGAATGGCTGAACCCGCGCCCCGGCTGGCGCGTGCTCGATGTCGCCGGCGGCACCGGCGACATCGCCTTCCGCATCGCCGATGCCGTGCGCGCCAAAGGCGGCGCGGCCGAGATCGTGGTCTGCGATATCAATGCCGACATGGTGGGCGAGGGCGTGCGCCGCGCCGAGGCCAAGGGCGAACGCGCCATCGAATGGGTCACCGGCGACGCCGAGGCGCTGCCGATCCCGAGCGCCAGCATGGACGCCTATACGATCGCCTTCGGCATCCGCAATGTGACGCATATCGACAAGGCGCTGGCCGAGGCACGGCGCGTGCTGAAGCCGGGCGGGCGCTTCCTCTGCCTCGAATTCTCGCGCGTCGACGCGCCGGGGCTCGATGCGCTCTACGACGCCTATTCGCTGAACGTGCTGCCGAGGCTTGGCGCGATGGTGGCCGGCGACGCCGAGGCCTATCGCTATCTCGCCGAAAGCATCCGCCGCTTCCCGCCGCAACGCGCTTTCGCCAAGATGATCGAGACGGCGGGCCTTTCGCAGGTGAAGGTCCGCAACCTCACCGGCGGCATCGCGGCGATGCATTCGGCCTGGAAGATATGAGCGCCCTCGCCGACTACCGGCGCCTGTGGCACGCCGCGCGCGTGCTGGCGCGCAACGACGCACTGTTCCCCAAGGAATACGAAGCCCTGCTGCCGCCATCGGCGCGGCTGGCGCGGCGGTTGCTCGGCAGCGGACGCGCCAAGAACGACACGGCGCCGCCCGGCGTGCGGCTGGCGCGCGCGTTGGAGAGCCTCGGCCCCGCTTACATCAAGCTCGGCCAGGTGCTGGCGACGCGGCCCGACATCGTCGGCGACGAGGTCGCGACCGCGCTCGAACAACTCCAGGATCGCCTGCCGCCTTTCCCCACCGCACAGGCGCGGGCGGTCATCGCCGATGCGCTCGATCGCCCCGTCGACAGCCTGTTCGCCGCGCTGTCCGAGCCGGTGGCCGCCGCCTCCATCGCCCAGGTGCATGACGGGCTGACCGCGACCGATCCGCCGGTGCGCGTCGCGGTGAAGGTGCTGCGCCCCAACATCGTCGCCGATTTCGGCCGCGACCTGTCCGCTTTCGCACTCGCCGCGCGCCTCGCCGAGCGCTGGATCCCGGCGTCGCGCCGCCTGCGCCCCCGCGCGGTGGTGGACATGCTGGCCGCGTCCGTCGCGCTCGAACTCGATCTGCGGATGGAAGCCGCCGGCGCCTCGGAGCTGGAGGAGCGCACGCGGTCCGATCCCGATTTCCGCGTGCCGCATATCGACTGGAACCGCACCTCCGACAAGGTGATGACCAGCGAATGGATCGACGGCATCGGGATCCGCGACCGCGACGCGCTGATCGCCGCCGGCCACGATCCCAGGCGCATCGCCATGCTCGTGATCCGCAGCTTCCTCAACCAGGCGCTGCGCGACGGTTTCTTCCATGCCGACATGCATCCGGGAAACCTGTTCGTCGACGCCGAGGGCCGGCTCGTGGCGGTCGATTTCGGCATCATGGGCCGGCTCGACGAGACCATGCGCCGCTTCATGGCGGAGACGCTGGCCGGCTTCCTCGCGCGCGACTACCGCCGCGTGGCGCAGGTGCATTACGATGTCGCCTTCGTGCCGGCGCATCATCCGGTGGAGACCTTCGCGCAGGCGTTGCGCGCCATCGGCGAGCCGATCTTCGGCCGCCCGGTGAAGGACGTTTCGATGGCGCGGCTGCTGCAGCAGCTCTTCGACACCACGCGCCGCTTCGAGATGGAAGCGCAGCCGCAGCTTCTCCTGCTTCAGAAGACCATGGTGGTGGTCGAGGGCGTGGCGCGTTCGCTCGATCCGGATTTCGACATCTGGGAAGCGAGCCGTCCCGTGGTCGAGAAATGGATGATTGAGCGCATGGGTCCCGAGGCGCGGCTGCGCGACGCCGCCGACGGGCTGACGGCGATGGGCAGGGTGGCACAGAACCTGCCGCAGCTCCTGCGCAATGCCGAGATCGTCTCCGCGATGCTGGCCGACGGGGGCGTCAGGCTGCATCCGGATTCGGTGAGGCTGATCGCCACCGCCCAGGTGTCACAGACACGGCACGTCCGCATCGCGATCTGGATCGCCGCCGGCGCCCTCGGCGTGCTGGCGGTTCTGCCGTTCCTCTAGGATTGATATACAGGGGCGATATCACTATGATATCGTCATGCGAACGCTGGTCGACATCCCGGACAAGCAGCTCAAGGAGCTGACACGCCTATCGAAGGCGCGCAAAACCTCGCGCGCCGCGATCATCCGCGAGGCGGTGACCGACTATCTCGGCCGCAAGCGGTCCTTTGGCGCGGACGATCCCGCGTTCGGGCTGTGGGGCGACCGCAAGATCGACGGGCTGGAATACCAGCGCAAGATCCGTTCCGAATGGTAGGCGTGCTGGTCGATACGAGCATCCTGATCGACTATCTCAATCGCGTTCCGCCGGCCATCGCGGAGCTTTCGCGCCATCCCACGGCGGCGATAAGCACGATCGGATGGATCGAAGTCATGGTCGGTGCCACGCCCGCCTCGGAAGTCGGCACGCGGGCTTTTCTCGATCGCTTCGAACGCATCCCGTTGGACGATGCCGTGTGCGAGCGCGCCGTTCGTCTGCGCCGGGTGTATCGGTTGAAGCTCCCCGACGCCATCTCGTTGGCGTCGGCGCAAGTCACGGGCCGTCTCTTCGTCACGCGCGATGCAAAGGACTTCGCAAAGATCGATCCGACGATCCGTATTCCCTACAAGCTCTGATCAGACGATCCGCACCCGGCCCGCGTCGCAGGCCTTGGTGCCCTTCGCGTCGGTGACATAGACCCGCACATTCACCGTGTGGTTCGCCAGATCGGGAACGTCCGGCACCTGCACCTGTACCGTATGGCGCGCCACGGTCTGCCGTGTCGCCAGCACCGCCGAATAGCCGGTCGGCGCGTCGCCCGCCTTGGCGTCCAGCGACATCACCACGCGCACATCGGCGCCGCTCGACCGGATGCCGTCGCAGGCGATCGCGAATTGCGTGCCGCGCGTCACGGTCGGGATGCCGTCGCCGCCCGGATCGGCCGGGGCATAGCTCGTGATCCGCGCCGTGATGGTCGTGATGCCGTTGGCGAAGGCCGGCGCGGCCGTGGCCAGCAGGACTGCGAAACCGATCCCCAAGGCGCGCATGGCGTAGTCCTCGAACCTCATCGAATCCAATCCTACTCCGGTCTTATGAACTTACCAATAGTGGTTGGCGGCGCCGGCCCGCTCAAACCGGCAACCGGCGGCATTTCCGCGTGAAACTTCCGACAGAAATGCCGCCGCGCCTTACCGATCCCGCGACATGTACCAGAACCGCCAGCACAGCAAGACGGCGGCGACCAGGAGCCCGAAGGCGAGCCCGATCCAGATCCCGAACCCCTGCATCCCAAGGCCGAAGCCCAGGAAAATGCAGGTCGGGAAGCCGGCCAGCCAATAGCTCGCGCCCGCGATCCACATCGGCGCGCGGGCGTCCTTCAACCCGCGCAGGCTGAGCGCCGCCGCGACCTGCACGCCGTCGAACAGCTGGAACGCCGCCGCCACGTGCAGGAACGTCACCGCCAGCGCCAGCGCCGGCAGGTTCGCCTGCGTCGCCGGCAGGATCAGCGAGGCGATCTCGAACGGCCAGAGCGCCAGCACCACCGCGCAGAGCGACATGAACAGCGCCGCGACCAGGATCGCCGTCCAGCCGGCGCGCCGGATCGCCTCGCGGTCGGCCGCGCCCGCCGCCAGGCCGACGCGCACCGTCGCCGCCATCGCCACGCCCAAGGGCACCATGAAGGTCACCGACGGGATGTTGAGCGAGACGATATGCGCCGCCAGCACGTCCTTGCCGAGATGGCCCATGATGAAGTTGGAGGAGAAGAACAGCAGCGCCTCGAACAGCATGGTGAAGCCGATCGGCAGGCCGAGCACGTAGATCTCCTTCAGCTTCGACCAGTTCGGCGTCAGCGCGTCGATGAAGATGCGGTATCGGTGCAGCTTCGGCGTCAGGCGGACGACCGTCAGCATGGCGAGGAAGGTGAAGGCGAACGAGGTCGCGCTCGCGATACCGGATCCCATGAGCCCGAGGCGCGGCGCCCCGAAATGGCCGAAGATCAGCGCATAGTCGAACAGCCCGTTGAACAGCACGGCCAGCGACACCACGATCAGCGAGGCGCGCGGCTTGGACAGCGCCGTCGAATAGTTGCGCAGCACCTGGAAGCCCAGGCTGAAGGGCAGGCCGAAGGACAGCGGCACGACGAATTTGCTCGCCGCCTCCGCCAGCTCCGGCGTCTGGCCGAGCAGGATGAGGATCGGCCGGGCGCACCACAGGAACACCATCAGCGGCGTCGCCACCATCACCACCGACCAGAACCCCATGCGGGCGACCACGCGCACGTCGCGCGTGTTGCCCGGGTCGGCGCCCAGGATGTGCGCGATCATCGGCGATACCGCCGCGGTGGGCCCGCTTCCCAGGATCCAGCAGAAATAGAACAGCGTGTTGCCCAGGACGGCGCCGGCGAGCGCGGTGGTCGAGAACCGCGCCAGCATGGTGGTGTCGGTCACGCCGATCGCCATCTGCGCGAGCTGGGTGAGGATGAGCGGGCCGGCGAGCTTGAGCAGCTCGCGGCCTTCGGCGATCCAGGCGTCGAGACCGTGCCCCGTTACCGGAAGGCCGGCATGTTCGAGATCGAGTTCGGCAATATCGGTCATGATACGGACTTGTCTTTATTAGACCCGAACCCGACACGAAGGTGGCAGCAAGCCAACAAAAAACCCTCCGGAGCTGGGCTCGGGAGGGTGGACGTCTGCGCCGGGGCGTATCCCTAGCGCGCGGCTGCCTCGCGAGCGACGAAAGCGGTCTTCCCGCCCTGCGGGCGGAAAGGCGCGGTCGTGATGACCTTGGACATGGAACTGTGCATCAGTCTCGCTCGGTTGCTTCCGCAGGCCCCATGCCCGCGAACACTTGTTGGGGTTACGCCCCGAATCTTTCGAAGTCAACACACCGAATTGTGTCGTCACGCAAAGGTTCAATGCGTGACCGCGAAGTCACGTTCGCGCGTGCACAATACCCGATACGCTCAATTGAATACGGCGCTCGCTTCGGCCCGGCAGCGCGACCTCCACAGGCCTATGACATCGCCGGACTTCCAGTCGCTTGGCCTCTGGCCGGGCAAAGCCAAGCCGGGCAGGTTCGCGCTGAACGAATATTCGTAGTTTCCCGGTACGCCGGATCGTGCGGCATCGAACGTGACGACGTAGCCGTCTCCCGGCCGTTCGGTGGCCCTGTACGACACAAGCGGATGAAGCCAACTCGGGCCGCCGTTGAAGACGCTCTGTGAGTCGGTCAGGGTCAGCCTGACGTGATCGACGCCCGGAAGGCGTTTCGCAGTCCGAATCATGCAGGCGACAATGCGCTGCAATTTGGGGTCGAGATCGCGCACGTTCGACGCATGCGCACCGACGCCCAAAGCCAACAGGACGACAAGGCCTGCCCAAAGCAGACGGCAAGGGTAGGTCAGCTTGTTTGTCATGCCAGCCCTTATTATCGGAAGGATATCACCGGTCGCCTCAAAAGAAAAAAGCGCCGGCAGCTTTCGCCGCCGGCGCCTCTCTTCACCCCTTCACGCACACCACCTGACCCATGAACACGACCGCCGATCGTGTGCATGGATGGCCGCCACAAGGGCAGCCATGACGGTTGTGGGGTGTTGAAGTGCGGCCCCAACCGCTGCTTCAGACGCGCTCGTCCTCGAGCGCGGCGATCCATGCGATCACCGCTTCGGAGAAGCCGTCGACGCGCCGCCAGTCGCCGTGGCCCACACCGTGCTGGTAGGAGGCCACGTTGACCATGTATCCGGTTCCCTTGGGCGCCGGCACACGGTCATGGCTCTGCTCGTCGGTGAAGACGATCAGGCGCATCGCCTTGGCGTCGATCTGTCCGATCGCCGCCCCGAGCTGCGTGCTGCCATGCGGCTGGCTGCCCACGATCGCGTCGCGCAGCGCGAAGCCGCGGCGGGGCGGCACCTTCACGGTCTTGTCGGAGAACGTGAAGATATCCACCTCGTCGCACACCTCGCGCGCCAGGATCGCGAGGCCACACGCCGCTTCCGCGCGCGTCATCTCGGACTGCGCGGAGAGCGGGTAGAACATCGATCCCGACACGTCGATCAGGAGCCGCGTGCGGCCGGCGAGCCGCGCGTAACCCTTGACCGACTTCAGCATCGCGGATTCGAGCTCGGGCTCGAAATCCGGCGCATAGCGCGCCGCCGTGATGAAGCGATAGGGAAGGACACGGTCCGTCCGCATCGCCTCGATCGCGCCGGCGATCGTCTTGCGCTCCACGCCCGCTTTCTGCATCAGGCGCAGATTGCGCAGCAGCGCCAGCCCGCCAAGCTTCTTGTCGGCGATCAGCCGCTCGAAGGTCTCGGCCTTGTCCTTTCCGCCTGAGAGCGACACTTCCCAGGTGTCGGGCGAGGTCAGCGTGCCGTCGACAAGCTGCTTCCACACCTTTGCCTGGTCGGCGTCCCTCGGCTTGGCGTGCGTCAGGAACAACACGTCCCGGATGCGCACCGCGCCGTCGCGGTCGTACTTGGCGAGCCGATAGGCGTCGAACTTGGCGATGGCGCGCGCCAGGCCCTTCTTGATCTGCGCCGAGACCGGCTGCTTCTTGCGCTGCTGCATGGGTCCGAGCGCGTCGGCCCAGTAGATCGCGAGAAACTCCGTCATCTCGTCGGGACGCTGGATCACGCGCGCCAGCGTATCGGCGACCAGCACGCGGTGCTTTTCGTGCCGCGCCATCTCGCGCACGACCAGAAGCGGCGCATGGCGCAGCTTCATGTCCTCGCGCGCCGCGATGGCGAGCTGCGCCACGCGCGCCGGCTCGACCAGCGGCACGAGCGCCTTGATGCGGTCGGCGATGGTGACGCCGTCCTCGTAGAACTGGTCCTCCCACAGGAGGCAGTTCATCAGCGCGCGCTTCAGCTCCTGCTCGGGCGTGAAGCGCTTGGCGCGCGCCCCCTCATGGGTGAACGCGCGCAGGATCTTGTTGAGCTTGGCCATGACGGGCCCCCTCTGGTTGAATGAGATTAGTCGGATGGACGGGATTTCAAATCCCCTAGGTGAAAAATGCACGCGATCCGGGAACGGGCGATGCTGGGACGCTTCCGGGCTTGCGCCCTTCGGCCAGTGCTCTACCGCTGAGCTACGGGTGCATGGAACACCCGACGGGATTCGAACCCGCGACCTCTCGTTTAACAGACGAAGTAACAGCAATCTTCACCACGGATCGCGTGGGACAAGGCGCCGGGGAACAGTCGTCGCCCGAGACGGTGCTTTCGCACCACCGCCGCGCAGGTTTCGCCCCGCCTTGCGGTACCCGAAGAAACGGACGACTTCACCACCGGCAAAGGATTGGCGGGGAACGGACGATGCTGTCGCTGCCCGAAGGCTGAGCTGAGCTACGGCCTTGCGGCCGGCAGGCATTGAACCCTGCGCCTCCGCGCTTTCGCGCGGCGCTCTATCCGAAGTAACAGGCATCTTCACCACCGCCTTCGCCCGTGCGGGCGAATGGATGAAATACCGGGGAACAACCGAGCCTGTAGAGCCTCTTGCGAGGCAGTGACGCTCTGCCGCTGAGCTACGGCGGCGCTTGCGCGCCGCCGGGCGGGAGTCGAACCCGCCGGCCTTCACCGTGGCGATGCAACAGGGCTCTTCACCACCGGTATGTATGAAAGAAAGCACGCTGGGGAACGGGCGAAATCGGTTTCAGTGACGACAACGCAAGTCCATCCCTCGCGGAAAGGACCGGAGCCCGCGACACACCGCCCCTCGCGGAGGCGATTCCACGGTACGTGCCGTCAAAGGCGAGATTCGAACCCGCTATCCCATTGGCGCGAAGTATCCGAAATCTTCACCACCAGCGTTCGTTGAGCCCGCTTCCGCGGGCAAATCGAAAAACAAATTCAGTCGCGGCGCTCTGGACAATGGCGCGCCGCCGAAGCGAACCCTCTTTGGTTCGCCCTGCTATCGGTGGACCGCGATCGCTCGCGCCGTTCCCTCCAGCAGGCCCCGCGCTCGCGGCGCGCGCGCGTCTCCGCGCGGGCGCCCGGGATCCGGGTCTCCCGTGCCGGCTCCGCGCCGGCGGTTTTGGTTTTCGAACGGGGCGCCGCGAAGGAAACAAAAAACCCTCCGGAGCGCGGCTCGGGAGGGTCTGCGGTAAGCAGATGTCGGGCTCGCTTTACGCGAGTCCGCTCCCATGAGCCGGGCGTGCGCCGTCAAACGGCCGATAGCCGCTTGGCAGTTTCGCGGTGCGATTCAATTCGCGCTGCATGGCCTTGCTCATGTTCGATTCACGCGCACGATTGCCCGTGAGGACGCGGCTTCTAGGCGCGCGAAAAAACCAAGTCAAGGGACCTCGCGAAAAGAATTCGCGCCGCGATTACTTTGCCACGGCCGGCGCGGTCTCGCGCAGGTCGAACGCGAGCAGGCCACCGGCCAGGCACAGCCCGATCATGATCCATAGCGGCGCGCCGAGCCCCGCCGCGTCGGCGGCATAGCCGGCCAGCGCCGGCGCGAGCACGCCGCCCACGATCTCGCCCACGCTCATCACCATCGCGATGGCGGTCGCCATGTGATGCGGCCCCACCGATTCGCTCGGCACCGTGCCCATGAACAGCGGGAACAGCCCGGTCAGGACCCAGCCGACCGCGAACAGCGCCGCCAGGATCCAGACCGGGCCGTCGAAGAAGAGGGCGCCCAGGGGCAGGATCACGCCCATGAAGGAGGCGATGATCATCACCGGCTTGCGGCCGATGCGGTCGGAGATGCCGCTCACCGCGAAGCTGCCGATCGTGGCGGAGACGCCGAGGATCGCCATCAGCCAGCCCATCGCTTCCGGCGAGAAGCCGCGCACCGCGGTCAGGAACAGCGGCATGAACGCCCAGCACACCACGAGATAGGACACCAGCAGGATCGACAGCAATCCGCAGATCACGATGTTGCGCTGGGCGAGGATGAAGCGGAAGCGCTGGGCGAAGGTTTCGCCGGACGCGCCTTCATGCGCCTGTGCCTGCGGCTCGCGCACGAACAGCCACAACAGCAGCGCCGACAGCAGGCCGGGCAGGGCGGTGATGTAGAACGCCGTGTGCCAGCCATAGGCGGTCGCGAACATCACCAGCAGCACCGGCGCGAAGATCGAGCCGAACAGGTTCGAGCCGAGATTCTGCATGATGCCCATGGCGAGGCCGCGCCGTTCCGGCGCCACCGCCAGCGCCGTCATCGATTGCGAGATCGGCGCCACGCCGCCATCGGCCACGCCCATCAGGAGGCGCGCGCCCATCAGCGTCAGGAACGACGCGGCCAGGCCGCTCAGCAGCGAGCACAGCGAGAACGCGATCGTCGCCGCGATCAAAAGCGGCTTGCGCCGCCCGCTGCGGTCGGAGGCGGCGCCGATCAGGATCGTGGCGATCGCCCAGGTGAAGGACAGCGCCGAGGCGGTCAACCCGACCTGCGTGTTCGAAAGGCCGAGATCCGGCTTCACGAACGGCATCAGGAAGTTCAGCGCGTTGCGGTCGAAGAACAGGATGCCGAAATTCAGGCTGAGCAGGCCGACCAGCAGCGTCTGGTATCCGGGGCTTTCCGCCCGTGCCGCCGGCCGGACCGTATCGTCGAATACCGCCATGAAAACCCGCTCTCCGTTTCGCGCAGGCGCAAAGTGTGGCGGACGCCGACGGCGGCGACAAGCCGGCGCCTTCGCTCATCGCGGCTTGTTCTTCGCGCGAACTCAACGCGTTCCGCTCGCGAACAAAAGGTTGCCCACGCGCTCGGTACGATGGGAAACACTTTCGCATCCGCACACGCGAAAATCGTCGCGGCCGTTGAGGCGGAAGCCGTCACGACTCTGTTATGGTTGGGTGACCGAGCGGTCGTTGATGTGTTGGAGTGATCCGCGGTGACGCCAGAAGACCGGCACAGATATTATTCCGAACCCGTGCCCGCGGACATCTTGCCGGCCGCCAGCGTCGAGGACGCCAATCTGCGCTTCACGCTCGACTATTGGAGCAGGCTGAAGGGCGAGCGCCGCATGCCTGCGCGCGCGGAGGTCCTGCCCAAGGACCTCAAGCATTGCCTGCGCTATATCCACATCTACGACGTGGTCGACAACGGCGCGGACTTTCGCGCCCGCCTCGTCGGCACCAGCGTGTTCCCCGGCCTCGACGACGACCAGACCGGCAAGTTCGTCTCGCAGCATCCCGATCCGGGCATCCGGCTTCGCTTCGGCGCCGTGCTGCGCCATGTGCTGATCACCGCCGAGCCGGCGCGCAGCATCTCGCGGCGCATCACGGGAAGCCTGCTGCACGATCTGTACACGGAGGGTCTCTGGCTGCCGCTCGGCGAGGGCGAGCAGGTGCGCCATATCCTGGCGCAGTCCTGCCTGCGCCAGATCGTGCCGGGCGCGTCGCAACCGGGTGCCCGCTCGCCCTGACGACTTCCGTTGCGTCACCGCCCGCTCGACCGCGCGCGCGCCGTCGCGCTACGCTTCGTCCAACCGCTATCCCGGAAGGACGCCGCCATGGACTTCACGATTCCCGAACACATCAAGACGCTGCTCGCCGACATCGACGCGTTCATCGAGCGCGAGATCGTTCCGCTCCAGAAGCAGGACGACAACGACCGCTTCTTCGATCACCGCCGCGAATGGGCCCGCACCGATTTCGAGCATGGCGGGCTGCCGCGCAAGGAGTGGGAACTGCTGCTGCGCGAAATGCGCCGCCGCGCCGACGCCGCCGGCTTCCTGCGTCTCGCGCTGCCGGAGGAGTTCGGCGGCAGGAACATCGGCAATCTCGCCATGGCGATCATCCGCGAGCATCTCGCCGCCAAGGGTCTCGGCCTGCACAACGATCTGCAGAACGAAAGCTCGGTGGTCGGCAATTTCCCGCAAGTTCTCATGTATCGCGATTTCGGCACCGAGGAGCAGAAGAAGACGCTGCTGCCCGGCATGATGAACGGCACGATCCGCATCGCCTTCGGGCTCACCGAACCCAAGCACGGCTCCGACGCGACCTGGATGGAGACCCGCGCGGTCAAGGACGGCAATGGCTGGCGCATCAACGGCGAGAAGATGTGGAACACCGGCGTGCATGTCGCGACCCACGACATGGTGTTCTGCCGCACCTCCGGCCCGGACGGCGACGCGCGCGGGCTCACCTGCCTGATCGTGCCGATGGACGCCGAGGGCGTGAAGATCGAAGAATACCTGTGGACCTTCAACATGCCGACGGACCACGCGCGCGTCAGCTTCACCAATGTCTGGGTGCCCGACAGCGCGGTGTTCGGCCCGGTCGACAACGGCCTCGTGCTCGCGCGCCATTTCGTGCACGAGAACCGCATCCGCCAGGCCGCCTCCGGCGTCGGCGCGGCGCAGTATTGCATCGACGAGAGCATCGACTACGCCAATACGCGCAAGCCCTTCGGCAAGCCGCTCAGCCGGAACCAGGCGATCCAATGGCCGCTGGTGGAACTCAATACCGAGGCGGAGATGATCCGCTGGCTGATCTACCGCACCGCCTGGGAGATGGACCGCATGACGGGGCCGGAGATCCAGCTCTATCTCTCCGACAAGGTGTCGATGTGCAATTACCGCGGCAACCGTCTGGTGTGCGAGGCGGCGGACTGGGCGATGCAGGTGCATGGCGGCTGGGGCTATTCGCGCCACAAGCAGTTCGAGCACATCTACCGCCACCACCGCCGCTACCGCATCACCGAGGGCTCGGAAGAGATCCAGATCCGCAACGTCGCCGGCCACATGTTCGGCTTCATCGGCAAGAACCGCAAAGCGGATTGAGCAGGCCGCCGGCGCCATCTCGTTCGCCCGCGCGTTATACCTTCAAAGGAGAGGGCGCGGGACCATGGCTTCAGCCTTGCAGCACGCTCCGATCAACGAGATCGGGCTCGTCAACGATTTCGCGCGCGTTCCCGAGCCGCGCCATCCCAGCGCCCGGCGGCTGCTGGACTATTGGCAAGCGGTGATGGCGCGGGGCGACGGCTTCCTGGTCGGCCGCGACGTTCCGGCCCGCGAGATCGCCCCACTCCTGTGCAACATCATGGTCAACCAGCCGCTCGCCGACGGCACCGATATCCGGGTGCGCCTGGCCGGAACCTCCGTGCGCCGCCGCTTTGCCACCATCGGCAAGGACACCCGCCTGTCGGCGCTGTTCCCGGCGGAGGATTTTCGCCACCATCTCGCGGCGGGTCACGAGGTCGTCGCCACGGGACGGCCGATCATCGTCGATTCGAGCCTGAAGCGCGCTTCGGTCGAGGAACTCCATATGGAGGTCATCATCCTGCCGATCCTGGACCGCGACCGCGCGACGCCGCTGCTTCTCGTCGGCGTCTTCTATTTCGGGTAAAAGCGCCTCTCCCCAAGAGGCCGCGACATGCCCACCCTGAATTTCGCCCATCGCGGCGGCGCCGGCCTGTATCCCGAGAACACGCTCGCCGCGTTCCGCGACGCGGTGGCACGCGGCTGCGACGGCGGCGAGCTCGACGTGCAGCTTTCCAGGGACGGCGAAGTCGTCGTGTTCCACGACTACCGGCTCAAGCCGGAGATCTGCCGCCTCGGCGGCAAATGGCTCACCAAGCCAACGCCGCGCATCAAGGATCTGACGCTGGGCGAATTGCGCGCCTTCGATGTCGGCCGCCTCGATCCCGCCAGCCCCTATGGCAAATCACATCCGCATACGATGCCCATGGACGGCGAGACGATCCCGACGTTGGCGCAGGTGCTGGAAGTTACATCCGCCGCCAAGAAGCCGTTCAAGCTTCAGGTCGAGTTGAAGACCTCCTTCTTCGACCGCGACCTGTCCGCCGATCCGCTCGCGCTCGCCGAGGCCACGGTCGCCGTGTTGAAGAAGGCGGATTATCTCGACCGCACCATCTTCGTCGGCTTCGACTGGTCCGGCTTGATCCATACCAAGAAGATCGCGCCCGGCGTTGAATGCTGGTTCACGACGATGGAACTCGACACCTTCCTCGGCCCGGCCAAGGAAGGCGACAAGCCCGCCAACCTCCTCTTGCGCCATTGGGCCGAGACCGGCACCTCGCCCTGGGCGGCCGGCTTCGACGCGGTGAACTATGGCGGTTCCATCCAGCGCGCGATCAAGGCGGCGGGCGGCGACGGCTGGTTCGCCGATTTCATCGACGCAACGCCCGAAGCGGTGGCGCATGCCAGATCGCTGGGTCTCAAAGTTGGCGCGTGGACGGTGAACGACTCCGCCGACATGAAGCGCCTGATCGCGCTCGGCCTGGACGGCATCTGCACCGACCGGCCCGATCTGTTGGCCAAGGCCTTGAAAGCCGCCGGACCCGTCTCATAAGGAAATTCAGCACCAACGTAACGGAGTACCCATGCCCAACCTCTTCGATCCCTTTACGTTAAAGGACGTCACGCTCAAGAACCGCATCGTCGTGGCGCCGATGTGCCAATACTCCGCCGAAGACGGCTGCATCACCGACTGGCATCTGGTGCATCTGGGCTCCCACGCCATCGGCGGGGCAGGACTGATCATCGCCGAAGCGACCGCCGTTTCGCCGGAAGGGCGCATCACGCCGGGCGACACCGGCATCTGGTCCGACGACCGCGGCGCGCAGTGGGAGCGCGTCACCGCGTTCCTGAAAGCGCGTGGCGCCGTGCCGGGCATCCAGATCGCCCATGCCGGCCGCAAGGCGTCCGCCAACCGCCCCTGGGAGGGCGACGACCACATGAAGCCGGACGATCCGCGCGCCTGGGAGCCGATCGGCCCCTCCGCCGAGGCCTTCGGCGGCAACCTGCCGCGCACGCCGCACGCGATGACCAAGGACGAGATTATCCGTGTAAGGAATGACTTCGCCGCCGCCGCCAGGCGCGCCGCGGCCGCCGGGTTCGAATGGCTGGAGCTGCATTTCGCCCATGGCTATCTGGCGCAGAGTTTCTTCTCGCCCATCGCCAACAAGCGGACCGACGAATATGGCGGCGGCTTCGAGAACCGCATCCGCTTCATCCTGGAGACCTTCGCCGCGGTGCGCGCGGCATGGCCGGCGAACCTGCCCTTGACCGCCAAGCTCGGCATCTCCGACTTCATTCCCGAAAGCCAGACGGTCGAGGAATCCATCGAGCTGGTCCGCCGCCTGAAGGCGCTGGGCCTGGACCTCGTGGATGTCAGCCTCGGCTTCAACACGCCCGACATGTCGGCGGTGCCCTGGGGCCCGGCCTTCATGGTGCCCTTCGCCGAGCGCTTCAAGAAGGAGGCCGGCATCCCGGTCGGCGTCGGCTGGTTCATCAGCGAGCCGAAACAGGCCGACCAGATCGTGCGCGACGGCAAATCCGATCTCATCATGCTGGCGCATTCCATGCTGGACGATCCGCAATGGCCCTATCACGCGGCGAAGGCGCTGGAGGTGAAGGACTTCAAATGGACGTTGCCCGCGCCCTACGCCCATTGGATACGGGCGTGAGCATCGAGGTCCGCCTGCTGGAAAAGGGCGAGGAGGCCGTCCTCGCCCACATCGCGCCGGCCGTGTTCGACAACGACATCGAGCCCGAGCTGGCGCGCGAATTCCTCGCCGATCCGCATCACCACATCGCGGTGGCGATCGACAAGGGCGTGGTCGTCGCCTTCGCCTCGGGCGTCGACTACATCCATCCCGACAAGGCGCGCGAATTGTTCGTCAACGAGGTCGGCACGGCGCCGACCCATCGCGGCCGCGGCCTCGCCAAGGCGGTTCTCTCCGCGCTGCTGGACCGGGCCCGCGCCGTCGGCTGCAAGATCGCCTGGGTGCTGACCGACACCGACAACGCGCCGGCCCGCGGTCTCTACGCCGCCCTGAACGGCAAGGAGCTGACGCTGGACACGGTCCACATCGAATTCGATCTGTAGGCGCGGGCGGCTACAGCCCCTCGAACAGCGCCGTCGAGAGATAGCGTTCCGCGAAGCTCGGGATGATCACCACGATGGTCTTGCCCGCCATTTCGGGCCGCGCGCCGACTTCCAGCGCCGCGGCGATGGCCGCGCCCGACGAGATGCCGACCGCGATGCCTTCCAGCCGCGCCGCCCGGCGCGCGGTCTCGAACGCGGTCTCGTTGGAGATCGTGACGATCTCGTCGATGACTTTGCGGTCGAGGATCGCCGGCACGAAGCCCGCGCCGATGCCCTGGATCGGATGCGCCCCCGGCGGCCCGCCGGACAGCACCGGCGAGTCCTCGGGCTCCACCGCCACCATCCGCACGCCCGGCTTCTTCTCCTTCAGCACATGGCCGACGCCGGTGATCGTGCCGCCGGTGCCGACGCCGCTGATCACCGCGTCCACCGCGCCCTTGGTGTCGTTCCAGATCTCCAGCGCCGTCGTCTTGGCGTGGATGTCCGAGTTGGCGGGATTTTCGAATTGCTGCGGCATCACCGCGCCGGGCGTCGTCGCGACGATCTCGTGCGCCTTGGCGATGGCGGCGCGCATGCCGCCCTTGGCCGCCTCGGTCAGCACGATCTCCGCGCCGAGCAGGCTCAGCATCTTGCGCCGCTCCAGCGACATCGAATCCGGCATGACGAGGATCAGCTTGTAGCCCTTGGCGGCGGCGGTGAAGGCCAGCGCGATGCCGGTATTGCCGCTGGTCGGCTCGACCAGCGTCGACTTGCCGGGCGTGATGAGGCCCTGTTTCTCAAGCGCTTCGATCATGCCGACGCCGATGCGGTCCTTCACGCTCGACAGCGGGTTGAAGAATTCGAGCTTGAGGAGGATGTCCGCCTTGACGCCCGCCTCCTTCGGCAATCGGTTCATCCGCACCAGCGGCGTATCGCCGATGGTCTCTGTGATCGAATCGTAGATGCGGCCGCGCCCGGGCTTGCCTTGTTCCATGCGTGCTCTCCTAAATGGTAAAATCCGCCGTCGCCCCGCCGCCGCAATCCACGCCGGCCGTGCGCGCGCGCTGGCACAGATCCTCGATCGAGATCGCGTCCAGCCGCGCCATCACCTCGTCCTGCAGCGTCTGGATCAGCGGCCCCACGATCCGCATGCCGAGCTCGGAGCGCGGATCGATCGGCTCGGCGTCCTCGTCCTCCAGGCTTTCGGCCACGCGCACCACGTCGCCGACCGAGATGCGCCGCCGCTCCCTTGCGAGGCGATAGCCGCCCCGTGGCCCGCGCACGCCCTTGAGCACGCCGGCGCGCACGAGCTGCTGCATCACCTGTTCGAGATAGCGCTGCGGCACGCCCTGGCGGGCGGTGATCTCCTTGGCCTGCACCGGCTCGGGCCGCGCGTTAAACGCGATGTCGATCACCGCTTCGAGCGCCAGCAGGGTCTTGCGCGAGAGTTTCAGCATCGTCACGTCTGTTTCGCTGTGTGGAGTCCGGTGGAGCCGTGCCCGCCGGCGCCACGCGCGGTGTCGGACAGCGCGGTGGCCTCGACGAGTTCGACATGTTCGTGCCGCGCGATCACCATCTGCGCGATGCGCATGCCGCGCGAGATCGCGAACGGCGCCTCGCCGAGATTGATCAGCACGACCTTGAGTTCGCCGCGATAGTCGGAATCGACGGTGCCCGGCGCGTTGAGCACGGTGATGCCGTGATTGGCCGCGAGGCCGGAGCGCGGCCGCACCTGCGCCTCGAAGCCCGGCGGCAATTCGATGGCGACGCCGGTGGGTACGAGCAGGCGCTTGCCGGGGGCGAGTTCGTAGTCTTCCGGAATGGCGGCGACGAGATCCAACCCCGCCGCGCCCTGCGTGGCATAGGCGGGCAAAGCGAGGTCGCGGGCATGGGGCAGGCGGAGGATATTGATTTTCATAAGCGGTTATTTCGCTCCGACAACCTCTCCCGCTTCGCGGGGTCCGTAGCGACAGCGTGCGGACGCGGAGCGAAGCGGAGCAGGAGGTCGAAATTCGCGCAGCGAATTTCGGGTGAGGGGTCGTTCGCGGCAGGCATCCCCTCACCCGAAAAATGCTGACGCATTTTTCGACATCTCCCGCAAGCGGGAGAGGTAAGGGGGCGTGCAACCAATGGGGGCGCCATCACGCCGCCCCCTTCAGCGCATCCGCGATCCGCGCCGCCAGCCGCGTGCCGACATCGGTCTTCGCCATCTCCGGCCAGTCCTCGACGCCGTTCGCCGTCACGATATGCACCGTATTGCGGTCGCCGCCCATGATCCCCGTCGCCGGGCTCACATCGTTCGCCACGATCCAGTCGCAGCCCTTGCGCGTCCGCTTCTCGATCGCGTGCTTGATTACGTCGTCGGTCTCCGCCGCGAAGCCGATCACCAGTCGCGGCCGCCGCGCATGGCGCGACAGCGTCGCCAGGATGTCCGGGTTCTCGACCAGCCGGATGGCCGGCGCCGCCGCGTCCTTCTCCTTCTTGATCTTGCTGTTCGCCACGACCTCCGGCCGCCAGTCGGCGACCGCGGCCGCCATCACCGCGACATCGGCGGGCAGGGCGCTCTCGCAGGCCGCCAGCATCTCGCGCGCGGTCGTGACCTTGAGCAGCTTCACGCCCGCCGGCGCCGCCAGCTCCACCGGCCCCGACACCAGCGCGACCTCGGCGCCCGCGCGCGCCAGCGCGTCGGCGATGGCATAGCCCTGCTTGCCCGACGACCGGTTGGCGATGAAGCGCACCGGATCGAGCGGCTCCTGCGTCGGCCCCGCCGTCACCAGCGCCTTGAACCCATCCAGCGCGCGCGACGCGGAGAGCGCGCGTTCCACCGCATCGGCGATCTCCTCCGGTTCGGCCAGCCGGCCGAGGCCGGTCTCGCCGTCGGCCATCTCGCCGTCATTGGGCCCGACGAAAGTCACGCCGTCCGCCGCGAGGCGCTCCAGGTTCCGCTGCGTCGCCGCGCGATGCCACATCTGCACGTTCATCGCCGGCGCCATCAGCACCGGCTTGTTGGTCGCCAGCAGCGTCGTGGAGGCCAGATCGTTCGCCAGCCCGTTCGCCGCCTTGGCGATCAAATCGGCTGTCGCCGGCGCCACCACGACCAGATCGGCCGAGCGCGACAGCGCGATATGGCCCATCTCCGCCTCGTCGGTCAGGTCGAACAGGTCCTGATAGACCTTGTCCTTGGTAAGTGACCCAACGGAAAGCGGGGTGACGAACTCCGCCCCGGCCTTGGTCAGGATCGCGCGCACGCCGATGCCGCGCTTCTGCAGCAGGCGGATCAGCAGCAGGGACTTGTAGGCGGCGATCCCGCCGCCGATGATGAGCAACACGCTTTTGCCGCGCATGCGGATGAAACCTCGCCGGAGACCGGCAATTATACCGGTCCTTGCGGGGAAATATAATGATTCACGGACCCGAAGTGTAGTTCGGGCCGTCGGGGAGCAAGACCATGAATATCCAGGTGAAAAACACCGACCTGCCGCCGTTCCGGCCGCTGCCGCAGAAGCCGCCGGCGATCGATCTGCGCAAAATGCCCGATGGCACGGTGTATATCGCGCAGACTCACGCGCTGGGGCCGATGCACCGCTCCATCGCCCATCTGTTCGCGGACCGGGCGAAAAAGCATCCCGAGCGCAACTTCATCGGCGAGCGGGTGCCGCTCGAAGGCGGCAAGACCGGCGACTGGCGCTTTATCACCTATGGCGAGATGTACGAACGCGCCCAGGCCGTCGCCCAGGCGCTGCTCAGCCGCGGCATGAATGCCGACACGCCGCTGATGATCCTGTCGGGCAACTCGATCCGGCACGCCACGATGATGCTGGGCGCGATGTTCGCCGGCGTTCCCATCGCGCCGGTCTCGGTCGCCTATTCGCTGATGTCGGGCGATCACTCCAAGCTCAAGCACGTCTTCGCCGTCGCCGAGCCCAAGATGATCTTCGCCGAGCAGGGGCCGCTCTACGCCCGCGCCCTGGCCGCGCTGCCGCTGGGCGGTGTCGAGGTCGTGACCGCGATGCCGGTTCCCGGCCGCGAGACGACACCTTACGAAGACCTGATCCGCACCAACCCCTCGCCCGACGTCGCCCGGGCGACGGAGGCGCTGCATCACGGCACGACGGCGAAATATCTCTTCACCTCCGGCTCGACCGGCATGCCCAAGGGCGTGGTGCAGACCCATGGCATGATGTGCGCCGTGATCGCGGCGCAGGAGGCGCTGCGCACCGAGCCGCCCAATCCCGACGAGATCCCGCAGAGCCTGGAATGGATGCCGTGGAACCATATCAGCGCCGGCAATATCGGCTTCAACAACCAGATCAATGCCGGCGGCACGATCTATCTCGACGCCGGCAAGCCGATCCCCGGCCTGTTCGACGAGACGATCCGCAATCTGCGCGACATCACCCCGCTCGGCATCGGCACCGCGCCGATCGCCTTCGGCTGGCTGTGCGACGCGATGGAGCGCGACGAGACCCTGCGCGACCACGTCTTCAAGAAGCTGCGCATGGCCGGCTATGGCGGCGCGACTCTGAGCCAGGACATCTATGAGCGCTTCCAGGCGCTCGCCATCGCCTCGACCGGCGAGCGCATCCCGATGACGACGATGTACGGCGCGACGGAGACGCAGGGCGTGACCGTGGTCCACTGGATCACCGAGCGCGTCGGCCTGATCGGCCTGCCGCTGCCCGGCATCACGCTGAAGCTCGTGCCCAACGGCACCAAGCTCGAAGTGCGGGTGAAGGGTCCGACCGTCACGCCCGGCTATCACAAGCGCCCCGACCTGACCGCCGCCGCGTTCGACGATGAAGGCTTCTACAGCCTCGGCGACGCCGCGAAGTTCATCGACGAGAGCGATCCGGCGCAGGGCCTGGTCTTCGACGGCCGCGTGACGGAGGATTTCAAGCTCGACAGCGGCACCTGGGTCTCGGCCGGCACGCTCCGCGCCCACGCCGTCGCCGCCGCTTCGCCGCTGATCTTCGATTGCGTGGTGTGCGGGCAGGACAAGCCCTTCGTCGGCCTGCTCGCCTGGCCGGTCGCCGCGGCGGCGGCCGCGCTCAGCGGCAAGTCCGATCCGGCCGAGATCGTGAAGGACGAAAAGGTCCGCGCCTTCGTGCGGGAGAAGTTCGCCGCCTATAACCGCGAGCAGACGGGCTCGTCGTCGCGCATCCGGCGCGTCATCCTGATGGCCGAGCCGCCCTCGGTGGACGGCCACGAGATCACCGACAAGGGCTATGTCAACCAGCGCGCCACGATGGACCGCCGCCGCGTGCTGGTCGACAAGCTGTTCGCCGCCGCGCCCGATCCGGAGGTGATCGAGATTTCCTAGAAGCGGTCTCGCGAAATTTCCCCGCTTTGAGCGCTTTCGAGCCCGCGACACGGTTCCGGGACGTGTTTCTACGTGCGTAGACAATGCGTATTTCCCGGCGCGCGCGACCCGTTAACGTGGCGCTCAGGTCTTTTTGCTGAGATGACGCCATGCATGCGACAAGCCTCCTGACAGCCGACGATCTGTGCCGCATCGCGGCCGACCTGGTCGATGAGCACGGCATCGACGCGCGCGACTACGCGCGGCGCGCCGTCCTGTGCCTGGAGGCCGAAGGCGCCCGCGACCGCGCGCAGTTCTGGCAGACCTTGTGCGTCCTGCTCGACGACATCGCCGAAAACCGCCTGGACCCGCTGAGCCCGGTGACGCTGCATTGAATCTACCTTCCCCTTGAGGGAGGGTAGGCTCACCCCATCTTGCGTCGCGCCCGCGCTTGCCCTCACACTCCCGGTCCCAACCAACACCCGGATACCCATGCCGCTCGATCCCATCGTCAAGGGCCTGCTCGACCAGATGAAGGCCGCGAGCATGCCCAAGCTGCAGCACATCGGCGCCGTCGCCGGCCGCGAACAGATGTACGCGATGATGCAGATGGTGGGCCCGCGCGACGTGCCCGTCGGCAAGACCGAGAACCTGACGGTGCCCGGCCCCGGTGGCCCGATTCCCGTGCGTGTCTATACCCCGGTCGCGGCGGGCAAGGAGGCGATGCCGACGCTCGTCTATTATCACGGCGGCGGCTTCGTCATCGGCAGCGTCGAGGTGGTGGACGGCCTCTGCCGCATCATGGCGAACGAGGGTGGCCTGCGCGTGATCTCGGTCGATTACCGCCTCGCGCCGGAGCACAAATTCCCCGCCGCGCTGGACGATGCCTTCGCCGTCGTCGCCTGGATCGCGCAGAACGCCGCCGAGATCGGCGTCGACGCCAACCGCATCGCGGTGGGCGGCGACAGCGCCGGCGGCGCGCTGGCGGCCGAAGTGGCCCAGCTCGCCAAGGCCAAGGGCGGCGTCAAGCTCGCCGCCCAGATGCTGCTGTTTCCCGTCGTGCAGGTGGGCGAGGAGACCGCCTCGATGCGCGAATTCGCCGTCGGCTATTTCCTCGAAAAGGAAACGCTCGACTGGTTCTATGCGAGCTACCTTCCCGCCGGCGCCGACCTTAGCGATCCCAGGATTTCACCCCTGCGCGCCAAGGATCTGTCGGGCCTGCCGCCCGCCTATGTCATGCTCGGCGGCTACGATCCCTTGCACGACGAGGGCATGCAATATGCCGACAAGCTGCGCGCCGCCGGCGTGAAGGTCGAGATTGCCGATTTCGCCGACATGGTCCACGACTTCATCTATTTCCAGGCGATCGTGCCCCAGGCGCGCGAGGCGCTCGCCAGCGCGGTCAAGGCCATTGCGGCGATGCTGGGATAAGCTTCGTCAATCGACATAAGGGAAGATCCGCCATGTCCCTCGACGTCCATGTCCGCAACATCCTCGACCAGATGGCGGCGCTGAAGCTGCCCAAGCTGCACGAGATCGGGCCGCAGGCGGCGCGCGCCGCGATGCGCGCCAGCGTCTTCCGCGGCGGCGAGACACCGATCGGCCGCGTCGAGAACCGCACTATCCCCGGCCCCGCCGGCGAGATCGCGCTGCGCGTTTACACCCCGCTGGGCGAAAGCGCCGACGTGCTGCCCGGCTTGATGTTCTATCATGGCGGCGGCTTCGTGATCGGCGATCTCGACAGCCATGACGATCTTTCCCGTTGCCTGGCGAACGGCAGCGGCTGCCGCGTCGTCTCGGTGGATTATCGCTTGGCGCCCGAACATCCCTTTCCGGCGGCGGTGGACGACAGCTTCGCCGCGACGCGCTACGTCGCCGCGCACGCCTCCGAGTTCGGCATCGACGCGACCCGCCTCGCGGTCAGCGGCGACAGCGCCGGCGGCAACCTCGCGGCCGTGGTCTGCCAGCTCGCCAAGATCGCGGGCGGTCCGCGCATCGCCTTCCAGCTCCTGATCTATCCGGTGACCCAGCTCGGCGCCGATGCCGAGACCCGCTCGATGCGCGAGAACGCCAAGGGCTATTTCCTGGAGAAGGACAGCATGGACTGGTTCACGCGGCTCTACGCGCCCGACGCCGCGCATCGCAGCGACCCGCGTCTCTCGCCCTTGCTGTGCACCGACCTGAGCGGCCTGCCGCCCGCCTATGTCGTGACCGCTGGCTTCGATCCCTTGCGCGACGAGGGCAGGGACTATGCCGACAAACTCGACGCCGCCGGCGTGGCGGTGACCTATGTGAACTATCCCGGCATGGTGCACGGGTTCTTCAGCATGCGCAGCCTGATCCCCAAGGCGCGCGAAGCGGTCGCCGCCGCGGCGGCGTCGGTGAAAGAAGGCGTCGCCGTTCCGGCGTGACCGTGCAGTTCAGACACTTGGTGTCATCCGCCGCGAATGCGGCGGACCCAGGTGAAACCTGCAGCCACGGAGCGGTATCAACTGGGTGGCCCGCATTCGCGGGCCATGACAACCTTTTTGGGCCCGCGAATTTCCGACTGGGGCCCTAGGATGGAATCAGCTTCCCCGGATTCATCACGCCCTTGGGGTCCAGCGCCATCTTCACCGCGCGCAGCACGTCGATCCCGAGCGCGCCTTTCTCCTTGGCGATCCAGGGCAGGTGATCCTCGCCGACGCCGTGGTGATGGCTGATCGTGCCGCCCTGCGCGAGGATCGCGTCCGACGCCGCCGCCTTGATCGCGCGCCATTGCCCGACCTCGTTCTCCAGCGCGCGCGCGAAGATGTAGGTGAAATAGAGGCTCGCGCCGTCGGGATAGGAATGGCTGATATGGCATTGCACCACGCCATGCGCGCCGTCGCGCGGCGCGGTCTCGCGGATCGCCTTCTCCAGCGCGTCGCGCACCGCGACATGCAGCGTCTCGATGTTCGACCAGCGCGTCGCGGTCTCCAGCGTGTCGACGCCGGCGCCGCGCTCCAGCATCGGATCGCGCAGATAGGGCCCGTGGAACCGTCCCGCCAGCCAGCGCTTGCCCTGGCCTTCGCCCAACGTCATCGCGCGATGGCGCTTGGCGATGGCATCGAACGCCTTGCGCGCCGCCTCGACTTCGCCGCGCGGGCCCTCGAAGCCGGCGATCAGGGCACAGGCCTTGTCGTCGAAGCCGCGTGAATCGAGCACCATCTGCGCGATGCGGTCGGAGAGCCCGCGCTTCTTCCCGACGCCGCCGAAGGCGCGATAGAACCGCGTCTCCGCCGCATCGGAGAGCCGCAGCATCGTGAAGGCGAGGCCGGCCTGCACCGCCTCGCGGATCGCGGCCGCGCCGCCCGCGAAGTCGCGGAAGAGATAGCCGCGATAGTCGCGCGCGGCCGGCACCGGGCGGATGCGCACCGTCGCCTCCGTCACCACGCCGAACGCGCCCTCCGAGCCTAACGCGAGATCGACAAGCTGCGGCCCCGCCGCCGAAGACGGAAAGCCGCCGACCGTCAGCACACCGCGCGGTGTTGCCAGCTTCGCGCCGACCAGCCAGGTCTCGCTGCGGCCGTAGCCGCTCGAACTTTGGCCGGCGCCGCGATGCGCGATCCAGCCGCCCAGCGTCGAAAACTCGAAGGATTGCGGATAGTGCCCCAGCGTGAAGCCCTTGGCCGCCAGCGCCTTCTCCAGCGCCGGGCCGTAGATGCCGGCCTCGACCGTCGCGGTCATCGCGACCGGATCGATCTCGATCATGCGGTCCATGCCGGTCAGGTCGAGCGTCACCACCGATTTGAACGCGCCCTTCGCCGCCGTCACGCCGCCGACCACGCTGGTGCCGCCGCCGAACGGCACCACCGCGACGCCGAGTTCCGACGCCGCCTGCAGCACGCCGAGAACCTCCTCGGCGCTGCGCGGATAAAGCACCGCGTCCGGCGCGCTCGACAGTTCGCCGGCGCGCAGGCGCAACAGGTCGTGATAGCTCTTGCCGAGCGCATGGGAACCGCGTTCGAACGGATCGCTCGTGATGCGTTCGGCGCCGAGCACGCGGGCGAATTTCTCCGCCGCTACCGCCGGCAGCCGCGACGGCGCCAGCGCGATGCTGTCGAGCGGCCGCGCCGGTGTCGCCAGCAGCGCCGGCATGCCAAGCTCGCCCGCGAGCCAGCTCCAGACTTCCTCGCGCCCCGCGAGTTCGTCCTTATGCGCCGTCCAGCCCCAGCCGTTCCAGCGGATCTTGCCGCGTTCGATGGTCATGATGCGCCCCAGGCAGGTCCCACTTTATACCTAACCGTCATCGCCGGCCTCGTGCCGGCGATCCATGAACACAACTGCCGTTCGTGATCATAGATGGCCGCCACGGGGGCGGCCATGACGGGTTTGGAGTTGGGAAGATCAATCCTGCGGAAGAGGACGCTCAACATCGCAAATTCAACGCCCCCGGCAATATGTCGAACGTCGCCGGCAGGCGCCCCGCCGTTTCGCCGTCGGTCTCGATCCACACCGGCCGCCCGCCGGTCTCGGCCACCGGCGCCGCCACGACATGGGTGCCGCGCAGCACCCGCACATGCGGCTGGTGCACATGCTCGCCGCTATAGATCAGCTTCATGTTGGCCAGCGACGTGCCCCTGGGTGCGGCCTCCATCACCACCACGTCGAACAGCCCGTCGCGGGGCTTGGCGTCGGGCGCGACGCGCATGCCGCCGCCGAAATACTGCCCGTTGGCGATCGCGACGGTGGAGACCGCCGCCTTCGCGTCGTCCTTGCCGTCGACGATCAGGCGCACCGGCGCGTCGCGGTAGCGCAGCATGCTCAGCACGCTGTGGAACGCGAAGGCGAAGGAGCCGCCGAACAGCTTGGCGATTCGCGCCCGGTTCACCGCCTGCACGATCTGCCCCGACATGCCGAACGAGGCGATGTTGATGAAATAGCGCGAGGTCGGCTCACCCCTGGCGCTCAGGCACGACACGCGCCCGATATCGACCGCGCGCACCGGCGCCTTGGCCAGCCGCGCCACCGCGGCCCGCGCGCCGGCCTCGATCCCGAAGCTCTTGCGGAAATCCCCGCCGGTGCCGCTGGTGACGAAGGCGAACACCGCGTCGGGCGCGAGCGCGCCCTCGCAGTCGAACATGCCGTTGACCGCCTCGTTGATCGTGCCGTCGCCGCCGACCGCGACGATCTCCTCATGGCCCTCGGCCAGCGCCTGGCGCACCTTCGCCATGGCGTCGCCGCGCCCCTCGCTGAACGCCACCGCCAGCCGCGGATAGAGCGGGCCGAGCGCGCGCGCGATCTCCTTCCACTCGCGTCCGGTGCGCCCGTTGCCTGAGTGCGGATTGACGATGGCGAACGCGCTCATGCCGCCTCGTGCGTGGCGAAGGACGGCGCCAGCGCCGCGATCTCCGCCGCCTGCCGCTCCGCGCTCCAGCCCAGTTCGCCGGCCATGATCCGCGCCGCCGCTTCGAGCGCCTCGCGGGGCGGGGCGCCGATCTGGCCCATGCAAGTGCGCCGCATCACGACGTCGGACAGCGTCAGCGCCATCTCCTCGCGCACCGCGAACAGCACCTGTGCCCCGATATCGCCGGCCTTGCCGATGGCGCCGCGCAGCTCCGGCCGGTTGTTCGCTTCCGCCAGCATGTCGGGAAGGCGCGAGCCGTACATCCGCGCCAGATGCTCGATGCTCGGAAGGTCGCCATGCTCTTTCTTCTGCGCCGAGAGGAAATCGGCGAAGCGCCCGACATCGCCGCCGGCGGTCGGCTCCTCGTCGGTCTCGCATTCGGCCGTCTTCAGCGACAGCTTCTCGACGATGGTATCGACCACGTTCTGCGCCAAATCGCGCGAGGTCGTCCATTTGCCGCCGATGGCGGAGAACAAGCCGTCCAGCCCGTCGCCTTCGCCGTGATCGACCAGTTCGGCGCGGCGGCTCGCGCCATAGGTATCGCCCGAACCGTCATCGACCAGCGGGCGCAGCCCCGCGTAGAAATGCTCGACTTCACCGCGCTTCAATTTCGCGCCCGGGAGATATTCGTTGATGAAGGCGAAGAAGCCCTCGATGTCGCTCTCGCTCACGCCGACCGAACCGGGATCGCTGCGGAACGCGGTGTCGGTGGTGCCGAGCAACGTATGCCCATGCCAAGGCAGCACGAAGAAATGTCCGCCGCCCGCCGCGACGGTCAGCGCATTGATCTTCGTCATCGCCGGCACCAGCACATGGATGCCCTTGGAGCGCAACAGCTTGTGCGACGCCGGCTTGCCCAGCGCCTGTTCCAGGAAGATGTCGGCCCACGGCCCCGCCGCGACCAGCGTCGCCTCGGCGCGCACGTCGAACGCTGCGCCGCCGAACGCGTCGCGCACCGTGCAGCCTTCGACCTTGCCGTCGCGCTGGAGAATTTTCTCCGCCGCGACATAGTTCGCGATCGCCGCGCCGTCGCCGTCCGCCTCGATCAGGCATTCCAGCGCCAGTCGCTCCGGCGCATACATCTGCGCGTCGTAATAGCGGTACGCGCCCGTCAATCCCGGCCCGTCCAGCACCGGCTCCGCCGCCAGCGCCTCACGCGCGTTCAGCCAGTCGTGATTGGGCAGCCGCTGGTCGGGATCGCTCAGCCAGCCCTTGTCGAACGACAGCACGTCATAGAGCGTCAGCCCCGCGCCCAGCGTCGCGCGCGCCTTGAACCCGCCGCCATAGAGCGGCACCAGGAAGGGCAGGGGATGCACCAGATGCGGCGCGATGCGCTGCCAGATGCGCCGCTCCTTCAGCGACTCGCGCACCAGCCCGAGCTCGAAATTGCGCAGATAGCGCAGCCCGCCATGCACCAGCTTGGAATTGTGGGCGCTGGTCGCGCCGGCGAAATCGTTCTTCTCGACCAGCGCGACCTTCAGGCCGCGCATCGCCGCGTCGCGCGCCACGCAGGCGCCCGTCACGCCGCCGCCGACGATCAGCAGGTCGAACGTCTCATTGGCCAGTCTGTCGAGGGCGCGCCGCATGGCATCCATGGGTGTTGGGGCGGTAAGCTCCGTTTCGCACCACGGCTTGTCAAGGAACCGTCTTGCGGACCGGGCCTTGACCTCAAGTTCGGTTTAGCTTGCACTAACCTGGTGTCCGATGTGACGTCGTTTCGATCGGGAGAGGCCGATGCCGGCGATAGGTCAGAAGATCGAATTGTTCGTGGCGGATCTCGCCGTCGCGGAGGATTTCTACAAACGCGTGCTGGGCTTCGAGGCGCACGAGACCCGGCAGGCCGAATTGGCGGGCCGGATGTTGGTGCATACCGCCATGCAAAGCGGTCCCGTCATCATCGGCCTCGGACTGATAGACCGCCTGGCCGACGGGCATCATCTGCGCCGCGCGCCTGCCGCGCCAAAAGGCATCGGCTTCGAATTCGTTATCTATGTCGCCGGCGAGGAGTTGGAAGCGTGGTACGAACGGGCGCGCCGGGAGAGCACGCTGAGCATCGAACCGTTAGGCCTAAAACCTTGGGGCGCCCGCGATTTCAGGGTCGTGGACCCCGACGGCTATTACATCCGGATCAGCGAACCGGACCGCGATAGCGTGCCGGCGGCGTAGGGGCCGTCCTCCTTCGAGGCTCGCCGCGCTCGCGCCTCAGGATGAGGCCGGGGCGCAGTCGTCGTGCTGAGGTAGCCGCGTAGCGGCCCCCCGTAGCATGCCGGTTACTTGATCTTGCCTTCGTTGAACTCGACGTGCTTGCGCAGGACCGGATCGTATTTCCGGATCTTGAACTTCTCGGTCATCGTGCGCGTGTTCTTCTTCGTCACGTAATAGAATCCCGTGCCGCCGCCCGAATTGAGCTTGATCTTGGCCGTGGTGGGCTTCGCCATGGGAGGCTCCTGAATACCGTCGAGAGGGCGGGGAATTACGGCGGCGGGCCGGCGAAGTCAAGCCCCGCGCCGCCGTCTAACCATAAGAAAAGCCACATAAATCAGGCTGATCGCGGCCAAAGCCGCCATCAACCCGGTCGGATTCCAGGCGTCCAGCGCCACCCCCTCCACCGGCGGCGCCGCCAAAAGCCCGAGCGCGTAGAGCATCACATAGGCGGCATTCGCCCCCGCCAGCTCCGGCCCCTTGAAGCGCTCGCCGACCAAGGTGAGCCCCACCGTGTAGACCCCCATGACCAATCCGCCCCACACGAACAGCAGCCCATAGGTCGCGGCCGGCGTGCCGATCGCGAACGGCATCAGCGCCGCCCCGGCGATGCCCGACGCGGCGCACACCGCCAGCAGGGCGCGGCGGTCGAAGCGGTCGGCCAGCATGCCCAGCGGATACTGGAATACCATGCTGCCCAGCGAGGTCGCCGCCACGGCCAGCGCGGCATGCGCCTCGCTGAACCCGGACCGCACCGCATAGACCGGGAACAGGCCGTACAGCCCCGCATCCAGCGCCCCGAACACCAGCGCCGCCGATAGCAGCGCCGGCGCCGTGCGCAGCGCGCCGCGTACGCCGCCGCTTTTCTCCTCCGTCAGTTGCGGCGCCTCCTTGCGCGCGATCAGCACCGGCACGATGGCGAGGCACAGCATCGCGGCGCCGGCCGCGAAGGGACCGACGCCCTGCGTGCCCACGACATAAAGGATCGCCGGTCCCGCGCCGAACCCGCCCGAGATCGCGATGCCGTAGAGCGCGACATAGCGCCCGCGATTGGTCTCGTCGGCGAGTTGGTTGATCCAGAACTCGGAGGCGACGAACAAGCCGTTCAGCCCGAGGCTCAACAGGAAGCGCAGAGGAAACCACAGCCACAGTGACGGCGCCGCATAGAGCCCGATCAGCGCCGCCGCCGATACTATGAGCGACGCGGTCAGATAGGGCGCGGTCCCGAACCGCCGCAGCAGTCGCGGCACCTGCGGCGTGATGACGAAGGCGGCGAGGCCCGCCGTCGCCAGGTTCAATCCGTTGACCGTGCCGGGATAGCCCTGCCGCTCCAGGATCAGCGACAGCAGCGGCAGCGTCAGCCCGATCCCGACCGCGAACGCGCCGCAGGTCGACAGGATGGCGAGCAGGCTGAGGCGTTTGTGGAGTTCGCCAATCACTTTCCTACCCTCCCCTTGAGGAAGGGTAGCTCTGTTTTGTGATGGTCAAACATGCACCAGCGACGGCTTGCCGCGCGCGAAGCGGTAGAACGGCACCGGCCGCGCCGTGTCGCCGGCGATCCGCGCCTCGACTTCGTCCAGCACCGTGCGGGTGATGCTCGGCATGTCCAGCGCGCGCGCCTCCGCCAGCGTCAGCCAGGTCGGCGTCAGCAACTCTTCGTTCCCGGACGCATCGATCCGGTGCGCGATGGCGCTCGCATCGGCCATGAAGAAGCGGGCATCGAAGCGGCGCGTGCGGTTGGGCGGCGTGATCGCGCGCGCGATCATCTCCAGCACGTCGAGCCTGGGCATCACCTTGTGTGCGAAGAATTTCGCCCAGGCCGGCGCGCGCGTGCGCGGCACTTTTTCGGCGCGTTCGCCGACCAGGATGCCGGTTTCCTCGAAGGTCTCGCGGATCGCCGCCAGCGCCAGCCCGCGCGCCCGCGCCGGCCCGACGCCGGTGCGCGCCGCGACCTCGGGGCGAAGTTCGGCGGCGACGCGGATTCGCAGGTCGCCGGGATCCAGCCGCCCGCCGGGAAACACGTATTTGTTCGCCATGAACGCCATGGAGCCGGGGCGCAGCCCCATCAGCACGCGCGGCGAACCCCCATCGCGCTTCACCAGCACAAGCGTCGCCGCATCCTTGGGGCGCAACGGTTGCTGGATGATTTTCTCGTTGTCGGAATCGAAAATGGCCATGCGAAATAGTCTAAGGCATTTTTCAATACACTCCATTGTCATGGCCCGCGAATGCGGGCCACCCAGTTGAGAACGGCACGCTGTGTGAGAGGTTAGGGCTCTCAATCTGTGGGAAGGTGCCGGCATCACCTGGGTGGCCCGCATTCGCGGGCCATGACAGCGGGGTGAAGCTAACGCCGCTTCTTCCCGCGATGCGGCTGCACCTTGAACCGCGGCTTCTCCCCACGCGGCGTTGACGCCTCGGCAAGATCGAAGCGCAGCCCGCCGGTCAGCGGCGCTGCTTCCGCCAGCCGCACCGCGACGATGTCGCCGAGCTTGTACGCCGTGCGCGTGCGGTCGCCGACCAGCGCATGCGCCTTCTCGTCATGCTTGAAGAACTCCGCGCCCAGCGCCCGGATCGGCAGCAAGCCCTCCGCGCCAGAGTCCGCCAGGCGAACAAAAAGCCCGAACCGCGTCACGCCGGTGATGCGTGCGTCGAACTCAGCGCCGACCCGGTCCTGCATGAACGCGGCGACATAGCGGTCGGTCGAATCGCGCTCCGCCGCCATCGCGCGGCGCTCGGTCATCGAGATGTGCTCGGCGATCTCGCCGAGCCGACCTTCCTCGCGGTCGGTCAGCCCGCCTTCGCCGAAACCGTGCGCCTTCACCAGCGCGCGATGCACGATCAGATCGGCATAGCGCCTAATCGGCGAGGTGAAATGCGCGTATTTCGCGAGGTTCAATCCGAAATGCCCGACATTCGCCGGCGCATAGATCGCCTGCGCCTGGGTCCGCAGCACCACGTCGTTCATCACCGCCTCGTGCGGCCCGCCCTTGGCTTGGCCCAGGATGCGGTTGAACACGCCGGGCTTCAATACCTGGCCCTTGGCGAAGGTAAGCCCGATGGTGCGCAGGAAATCGGAGAAGCCGAACAGCTTCTCCTGCGACGGCCGGTCATGGATGCGATAGATCAGCGGTGTCTTGCGCTGCTCCAGAACTTCCGCCGCCGCCACATTGGCGAGCACCATGAATTCCTCGATCAGCTTCATCGATTCGAGACGTTCGCGGAAGGCAATCGACGCGACCTTGCCGTCCGGCCCCAGCACGATGCGCCGCTCGGGTAGATCGAGATCGAGCGGATCGCGCTGTTTGCGCTCCTGCGTCAGCACCTGATAGCAGGCCCACACATCCTTCAGCGTCGCTTTCGCGATGGCCGACATCGCCGCGTCCGGCTTGCCGTCGAATGCGAGTTGCGCCTGCCGGTAGGTCAGCCGCGCCGCCGAGCGCATCACGCCGCGCAGGAATTCCTGCCGCCGCTTCTTGCCGTTCTTGTCGAAGGTCATCCGCACCGCGAGGCAGGCGCGGTCGACGCCCTCCTTCAGCGAGCACAGATCGGCCGACAGATGCTCGGGCAGCATCGGCACGACGCGGTCGGGGAAATACGCCGAGTTGCCGCGCTTATAGGCCTCGCGGTCCAGCGCCGACCCCGGCGTCACATAATGCGCGACATCGGCGATGGCGACGAGGGCGACATAGCCGCCCGGATTCTTCGGATCGCTGTCCGGCCCCGCCCACACCGCGTCGTCGTGATCGCGCGCGTCCTCGGGATCGATGGTGACAAGCGGAATGGCGCGCAGATCGGTGCGCGTGCGCGGATCGGGCGGCGTCGCCGCCTTCGCCTCGTCGATGACCTCTTTCGGAAACTCGGTCGGAATGCCGTGGGCGTGGATCGCGATCAGGCTGACGGTCTTGGGCGCATTCATGCTGCCCAGCCGTTCGAGCACCTTGGCGCGCGGAAAGCCGGACGAGCGCCCCGCCAAGGGTTCGGCCAGCACGAGTTCGTTGTGCTCTGCCCCGCCGCGGTCGCGGTTCTCCACCGCGAAATCGGTGCGGCTCTTGCGGTCGATCGGCGCGATGCGCAGGCCCTCGGGCCGCACATGCAGCACGCCGAGCACGCGATGCACGCTGGCGCCCAGCCGCTTGATGACCCGCGCCTCGTAGCCGTGCTCGGCGCGCTCCAGCCGCGCCAGCACGCGCTCGCCGGCGCCCAATGCAGGCCCCTTGTCGTCCCGCGCGGGCACGACATAGATCGTCGGCGGCTCCTCGTTGGATTCCCATTTCTGCGGCCGCGCCAGCAATTCGCCGTCGGCGTCCTGGCCGGTGATCTCCAGCACCGCGACATCGGGCAGCGAGCCGGGCGTGGCATAGCCGCGCCGCCGATTGCCCGCGATGGCGCCGTCTTCTTCCAGTTCCTTCAGGATGCGCTTGAGTGCGATGCGGTCGGAGCCCTTCACGCCCAGCGCGCGCGACAGGTCGCGCTTGGTGGCATTGGGCGTTTCGTTCAGAAGCGCGAGCACGCGCGCCTTGTCGAGACGAGGCGCGTTACCGGGCTGTGGTTTCTTCGCCAAGGTCTACTCGCCGGCCACCGGTTCGGGCTTCTTCTTCGCCGGGGCTTTCTTCTTGGGCGCCGCCGGCTTTTCGGCCTTGGCCTTCGGCTCCTTCTTAGCCTTCGCTTCCTTCTTCGGCTTGGCGGCGGCGCGGGTAGGCTTCTTCTTCTTGCCGCCACCTTTGGCGGCACGATCATTGATCAGCGCCAGCGCCTGTTCCAGCGTGATGGCCTCGGCATTGTCGGCATCGGGCACCGTCGCGTTGACCGAACCGTCGGTGACGTAAGGCCCATAGCGGCCCTTCATCAATTTGATCTCCGTGCCCGACGAATCCTTGCCCAGTTCCTTCAGCGCCTGCGGCCCGCGCCGCACGCGCGGATTGGCCTTCTTCTCCGCGATCAGATCGACGGCGCGGTTGAGCCCGACGGTGAACACGTCCTCCGGCGATTCCAACGACGCGTACATTCCATCATGCGCGACGTAAGGCCCGAAGCGGCCGAAATTCGCGGTGATCGGCTTGCCCGACTCCGGGTGCAGCCCGACCTCGCGCGGCAGCGCCAGCAGCTTGAGCGCATAGGGCAGGTCGACGTTTTCGACTTCCGTCCCCTTCGGAATGCCGGAGCGCTTCGGCTCCTTGCCTTCGCCGAGCTGGACGTAGGGCCCGAAGCGGCCGCTGCGCAGCGACACCTTCTCGCCGGTCTCGGGATCGAGCCCGAGTTCGCGCGGCTGTGCCGCCGCCGCCGCCTCGTTGCTCTGGCCGAGCTGGCGGGTGAAGCGGCACTCCGGATAGTTCGAACAGCCGACGAAGGCGCCGAACCGTCCGAGCTTCAAGCTCAGCTCGCCCTTGCCGCAGCTCGGGCAGACGCGCGGGTTCGATCCGTCGGCATTGGGCGGGAAGATATGCGGCCCCAGGATCGCGTTCATCTCGTCGATGACGTTCTTGATCTTGAGGTCCTTGGTGCCGCCCACGGCCGCCGAGAAGTCGCGCCAGAAATCGCGCAGCAACTGCTTCCAGTCGAGCTCGCCGGCCGAAACCTCGTCGAGCTGTTCTTCCAGGTCGGCGGTGAAGCCGTATTCGACATAGCGCGGGAAATAGGTGGCGAGGAACGCCGTCACCAGCCGCCCCTTGTCGTCGGGATAGAACCGCCCGCGGTCCAGCCGCACGTAAGTGCGGTCGCGCAGCACGGACAGGATCGTGGCATAGGTCGAAGGCCGGCCGATGCCGAGCTCCTCCAGCTTGCGCACCAGGCTCGCTTCGGAATAGCGCGGCGGCGGCTCGGTGAAGTGCTGCGCAGAGGCGACGTTCTCGACCTTCGCCGGTTCGCCAGCCGCGACCTTGGGAAGACGCGACCCATCCTCGTCGGACTCGTCATCCTTGCCTTCCTGGTAGAGCGTCAGGAAGCCGTCGAACAGCGTCACCGTGCCGGTGGCGCGCAGCATGATCTTCTTGTCGGCGCTGGCGACGTCGACCGTGGTGCGCTCCAACTCGGCGCTTTCCATCTGGCTGGCGATGGCGCGCTTCCAGATCAGCTCGTAGAGCTTGGCCGCGTCGCCATCGATGTATTTGCTCACCGCTTCCGGCGTGCGCTCGAACAGGGTCGGGCGGATCGCCTCATGCGCTTCCTGCGCATTCTTCGCCTTGGACGTGTAGAGCCGCGGCGTGCTCGGCACATATTTCTGGCCATAGCGCGAACCGATGGTCGCGCGCGCTTCCGCGATCGCCTCGGGCACCATCACGATGCCGTCGGTGCGCATATAGGTGATGAGGCCCACGGTCTCGCCGCCGATGTCCACGCCTTCGTACAGCCCCTGCGCGATCTGCATCGTGCGCTTGGCGCCGAAGCCGAGCTTGCGCGAGGCCTCCTGCTGCAAGGTCGAGGTGATGAACGGCGGGGCAGGGTGGCGCTTGACCGGCTTGCTCTCGACGCTGTCGATGGTGAAGCTTTGCGCGTTGATCGCCGCGACCGCCGCGCTCGCCTCGGCTTCGGCCTTCAGCGATAGCTTGTCGAGCTTCTCGCCATTGAGCTGGGTCAGCCGCGCCTTGAACGTGCCGTTCGGCACCAGCACGTCGGCGTCGATGCTCCAATATTCCTGCGCCTTGAAGGCCTCGATCTCGACCTCGCGGTCCACCACCAGGCGCAGCGCCACCGACTGCACCCGCCCCGCCGAGCGCGCGCCCGGCAGCTTGCGCCACAGCACCGGCGACAGGGTGAACCCGACCAGATAGTCGAGCGCCCGGCGCGCCATATAGGCGTCGACCAGTTCGGCGTTGATCTCGCGCGGATGGGCGATGGCTTCCAGGATGGCGGACTTGGTCACCGCGTTGAACGCGACGCGCTCCACCTTGGCGTGGCCGAGCGCCTTCTTCTGCTTGAGCACCTCCAGCACATGCCAGGAGATCGCCTCGCCCTCGCGGTCCGGATCGGTGGCGAGGATCAGCTTGTCGGCGCCCTTCACGGCGTCGGCGATATCCTTGATCCGCTTGGCGGCCCGCTCGTCGACCTCCCAGATCATGGAGAAGTCGTCGTCCGGCTTGACCGAGCCGTCCTTGGAGGGGAGGTCGCGGATATGCCCGAAGCTGGCCAGGACCTTGTAGTCCGAGCCGAGGTATTTGTTGATCGACTTAACCTTGCCCGGGGATTCGACGACGACGACGTTCATGAGATCGGGGGTACTCGGCTTGTTCGCCCGGCTGATTTAGCGCCGGATCGTGAAAAACGTGCCAAATCGGGGTCCGGCCCCGAAAGGCGGCGGGACACTGATAGGAGCGGGAGACGAGTGTCAACGCCGAAGGGCCCGACGGGATGAAACTAAAGGTTGCACAGGCGCGATATTTCGCTATTTACTACACTTCAGGTTGTACACCTTCGGCGGCGCCTCCTGCCTCCGCTCCGCCAGCGGAACGCGCGATCCCATGGTTTCCTACGCAAGGGGCGGCGGCCTGCCTCCCACCCCCGTCAGCCCGGAAGACTCGGCGCGCTACACCCGCGAAATGCTTGAATCGCTTCGGAAAATCGCCGTCAACCAGGGCCAGGGCCTGCTTGCTCATCTGCTCGGCCTGGCCGCCGTCGAGGCCAAGCATCTGAGCGATCAGGCCCAGGACACCTGATTGCCGGCATGGCGGACGATCCGGCCCGCCAGCTCCATTTCCAGCAAAATCGTGAGAATCACCGCCACCGGCGCCCCGCAGACCCGCACCAGCTCGTCCACCGGGACCGGCGCCGGCCCCAGCGCCTCCTCGACTCGGGCCCGGATCTTGTCGGCCTCGGCCTCGCTCGCGACACCCGGCGGCACGGGTTCCCCGCGGCCCGGCTCGCGCAAGTCGTGGCCCAGGATCGGGCGCAGTCCGGCCAGCACATCCTCGGCGCTTTCGGTCAGCGTCGCGCCCTCGCGCAACAGGCGGTTGGCGCCCTTGGCGCGCGGATCGAGCGGCGAGCCCGGCACCGCGAAAATCTCGCGGCCCTGTTCCAGCGCGAAATTCGCGGTGATCAGCGAGCCCGATCCTTCCGCCGCCTCCACCACCACGACGCCGCGCGCGAGACCCGAGATGATGCGGTTGCGGCGCGGGAAGTGGCGCGCCTGCGGCGTCTGGCCGAGCGGCATTTCCGACACGACGCAGCCCTGCGCGCGGATGGACTCGTACAGCTTCGCGTTCTCCGGCGGATAGATATTGTCGACGCCGCCCGCGACCACGGCGCAGGTGCCGCTGTCGAGCGCGCCCTCATGCGCCGCCGCGTCGATCCCGCGCGCCAGCCCCGACACGACGACAAGGCCGGCCTTGCCGAGGTCGCGCGCCAGCGTGCTCGCAAGTTTGCGCCCCAGCGCCGAGGCGTTGCGCGCGCCAACGATGGCGATCGCCTCGCGCCCGAGCAGCGTCGCGTGGCCGAGCACGGAGATGATCGGCGGCGGCGGCTCCGCGGCGGCAAGGCCGCGCGGGAAATCGCTCTCGCCGCTCGCGATCATCCGTCCGCCGAGCTTCGCCAGCGCCGCGATCTCGCGCGCCGCCTCGTCGGCGCTCGGCGTCCGCAGCGTGTCGCCGCCGCCGCGCCGGACGAGGCGCGGGATTTCCTTCAGCGCCTCGCTCGCACTGCCGAAGCGCGCGATGAGCTGTGCGAAGGTGACGGGCCCGACATTCTGGGTGCGCGACAGCCTGAGCCACGCCACGCGTTCCGCATCGGAAAGCGCCGTCACGCCGGCTTGCTTTGGCCGACCCGCGGCTCCTCGCCGCGCGACAGGCGGCGGATGTTTTGCGCATGCACGATGAAGACCAGCACCGCCAGCAGCACGGCCAGCACCGCCTCGTGCACCCGGCCGAACAGCGCCATGTAGACCGGCGTGAACACGGCGGCGACCAGCGCCGACAGCGAAGAGATGCGGAACAGCGCGAGCATCACGCCCCAGGTCGCGAAGGCCAGCAGGGCCGCCGGCCAGTAGAGCGCGAGCAGGATGCCGAGCGAAACCGCCACGCCCTTGCCGCCCCGAAAGCCGAGCCACACCGGGAAGAGATGGCCGAGGAACGCGCCGAACGCCGCGAACAGCGCCGCGTCGGGACCGTACCACTGGCGCATGATGAGCACCGCGACCGCGCCTTTCAGCGCGTCCCACAGCAGCGTCAGCCCCGCCGCCATGTAATTGCCGGTGCGCAGCACATTGGTCGCGCCGATGCTTCCGGAACCGATCTTGCGGACATCGCCTTCGCCGAAGATGAAGCTGAAGATGAGACCGAACGGGATCGATCCCAGAAGATAGCCGAACCCCAGCGCGATCGCGGCGCCTGTCCAGGTGGCGGTGAGGAAGGGGAGGGGCATGGGAGACGGCTACCGAAATGGCGTGCGAGGACAGTATCTCAACTATGTTTCATCTGAAACGCCAGTTGGATGCATTTGCCATTTTGCTTTCCTCCCCCGCGTTTGCGGGGGAGGGGGACCGCGAAGCGGTGGAGGGGGCGGCCACGCGTTCCGCTGTCCGCGCTGGCCCCCTCCGCCTCGCTGCGCTCGGCACCTCCGCCGCAAACGCGGGGGAGGAAAGTTCAGCGCTTCCTCTCGAACACGCAAACCCCGCCGACGAACGTCTTTACCGCCCGCCCATGAAACCGCCGCCCCTCGAACGGCGTATTCCGCGCGCGGCTTTTCAGCTCCGCCTCCCGCACCGTGAACGGCTCGTCGGGATCGATCAGCACCAGGTCGGCCGGCGCGCCCTTGGCCAGCGTGCCCGCGTTCAGCCCGAAGATCCGCGCCGGCGACGCCGTCAGCGCCTTCAGGACATGCGAAAGATGCGCCCGCCCGTCGTGATGCAGCCCGAGCGCCACCGGCAGCAGCGTCTCCAATCCGATCGCGCCGAACGCGGCCTGCGCGAAAGTCTGGCGCTTGGTGTCGGCGGCCTGCGGATCGTGGCTCGACACCACGATGTCGATCAGCCCCGACGCCACGCCTTCCACCATCGCCGCGCGGTCGGCCTCCGAGCGCAGCGGCGGCTTCACCTTCATGAAGGTGAGGTACGATCCGACATCCAATTCGTTCAGCGCCAGGTGATGCGCCGCGACCCCGCAGGTCACCGCCACGCCGCGTTCCTTCGCCGCCGCGATGGCGTCCAGCGCCGCGCGCGTCGAGATCTGGCCGAAGTGATAGCGCGCGCCCGTCATCTCCACGAGGCGGATGTCGCGCTCGACGACGATCGCCTCGGCCGCCGACGGCGCCGCGGGCAGGCCGAGCCGCATGGCGAACTCGCCCTCGGTCACGGCGGCGCCTTCGGTGAGGTCGGGGTCTTCGGCATGGCCGACGATCAGCGCCCCGAAGGTCGAGGCATAGGCCAGCGCGCGGCGCAGCACGCGTGCGTTGGAGATCGTGCGGTCGCCGTCGGTGAACGCCACCGCGCCGGCCTCTTTCAGGAGGCCGATCTCGGTCATGGTCTCGCCGCCGAGGCCCTTGGTCAACGCCGCCATCGGCGCCACGCGCACCTTCGCGGTCGCCGCGGCGCGCCGCAGGATGAAATCGACCAGCGAGGGCTCGTCGATCACCGGCTCGGTGTTGGGCATGACGACGATGGTCGTGATGCCGCCCGCCGCCGCCGCCTGGCTCGCCGATTCCAGCGTCTCGCGATATTCGCTGCCCGGCTCGCCGGTGAAGACGCGCGCGTCGATCAGGCCGGGCGCCAGCACCAGGCCCTTGGCGTCGATCACTTCGGGATCGTTCGGCTCGGCATCGTTGAACAGGCGCGGCCCGACATCGGCGATGCGCCCGTTCTCGACCAGAAGGCCGCCCTTCACGTCCAGCCCGCTCGCCGGATCGATCAGCCGCGCATTGCGGAAGGCGATGCGTTTGGTCATGGCGCGTTGCGCCCTTCGATGGCGAGGCCCCGCGACAGCGCGTCGAGCACCGCCATGCGGATGGCGACGCCCATCTCGACCTGTTCCTGGATGACGCTGACCTCGATGTCGTCGGCGACGGCGGAGTCGATCTCGACGCCGCGGTTCATCGGCCCCGGATGCATGACCAGCGCGCCAGGCTTGGCGGCTTTCAGCTTCTCGTGGTCCAGGCCATAGAAGCGGAAATATTCCCGCGTCGAGGGCACGAAGGCGCCCGACATCCGCTCCAGTTGCAGCCGCAGCATCATCACGATATCGGCGCCGGCAAGGCCCTGGCGCATGTCGTGGAAGATCTCGACGCCGAAGCGGTCGGCGTCACTGGGCAGCAGCGTGCGGGGCGCGATCAATCGCACCCGCGCGCCCATCTTGAGCAGAAGATGGATGTTGGAGCGCGCCACCCGCGAATGCAGCACGTCGCCGCAGATCGCCACGATCAGCCCCTCGAACGCGCCGCGCCGGCGGCGGATCGTCAGCGCATCGAGCAGCGCCTGGGTCGGATGTTCGTGCGAACCGTCGCCCGCGTTCACCACGCAGCAATCAAGCTTGCGTGAAAGCAGCTCCGCCGCGCCGGAATCCTGATGCCGCACCACGAGGATGTCGGGCCGCATGGCGTTCAGCGTCGTCGCGGTATCGATCAGCGTCTCGCCCTTGGAGACCGACGAGGTCTTGACGCTCATGTTCATGACATCGGCGCCGAGCCTTTTGCCGGCCAGCTCGAACGAGCTCTGGGTGCGGGTGGAGGATTCGAAGAACAGGTTGATCAGGGTGCGGCCCTTGAGCAGATCCGTCTTCTTCTTGGCGCCGCGATTGAGCGCGGCATAGGTGTCGCCCAGATCGAGCAGGGCGCCGATCTCGGACACCGAAAGGTGCTCGATGCCAAGCAGATGGCTGGATTTGAGGAGAGGTTCGGCGGCGGCCGGGCTGGTCATCAAAGATCGGTGTATAGGGTTGCGGGCGCGAGGGGGCAAGATGGTCGCCGAGATTGTTGTGGAGCGACGGCCGAAATCGGCAAGTGGTCGATTAATCCCAAGCTGTCATGGCCCGCGACTGCGGGCCACCCAGGTGATCTCCGTTCAAATCCCTCCATTTGGGCGAAGAGGCCATTCAAATTTTAGATTGTCGCGCGCTTCAACTGGGTGGCCCGCAGTCGCGGGCCATGACACCGGGTTGGTGCGGGAGCAACTCCTAAAGCCGCCGCAACCGTTCCAGCGCCCCTTGCAGGATGTACGCCGCCGCCATTTTGTCCACCACCTCGCCGCGCCGCCGGCGCGAGGCGTCGGCGTCGAGCAGCGTCCGCGTCACCGCCGCGGTCGACAGCCGCTCGTCCCACAGCAGCACCGGCAGCGGCGAGCGGGCCGCGAAATTCCGCGCGAAGGCCCGCGCCGATTGCGCAGCTGGCCCGTCGGTTCCGTCCATGTTGAGCGGCAGCCCGACCACCAGCCCGCCGGCGCCCTGTTCGGCGGCGATCTTCTCGATCCTGGCGGCATCGGCGGAGAACTTGCCGCGCTTCAGCGTCTCCATCGGCGTCGCCACGGTGAGCAGCGTGTCCGACAGCGCGATCCCGATGGTCTTCTCGCCGAGGTCGAGCCCGATCAGCCGGGCGCGCGGGGGGAGGGCAGGTCGCAACGCTTCGATGGCGACGATGGCCATGTTTACCTCTCCCGCTTGCGGGAGAGGTCGGAAATGCGAAGCATTTCCGGGTGAGGGCCTGACCGCCGCGAGCACCCCCTCACCCGAAATTCGCTGCGCGAATTTCGACCTCTCCCGCAAGCGGGAGAGGTTGTCGGCGCCGACCCCCTCACCGCTGCCCGATCTCGATCCGGTTTCCCGCCGGATCGCGCACAAAGAACCGCGCCAGCCCCTCGGCCACGCTCTCCTCCTCGATCGCCACGCCGGCCCGCAGTACCGCCGCCTTCGCCGCCGCCAAATCCTCGGTCAGGAAACAGATATGCCGCTTGCTCTTGGGCCCCGCCGGCGGAGGCCGGCCTTCGAATGACTCCTCCGGATCGACCCCGACATGCATCTGCAGCGCTCCCACCTGGAACCACGCCCCGCCGCGCGCCTTCAGCGCCGGCGGCTTCTCCAGTTCGGGAAAGGCGAACACCTCGCGATAGAAGGCCAGGCACTGCGCCTCCAGCGCGCGCGGCACGGCGATCTGGACGTGATCGATCCCGGTGATTCCGAGCGGCATGGCCGTCACGCGCCTCTTGCGGCTTCACGATCCTTGCCAGTCCGCCCCCCGGTTGCTAGCAAGAACCTCGGTTTCTCAAGCCTATAGGCCGCCCCATGACCGTCGGCAAGGACGACGTTCGCAAGATCGCAAAGCTCGCCCGGCTCGCCCTCGACGAGAGCCGCGTCGCCCCCATGGTCGACGAGCTGAACGGCATTTTCACCTGGGTCGAGCAGCTCAACGAGGTGAATGTCGAGGGCGTGCCGCCGCTGACCAGCGTGGTCGAGCAGACCCTGAAGATGCGCGACGACGTCGTGACCGACGGCGGCGCCGCCGACGCGCTGATGGCCAATGCGCCCGAGGGCGTCGATCATTTCTTCGTCGTGCCGAAGGTGGTGGAGTAGGCCATGGCCGTCACCATCGCGGTCGAGAGCCCGCTTGCCGACGACATCCGCGCCCTGATCGCCGCGCTGAACGCGACGCTGCTGGAGCTCACCCCGCCCGAGCACTGCTACCACATGACGGTGGACGAGATGGCGCTGCCGCACACCACCGTCTTCGTCGCGCGCGAGAACGGCGCCGCCATCGCCTGCGGCGCGCTGCGCCGGCACGGCGGCGGCATCGCCGAGGTCAAGCGGATGTACACCGTCCCCGCCGCCCAGGGCCGCGGCATCGGCGGCCAGATCCTCGGCCGCATCGAAGACCTCGCGCGCCGCGAAGGCGTCAGCCGCCTGGTGCTCGAAACCGGCGACCGCCATCCCGCCGCCTGGCGCGTCTATGAGCGCGGCGGTTTCAACCGCTGCGGCGCCGTGCTGGATTATCCGGACAGCAAATGGTCCGTCTTTTACGAGAAGGCGCTCGCCAACCGCGAGCAGTCCGTCGCATGAGCAATCTCACCGATTTCACCCTCGCCGAGGCGCGCGACGCCGTTCACGCGCGAAAAGTCTCTTCGAAGGAATTGACCACCGCCTTCGTCAAGGCGGTCGCCGACGCGCGGCCGCTCAACGCCTTCGTAACCGAGACGCCGGAACGCGCCCTGGAGATGGCCATCGCCTCCGACGTGCGCATCGCCCATGGCGACATCCGCCCGCTCGAAGGCCTGCCGCTCGCGATCAAGGACCTGTTCTGCACCAAGGGCGTGCGCACCACGGCGGGCAGCCGCATCCTCTCCTCCTTCGTGCCGCCCTACGAATCCACCGTGACGCAGAACCTGTGGGATGCCGGCGCGGTGATGCTGGGCAAGACCAATATGGACGAGTTCGCCATGGGCTCGTCCAACGAGACCAGCCATTTCGGCCCGGTGTTCAATCCCTGGCGCGCCCGCAATTCGAACGCCAACCTCGTCCCTGGCGGCTCGTCGGGCGGCTCGGCGGCGGCGGTTGCCGCCAATCTCTGCCTCGCCGCCACCGGCACCGACACCGGCGGATCGATCCGCCAGCCCGCCGCCGTCACCGGCACGGTCGGCATCAAGCCGACCTATGGCCGCTGCTCGCGCTTCGGCATCGTCGCCTTCGCCTCCTCGCTCGACCAGGCCGGCCCGATGACCCGCACCGTCCGCGACGCCGCGATCCTGCTGAAGCACATGGCGAGCGTGGACCCCAAGGATTCCACCAGCGTCGACCGCCCGGTTCCGGACTACGAGGCCGGCCTCGAAGCCGGCGTGAAGGGCCTGCGCGTCGGCATCCCGAAGGAATACCGCATCGCCGGCGCCCCGCCCGAGATCGAGGCGATGTGGACCAGGGGCGCCCAGTGGCTGAAAGAGCAGGGCGCCGAGATCGTGGAGGTCTCGCTCCCCCACACCAAATACGCGCTCCCCACTTATTATATAGTGGCCCCGGCGGAGGCCTCCTCGAACCTCGCCCGCTATGACGGGGTGCGCTTCGGCCACCGGGCGGCAGGCGCCCGGGACATCGTGGACCTCTATGAGAAAAGCCGTGCCGAAGGCTTTGGCAAGGAGGTCCAGCGCCGCATCCTGATCGGCACCCATGTGCTGTCGAGCGGCTATTACGACGCCTATTACGCCCGCGCCCAGAAGCTGCGCACCCTGATCCTGCGCGACTTCACGCAGGCCTATGAGAAGTGCGACGTGCTGCTGACGCCCGCCACCCCCGGCCCGGCCTTCGGTGTCGGCGAGAAGACCGCCGATCCGGTCGAGATGTACCTGAACGACGTCTTCACCGTGACGGTGAACCTCGCCGGCCTTCCCGGCATCGCGGTGCCCGCCGGCCTGACCGCCAACGGCCTGCCGCTCGGCCTTCAGCTCATCGGCAAGGCGTTCGACGAGGCGACGCTGTTCCGCGCCGCCCGTGCCATCGAACTCGCCTCCGGCTTCGATACCAAACCCGCGCATTGGTGGAGGGCCGCGGCATGAGCGCGACGATCCTCAAGGGCACGACCGGCGATTGGGAGATCGTCATCGGCATGGAGGTCCATGCCCAGATCCTCTCGGAGTCCAAGCTGTTCTCCGGCGCCGCCACCGCGTTCGGCGCCGCGCCCAACAGCCAGGTCTCCTTCATCGACGCCGGCATGCCCGGCATGCTGCCGGTGATCAACAGGAAATGCGTCGAGCAGGCGGTGCGCACCGGCCTTGGCCTCAAGGCGCAGATCAATCTCACCAGCGTGTTCGACCGCAAGAACTATTTCTATCCCGACCTGCCGGCCGGCTATCAGATCAGCCAGTACAAGAGCCCGATCGTCGGCGAGGGCGAGATCCTGCTCGACATGAAGGACGGCGAAACGATCCGCGTCGGCATCGAGCGCCTCCACATGGAGCAGGACGCCGGCAAGAGCCTGCACGACCAGCATCCCGACCATTCCTATGTCGATCTCAACCGCGCCGGCGTGGCGCTGATGGAGATCGTGTCCAAGCCGCATATGCGCTCGGGCGAGGAGGCGTCGGCGTTCCTCAGGAAATTGCGCGCCATCGTCCGTTATCTCGGCACCTGCGACGGCAATATGGACGAAGGTTCCATGCGCGCCGATGTCAACGTCTCGGTGTGCCGCGTCGGCGGCTATGAAAAGTTCCGCGCCGACGGCAGCTTCAAGCACCTGGGCACGCGCTGCGAGATCAAGAACGTCAACTCGATGCGCTTCGTGGCGCAGGCGGTGGACTACGAAGCGCGCCGCCAGGTCGATCTGATCGAGGACGGCGGCACCGTCGTCCAGGAAACCCGCCTCTACGACGCCCGCGAGGGCAAGACGCGCTCCATGCGTTCCAAGGAAGAGGCGCATGATTACAGGTACTTCCCCGATCCCGACCTCTTGCCGCTGGTGCTGGAGCAGGCCTTCGTCGATGCGATTCAGAAATCGCTGCCGGAACTTCCCGACGAGAAGAAGGCGCGGCTGATCGCGGCCGGTCTTTCGCCCTACGACGCCTCCGTCCTCGTCGCCGAGAAGGAGAATGTCGACTATTTCGAGGAGATGCTCGCCGCCGGGGCCGAGACCAAGGCCGCCGCCAACTGGCTCAACAACGAATATTTCGGCCGCCTCAACAAGGCCGGCGCCTCCATCGCCGAAGGTCCGGTGAGCGCCAAGGCCAACGCCGCCATCGTGAAGATGGTCGCCGCGAGCACGATCAGCGGCAAGATCGCGAAGGATGTTCTCGACATCCTGTGGACCGAAGGCGGCGATCCGGAACAGATCGTCGAGGCGCGAGGCCTGAAACAGGTCACCGACACGAGCGCGATCGAGAAGGCCGTCGACGCCGTCATCGCCGCCAACCCCGACAAGGTCGAAGAGGTGAAGGCGAAACCGAAGATGGCGGGGTGGTTCGCCGGTCAGGTGCAGAAGCAGCTCGGCGGCAAGGCGAACCCGCAAGCGGTCAACGCGGTCCTCAAGCAGCGACTCCAACTGCCCGACTAGAGACGCGATGCGCGGAAATTCGCGCGCGCGCGAATCCGAATCACTTCGAGCTTCGGCGGTGATTCGCACAATTTCGCGAAATCGGGCTTGACGCGCGGAAAATCGCGGTCCAAATATCCGTGTACGGATCGATCAATTTAAGCCAATGAAACCGGGGGTTTTATGAACTTTGCGTGAATCGCTCGATTCATGCAACACCCGCACGTATTGCAATTGAAAATGCAACCCACTCATATTGCTGACGTTTTGGGGGGTGATGCGAATCATCCGACCTGAACGAAACGTTAGAGGAGTTGCATCTCATGCCGAAGGCAAAGAAGAAGAAGGTCGTGAAGAAGAAGGCCAAGAAGGTGAAGAAGAAGAAGTAAGCGGCGTTGATCAGGTCAACGCTGTCGTTATCGGAGCGGACGGTCGACTGACCGTTCCTCCGCCAGCGAGGCAAGGCCGCGGCTCGGATGCCTTGAACATTCGCCGCGGCCCAGCCCGCTCTCCAAGCCGCCCCTCGGGGCGTTTTTTTTTATACCTCTCCCGCGGGAGCGGGGTCCGTAGCAGCCGCGTACGGACGCGGAGCGAAGCGGAGCAGGAGGTCGAACGGCGCGAAGCGACGTTCGGGTGGGGGCAAGCCGGCCGCAGGACAATTCCCTCACCCGGCTCGCTGCGCTCGCCGACCTCTCCCGCAAGCGGGAGAGGTTATTCCGTCCGTACACGGACCAAGCCGCCTAGGGAGTTAACCGTATATTAAAGTCAGGGTTAATCGCGTTAACCGTGGCTTAGCTTCTCCTGCGCAACCATCGGGAGCGCGCGAGGGGCGTCTTCCTCGCAACCGAGGAGATGAAACGTGTCATGGCATGCATAGACGTCGATGCCCTGTCGCAGTTCGAGACCGAAGCCAGAACCGGCCGGCCGGACGCGATGTACAATCTGGGGCTGGCCTATTCCACCGGGCAGGGGGTCGAGGTCGACTTCATCTCCGCCCACAAATGGTTCAACCTGGCGGCCCTGAAGGGCAGCGACGAGGCCAAGTCCTGGCGCGCCTCCATCGCCCGCGAGATGAACACCAGCCAGATCGCCGAGGCCCAGCGCCTCGCCCGGGAATGGCTGTCGGTTTTCCGCTGAACGACCCGGCGCGGCAGCGCCGCATTTGGCACGCGGAGCCGCGGAGAACGCGGAGTTCTTTATGAATCTCCGCGTTCTCCGCGGCTCCGCGCGAGTCCAATCTTCCCGCGAAGACGCTATCCGGGATAAGGCGAAATCACCTTCACCGCCGGCGCGTTCGGCGCATACAGATCGATCAGGATGCGCGTCTGCACGTCGCGCCCCGCCAGCCGGCCGCGATAGATCTGCGAATTCTCCAGCACCCGCATCACATAGTTCCGCGTCTCGTTGAACGGGATCGTCTCGATCCAGTCGATCGGATCGACGCTCGGGCTGCGCGGATCGCCGCTCGTGGCGATCCATTTCTTCACATTGCCCGGCCCCGCATTGTACGCCGCGATGGCGAGCACCAGCGAGCCGCCGAAATCGCTCACATCGCCCGCGAACTCGGTCATGCCGAGCTGGATGCTGTAACTGGGCACCAGAAGGTCGTTCGGCCGGAAGGGAATGCCCGCCCGTGCCGCCGCCGCCCGCGCCGAGGCCGGCATCATCTGCATGATCCCGCGCGCCCCCGCATGGCTCACCGCGTCGGGATCGAACTCGGTCTCCTGGCGGATCAGCCCCAGCACATAGGCCGGCTCGGGCGCCGTGCCCGCGCCCGGAAAGGGCGGCAGCGGGATGACCGGATGGGTGAAGGCGAGGAACGTCGTGCCGGTATAGCTCGCGGTCTTCGCAACGCGGACCGCGACTTCGCGGAAGCCCAGATCGGTCAGGGTCTGCGCCAGATATTTCACCCGCTTGGGTTCGGGATGCAGCTCCTGGTCGCGCAGCGCGAAGATGCGCACGAAATTCACCTGTCCGAGATCGGCCAGCACGCGGATCGGCCGCGACAGGGGATCCTTCTCGAAATCGTCGGCCGCGTCCCGCGCGTCCAGCGCGAGATCGTTGACATGCAGCACCGGCGTCGCATCGATCCGCGCCAGCGCGATCTGGCCGTAGAAGCTCTCCGGCACCTGCGCCGCCAGCTTGTACTGGGCATAGGCGTCCGCCGCATTGCCCTGCGCCTCGAAGCAGCGGCCCTTCCAATAGCGCGCCCGCGCCAGGCTGATCGGCCGCGACACGCCGGCCTCCAGCTTCTTGAAATGCATCAGCGCCACCGACGGCCGGCTCAGGTGGCGCAGCGCGATCCATCCCGCGAGGAACTCGGACTCGGAGAACTCCGTCCCGCTCGACAGCCCGGTATCGTCGATCACGTCATAGGCGCTCCTGTAATTGCCGCTCGTCACCAGCCCGCGCACCACGAGGTTCGCCTCGGTCCACCAGCGCGTGGGATGCGCCATGGCGAAGGCCTTCAGCGGCCCGCGCTGCAACAGCGCCGCCGCCGCCGCGTTGTCGCCCGCGCGCCGCGCCGCCCGCGCTCGGTCGAACAAAAGGTCCGGATCGCCCGCGAGGCCGGCGGGCAGGGCGGCGGCCAGCCGCTCCCCCACTGCCCGGCTGCTGCGCAAGGCGAGCCGCGCCCGCCCCAGCTTCTGCACGTCGTCCTCGACCCGAGACAGCTCGCGCTCAGCCGCCGCCGTCTCGTCGCGCGAGATCAGGCTGGAGAGCCGCGCCCGGTCGATGTCGGGCGTCAGGATCCCGCCGTCCCGGCGCACGATGGCGAGTTCCTGGTCCGGCTGGAATTCGCCGACGATCCAGCCCTTCTGCACCAGGTCGCGCCCGGCCGAGGTCCGCCCCGCCGCGATCATCGCATCGCCCAGCCGCACCATGCCCATGCCGGTGACCGGATTGCGCCCGCCATACCAGGCGATCACCGCCTGCGGCGCCATCGCCGGATCCATCGCCGCCTCGGCGCGGGCCAGCAGCGTGTCGTGCAGCGGCCAGTCCGGATTGGTCTTCGCGAAGCCGTCGATGTCGGAAAACCCCGCGCCGCTGGTCTTGTCCAAGAGATAGCGCCAGGTAACGAGCCGCGTCGCGGTCGCGTCATGGCCCTGCATCGCGAGGCCGCGCGCCGCCGTCCAGTCGCCGCGGTCGGCCGCGTCGAAGGCGCGGCTGTAGACATCGTGGTCGCCGGCGCTCAGCACATGCACCGGGCTGGGATGGCGCTCGCGGTCGGGCGTGAAGCCGGCATCGGTCGAGCCGTCCGGGATGGGCTGCATCATGATGACGTTGCCCATCTGCGTCAGGCCGCCGGGCAGGGCGGTCTGGGCGGCGGCGCCCGCCAGCGACGTTCCGATCACGAACAGGACGGCCCTGGCCAGAGTCATGGGATGAATCGCCTAGGTTGGATGCCGTTCAGGGACCACAGCCATATGGCGAAGTCGAGGCCGGGGCGCACGCATGGAATGCTTTTTACTTTACGCCCGAGGTTCATTAGGAGTTCCCGCCTTGCCGCCGCGGCTGGCGGCCCTGTAGTTTCCCTCGATCAACCCGGCAGGCCGTCATGGCGTTCACGCGCGAAAGCATCAAAGGCTCGATCCCCGCCCTCATCACCCCCATGCGGGGCGGCAAGGTGGACGAGGCCGCGTTCCGCAAGCTGGTGTCCTGGCAGATCGCCGAAGGCAGCCACGGCCTGGTGCCCTGCGGCACGACCGGCGAGTCGCCCACGCTCAGCCATGAAGAGCACATGCGGGTGATCGAGATCTGCGTCGAGGAAGCCAACGGACGCGTGCCGGTGATCGCCGGCGCCGGTTCCAACTCGACGGACGAGGCCATCGCGCTCACCCGCCACGCCAAGGCGGTCGGCGCCGACGCGGTGCTCTCGGTCACCGGCTACTACAACAAGCCGTCGCAGGAGGGCATGTACCGCCATTTCGCGGCGATCGCGGAGGCGGTGGACATCCCGATCCTGCTCTACAACATCCCCGGCCGCGCCATCGTCGACATTTCGGTGGAGACCATGGCCCGCCTCTCCAAGATCGCGAACATCGTCGGCGTGAAGGACGCGACCGCCAATCTGATGCGCCCGACGCGCGAGCGCGCCGCCTGCGGCCTCGACTGGCGCCTGCTCTCGGGCGAGGACGGCACCGCGCTCGGCTACATGGCGCATGGCGGCCATGGCTGCATCTCGGTCACGGCGAACGTGGCGCCGAGGCTCTGCTCGGAGTTCCAGACCGCCTGCATGCAGGGCGCCTTCGAGCGCGCGCTGCAACTCCAGGACCGGCTGATGCCGCTGCACGACGCGATATTCTGCGAGCCCAGCCCCGCGCCGGTGAAATACGCGGCCTCGGTCCTGGGCCTGTGCACCGACGAAGTCCGCCTGCCGCTGGTGGCTGCGACCGATGCCGCGCGGGCCACCGTGAAGGCGGCGCTGGCGAAGGCGGGGATTGCACCCTAACCCCCACTCGGTGTCATCGCCCGCGAATGCGGGCGACCCAGTTGAAATCCACATCGATGGCGCCCATTTGGCTGCGCTCCGTTCTGCGAGTACAGAGTAGGTGTCACCTGGGTGGCCCGTTGATACGCTGTCGCTATCAACTCGCGGGCCATGACAAGAAGAGAACATGGCCAAGAAAAAAGACGACGGCACGAAGATCGTCGCCGACAACAGGAAGGCGCGTTACGCCTACGCCATCGACGAGACGCTCGAGGCGGGGATCATGCTCGTCGGCTCGGAGGTCAAATCGCTGCGCAGCGGCAAGTCGACGATCTCCGAATCCTACGCCCACGCCAAGGACGGCGAGCTGTTCCTGGTCAACGCCTATATCCCCGAATACACCCAGGCCAGCCGCTTCAACCACGAGCCCAAGCGCGCGCGCAAACTGCTGGTGCACAAGCGCGAGGCCGCCAGGCTGGCCGCCGCCATCCAGCGCGAGGGCATGACGCTCATTCCGCTCCGGCTTTATTTCAATCCCAAGGGCATCGCCAAGATCGAGCTCGGCATCGCCAAGGGCAAGAAGCTCCACGACAAGCGCGAGACCGAGAAACAGCGCGACTGGCAGCGCGACAAGGCGCGGCTGATGCGGACGAAGGGATAAATCCTCTCATCGTCATCGCCCGGCTTGTCCGGGCGACCCATTTTTCCTGCAGCACAAGAAAATTGGGTCCCCCGGACCGCGCGAAGGGCGCGGCCGTGGGATGACGGGATCTGGAAATCGTATAAACTTCACGCATGAGCGACGACGAACCCACTCTCCTAGGCAAGATCAAGGACAAGCTCATCCGCTCCAAGCAGGAATGGGCCGCCGAGGGCCGTCTGATCACCGGCCGCCCCGACAGGGGCCATGTGAACCGCCTGCCGCCCGGCCAGAAGGAAGTGAAAAATTGGCCCGTGCTCGACCTCGGCGTGCAGCCCGACGTCAAGCCGGAGAACTGGCGCCTCCAGATCATGGGCCTCGTCGAGAACCCCGTCGCGCTGACGCTGGACCGGTTCAAGGCGCTGCCGCAGGAGGAGGTCGTCAGCGACATCCACTGCGTCACGTCCTGGAGCCGCTACGACAATCACTGGCAGGGCGTCTCCTCGAAGACGCTGCTGGACCTCGTCAAGCCGAAGGCCGACGCCCGCCACATCGTCTTCCACGCCTATGACGGCTACACCACCAACGTGAAGACGGACGTTTTCGCGGACGCCAATGTGCTGCTCGCCCATTCCTGGGAGGGCAAGCCGATCCCGCGCGAGCATGGCGGCCCGGTGCGCGTCGTGGTGCCCGACTGGTATTTCTGGAAGAGCGCCAAATGGGTGACGCGCATCGTCTTCCACGCCGAGGACCGCCCCGGTTTCTGGGAGACCCGCGGCTACAACAACGAAGGCGATCCGTGGAAGGAAGAGCGGTACAGCTAACCTCTCCCGCTTGCGGGAGAGGTTATCGTCACAGCGCGTGCAGCGCCGCGATCTTGGCCTCTTTCACCACCGCGTCGAACATCGCCTCCGTCAGCACGCCGGTGTTCGTGTTGTAGCGCGAGCAGTGATAGCTCGAAATCAGCGCCAGCTTGCCGATCTGGTGCGCCCCGCCATGCTTGAACGGATGCGCCGATTTTTTCGCGCCCAGCGTATCGCACACGCTGTCATGCGCGATTCTGCCCAGCGCCAGGATGGCGCGCAGATGCGGCATCGCTTCGATCAGCGCGATGAGGAACTTGCGGCAAGTCCTGATCTCCGCCGGCAGCGGCTTGTTCTGCGGCGGCACGCAGCGCACCGCGTTGCTGATCGCGCAATGCACCAGCTCGACGCCGTCGTCCGGCCGCCGGTCGTACACGCCCTTCGCCAGATCGTGCTTCAGAAGCGTCGCGTAGAGCAGGTCGCCCGCATAGTCGCCGGTGAACGGCCGCCCCGTCCGGTTGGCGCCATGCAGCCCCGGCGCCAGCCCGACGATCAAGAGGCGCGCCTCGCGGCTGCCGAAGGTCGGCACCGGCGCGTTGAAATAGTCCGGATATTCGCGGCGGTTGTCGGCGCGGAATTCCGCCAGCCGCGGACACAGCGGACAATTCTTCGGCGGTTCGGATGTCATTGGGAGCGATTCCACATCGCCCCAATCTGTCATGGCTCGCGAATACGGGCCATGACAATCGGGCTTGCGTTGGCGACCGCTACGCGGTCTGCGCGTAATGCGGGCTCGAACCGGCCGCGGCGTTCGCTGCCGCCGAGCGCGGGCCGCCTTCGCGCGCGATCTGCGGCTTCAGCTCTTCCAGCTCGATGAAATTGTCGGCCTGGCGGCGCAATTCGTCCGCCGCCATCGGCGGCTGGGTGCGCACCGTGGAGACCACGCTGACGCGCCGTCCCTTCCGCTGCGCCGCTTCCACCAGGCGGCGGAAATCGCCGTCGCCGGAGAAGATCACGATGTGGTCGACCTGCTCGGCCATCTCCATCACGTCGATGGCGAGCTCGATGTCCATGTTGCCCTTCACGCGGCGGCGGCCCTGCGCGTCGGTGAATTCCTTGAGCGGCTTGGTCACCACCGCGAAGCCGTTGTAGTCGAGCCAGTCGACCAGCGGCCGCAGCGGCGAGAACTCCTGATCCTCGGCGACCGCGGTATAATAGAAGGCGCGGACGAGAATCCCCTTGCGCGCGAAAAGCTCGAGAAGGCGCTTATAATCGATGTCGAACTGCAAGCCCTTCGCCGCGCCGTACAGATTGGCGCCGTCGATGAATAGGGCCAGCTTCTCCTGCGGGTAAAACAACATATGTGCTCCTGTTCAAGTAATGGCCGTACCGGCAATAATCCCCCGACCGCCAAATGTTCTTCTACGCCAAGCGGTTTCGTTGGCAAGAGCGGAAAGCGCAAATGATATTGATCGCGCTCGGCGCCAATCTTGAATCGCGCGCCGGAGTTCCGGCGCAAACATTGAACGCGGCGCTCGCGGAGATTGAACAGCGCGGCGCGAAGATCGTCGGCGTTTCGCCTTACTATATCACGCCCGCCTGGCCGGATCCGTCCGATCCTCCCTTCGTCAACGCGGTCGCGCGGGTTGCGAGCGAACTGTCGCCACACGCGCTGATGGCGCTTCTCCACGATACGGAAACGTCGTTCGGCCGCGTCCGTTCCACGCCGAACGCGCCGCGCACGCTCGATCTGGATCTCGTCGATTACGACGGCCGCGTGGACGCGGGCCCGCCGGTGCTGCCGCATCCGCGCATCGCCGAGCGCGCCTTCGTGCTCGTGCCGCTGGCCGATGTCGCGCCCGATTGGATTCATCCCGTCACGGGCAAAAGCGTGACCGAGCTGATCGCCGCCTTGCCCGACGCCGAACGGCGGATCGCGCGGCTTACTTCCCGAACGTAAGCGTGGCGCGGATGCGGTCGAATGCCGAGGTCAGCCTCGCGCGGTCGAACGGCCGGACCGTTCCCGGATCGTAATTCTCGATCGCGGAATAATGGATGAAATATCGCACCGCGAGGCAGGGCGAGGTCGCGTCCAGCACGAAGACCGTCGTCTCGTAGCGATTGCCGGCGCCGGCGTCCTCGCTCGTCGCGACGCTGTAGACGCGGCCGTCGGCATGCAGCGTGTGCGCATTCTCCGCCGGATCGACGAACCGCGCCGGCGTGCAACCGCGGCCGGAGAGGCTCTCGACCGAGAGCTTGGTGTCGCCGCCAAGATTGGTGCCCGCGGTCAGGCTCTGTGGAATCTGGATTGCGACGCCCTTGATCTCGCGGCCGGGTCCGAGCTGGTCGTAGACGTATTGCGTGTCGATCGTCCAATCCGCCGGATAGGCGATGGCATAGCCGAGCGTCCGGTCGGTGTAGTGCTTCGGCGGCGCCGCCAGCGCGGCCGTCGTGCCGGCCAGGAGAACCGCGAACCCGATGGAGGTCAGGACTCTGGCACCGGTCATCGGCGTCGTCTCCCCGCGAGCGCGCCAGCCTATCGCCGCCGCGATGCCGATCCAATGAAAAACCCGGGCGGATGTCCGCCCGGGTCTTTCGACGTTCGACAAAGAAGCGCCTGGCTATTTCCAATGCGCCCAGGTCTTGCCGGTCTTCTGGTTGTAGCTGATCGAGATCTCCGAGATCGTGCACAGGTTGAAATTGCTCCAATGCGCGTCGGTGTCGTCGTCATAGACGACCTTCAGATCCCAATTGCAGCCGCCGGCGTGATGCGGGAAGCGGATCAGGACCGACGAACCGTCGTCGAGCGTGTCCTGGCCCAGCACGTCTTCTTCCCAATCGTTGGTCGAAACGGGAGAGACGTAGACTTCCTTGATCGTGTAGCCGGTGTTGTTCACCAGGTTGAAATTCTGCCGCCCCGCCGCGTCAGCGACCGTCGGAGCAAGCATCGTCAGGCCGGCCACCATGGCGGCGGCCAACATCGTTCTAAAAAACATTAAGTCCCCTTTCTGAGAGCCCCTCAACGGAGCGATAGTGCAGCAAACCCGTCCCGCCAAGCAATGGACGGTGGCCGACCGTTCCAAAATACAACACGACTTGCACGTCCGCCATGCCAAAGGGCACACCGCTGCGGGAACCGCCCGCCGCCAACGACAAGGCATCGTCATGACAAGCCTCACCCCGTTCATCGTTCCGGCGCTGGCGCTCTATTTCATCGTGCGCCGCGGCGCCAAGCCCCAGCGGATCAAGCCGGACCGGCTGTGGATCTTCCCCGGCGTCATCACGCTCCTGGCGCTCGGGGCGATCTGGAGCGGCAAGGCGCCGGGCCTCCTGGACGTCGCGGTTTACGCGGTGGCGATACTGGCCGGCGGCGTGCTCGGCTGGTTCACCACCCAGCATGTCGAGCTGACGCTGGACGATGCGACCGGCACGGTCATGAGCCAGCCGACCTTGTTCGGAACCGTACTGACCGCGGCGGTGTTCGTCGCGCGTTTCGCGCTCGATTTCCTGACCACAGGCGGCAATGGCGGCGGCGTGAAGGCGCTGGCGCAGCAGCACGGCGCGAGCCTCGTGCTGATCGCCAATGCCGGATTGCTGTTCGTGGCGGCGCGCGGCCTGTCGCGCGCCTGGCACATGCTGGCGCGCATCAACCCGCTGCTGGAGCAGCACAAGGCCGCGCAATTGCCGCCGCAATAATTTCCTCCCCCGCGGTTGCGGGGGAGGTGCCGAGCGCAGCGAGGCGGAGGGGGACGCCCCGGCCTTGCTTCGGGCGGCAACAATCTATAGGTTCCGCCGCCTTCTGCCCGGTCCGGCGCCGATTTGCCCCCGCATCTGCGCCTAAGACCTTCGAAAGACAAGGATTTCCATGGCTCGCGTCACCGTTGAAGATTGCGTCGACAAGGTCCCGAACCGCTTCGACCTGGTTCTGATCTCGGCCTACCGCGCCCGCCAGCTCTCGGGCGGCGCCGAGCCTTTGGTCGACCGCGACCGCGACAAGAACCCGGTCGTGGCGCTGCGCGAGATCGCCGCCAAGGAAGTGAAGCCCGACGAGACCAAGGAGGAATATATCAAGTCCCTCCAGAAGCACGCCGATGTCGACGAGCCGGAGGAGGCCCGTCCCGACTCCGACGACCAGCGCGAGGACAGCGCGTCGCGCCAGGTCACCGAGGAAGAATTGCTGCGCGCCCTCACCAGCGAGGCCCAGCGCCGCGCCGAGCCGCAGCCGGAACCCGAAGCGGATTACGAAGAGTAGTTCAGCCGAACAGCGCGGCGATCTCGGCCATCGGCTTGAACAGGCGCCGGCCGGCGCTCGGCAGCGCGGCGAAGCCATAGCGTTCGTAGAACGCCTGCGCCGTGTCGTCCTTCGCGTCGACGACGAAGGCAAAGGACGCGATTTCGCTGCGCAGCGTGCGGGCGAACGCGTCGAACAGAAGCGCTTCGCCGAAGCCGCGCCCGCGAAATCCGCCGTCCACCGCCAGCCGGCCCATCAGCGTCGCGGGCACCAGCGGATAGCGCGGCAGCTTCTTCGCCAGGACCGGCGGCAGTTCGGCGAGCAGGACGCTGGTCGCGGAAAGCGTATAAAAGCCGGCCATTTTGCCGTCTTCGACCGTCAGCACGAAGCAGGACGCGACCCGGCGGCGATTGTCCTGCCCGGCCTGCACCCGAAAATACCGGTCGAGCGCCTCGCTCCCGCAGTGAAACGCGGCGCGGTCGTGCTCCTCGTTCAGCGGCTCGATGCGTTCGGCGGCCTTGGCCACTCAGCCCCCGAACCGCTCCAGATAGCGCTGCGCCGCGGCGCGCAGTTTGCCGTTCGGCTTTTTCGGATTGCTCAGAGCCTCGGCGAAGGCGCGGCTGTCCTGCGCGCTCAGGCGGATGAGCTGGGTCTCCTCGATGGTGCGAACCGCCGCCTCCTGCACGCTGTAGAGCACGAAGTCGGTGAGCGAGCGTCCCTGCAATTCCGCCGCGCGCTGGAAGAGTTCCTTCTGGTCGCGGGATATCCGCGCCTCCAGGCGTTCCTGGCGCGCCGGCTGGGACGGAGTCTTGCGGACGGGAGAACGGGCCATGCGATGTCACCTCGGCGGCGATTGTACGGCAAACGGCCGCACAAAAGAAGACATCCTGCCGCCAGGGATTCCTGATTCGTCGCGGATGCGCCTATATTAAGTTCATGAGTGCACCGACGGCGCCCGAAACCAAGGCCGTGGAGCAGGTTACCCCTGCGCCGGAGCCCGTGCGCACGCCCGCGCCCAAGGGCAAGCGCCGGCTGATGCGCCAGACCGAACTGGTCGACCGCGTCAAGGCCTATGACCCCGACGCCGACGAAGCCCTGCTCAACAAGGCCTATGTCTACGCCATGAAGGCGCACGGCAAGCAGTTCCGCGCCTCGGGCGATCCCTATTTCGCCCACCCGCTCGAAGTCGCCGCCATCCTGACCGACCTCAAGCTCGACGTGGCGACCATCGTCACCGCGCTGCTGCACGACACGATCGAGGACACGCTCGCCACTTATGACGACATCAAGGCCAATTTCGGCGAGGAGATCGCCAACCTGGTCGACGGCGTCACCAAACTGTCCCAACTCGAACTCTTCAGCGAGCGCACCAAGCAGGCGGAGAATTTCCGCAAGCTGATGCTGGCGATCACCTCCGACATCCGCGTCCTCCTGGTCAAGCTGGCCGACCGGCTGCACAACATGCGCACGCTCGGGTTCATCCAGAAGCCGGAGAAGCGCCGCCGCATCGCGCAGGAGACGCAGGACATCTACGCGCCGCTGGCCGGCCGCATCGGCATGCAGAACATGCGCGAGGAGCTCGAAGACCTCGCCTTCGCCGAGCTCAATCCCGACGAGCGCAACTCCATCGTCACGCATCTGAGGCGCCTGGAAGGCGACAGCGGCGACCGCATCGGGCGCATCGCCGACCAGATCAAGCGCAAGCTGGCCGAGCACGGCATCGACGCCTGGGTCTATGGCCGCGCCAAGCGCCCGTTCTCGATCTGGCGCAAGCTGCAGAGCAAGCAGCTCAATTTCGAGGCGCTGTCGGACATTTTCGGCTTCCGCGTCATCGTCAAGAGCGAGGACGATTGCTACCGCGCGCTCGGCGTGCTGCACACCACCTGGCAGATGGTGCCCGACCGCTTCAAGGACTTCATCTCCACGCCCAAGACCAACGGCTACCGCTCGATCCACACCACCGTGATCGGGCCGGAGAAGCAGCGCGTCGAGGTCCAGATCCGCACCCAGGAGATGCACGACATCGCCGAGCGCGGCGTCGCCGCCCATTGGCGCTATCGCGAGCACGTCGCCTCCGAGGGCGACGACCGCGCCTATGGCTGGCTGCGCGACATGGTCGATCTGCTCGAGCGCGACAGCGCCGAGGACTTCCTGGAGAATTCGCGCCTCTCGATGTACCAGGATCAGGTCTTCTGCTTCACGCCGAAGGGCGATCTGATCTCGCTGCCGCGCGGCGCCACCCCGATCGATTTCGCCTATGCGCTGCACACCGATATCGGCAATTCGACGGTCGGCGCCAAGGTCAACGGCGTGCACGTGCCGCTGCACACGCCGCTGCGCAACGGCGACCAGGTCGAGATCATCCGCACCAAGGAGCAGACGCCGTCGCCCTTGTGGGAGCAGTTCGTCGTCACCGGCCGCGCCCGGGGCGAGATCCGCCGCTTCCTGCGCCACGCCCAGCGCGACGAGCATGTGAAGTTCGGCCGCAACATCCTCAAGAAGGTCTTCGCCGACGAGGGCGCCGAGCTGACCGAAAAGGCCATCGTCGACGTCGCCAAGAAGCTGCATGCCAGCAAGGCCGAGGATGTCTATGCCGAGGTCGGGCGCGGCGCCCTGCGCGGCCAGGAAGTGCTCGAAGCGGTGTTCCCCGAACTGAAGAAGGACCCGGAGCGCCGCAAACGCGCCGCCTTCGCCGAGCCCGCCGCCAAGCGGCCGGTCTCGATCCGCGGCATGACGGAGGGCATCTCCTACCGCCTCGGCCAGTGCTGCCATCCCCTGCCGGGCGACCGCATCGTCGGCCTGCGCACGCCGGGGGAGGGGGTTGTGATCCACACCATCGATTGCGCCGAGCTCGAAAAGGCGCAGGATTCGATCGAGGACTGGATCGACGTCTCCTGGGGCCGCCACGCCGCCGAGGGCGGACCCTCGATCGCCCGCGTCGCGGTCAGGGTGAAGAACGCGCCGGGCTCGCTGGCGGCGGTGATGAGCGTGATCGCGCACAATGGCGGCAACATCTTCAACATGAAGGTGACCAACCGGAACCCGCTGTTCTTCGAGTTCACCGTGGACATCGAGGTCCGCGACCTGGCGCACCTGCAAAACATCCTGGGCGCGCTTCGGGTGAACGCGGCGGTGGAGTCGGTCGACCGCGTGCGCGAGCAGGAAAGCGTGTAAGACCGATTCTATTGGGCCAAGAGTCGCGCGCCCTGGACTCGGACTAATTGCCGCGAGCTATACGTGGGACGAAGATGGCTTTGACCTCCGAGTTTGGTAGGAGCTCATATTTGATGTCGACCTCGACACCGGCCAATTCAATGGCGCCCAAATAGGCGCGATAGGAAGTTAGAAGTTCAGTCACGGATTCGGGGCGAACGCCCAGCTCCGATCGCCTCTCGTTGGTGTATTTGCTATAACCTTCGAACGACATACTCATCGGCGACCTCAAGAGGTATACGGCGTCTGATCCCTCGCTTCCCCAATGCTTCGAATCATCTCTCTACTTTATTGCTTAACCCTAAACCTTCTCCCAGGTTAGTTGTGGATATTGTTAAATGCTACTTAATGGGGTAGCGTTCCGTTCGGGGCTTTTTCCAGAGGCAAAGGTGGCTGTTCTTCGACTCGACCTACCTGGGGGAATTGATTTGAATCAGACGGAGGATTTTTCTGTACGCGCCACAGTTTCGGAAGCGACGGAAGTTGAACTGAAGGAACTTCTGTTCCAGCGCCCGGGGGCGGTGCTCGTTGACGAGTTGTCCAACATCTTTGCAGTTGTCGTTCGACCGTCGGAATTCAATCTGCTTGCGGGCATGGCCGACCTCGCTACCAATCTCGACATTTACCGCGCGCGGGCTGACGATCCCAAGCGCGGTACTCTCTCGTTTGCCGAGTTTACGGCCCTCAATCTCAAAAAACGCGCCGAGATATAGGAGGGTTCCGAAATGCTAGGGCCGCTGTACGTAGAATTTGATGAGGCAGCCGTCGAAAAATATCTGGATGGGCATCCGAGCCATACCGAGCGGGGATGTCTGCAAGATTTTTTTGAGGACCTTCAGCGAATCGGTAGTAGTGCCCCCTTCACGAACTCAGGAGGGTACTTCGTCGTCGATGTGTGTGGTTACATCGTCCACCTTCGCGACATCGCCGACGATGGAACCCGCGTTCGCGTCGAAGGCATAGGTCGCTCTCTGGTCGGAGCGTCGGCCACGCGCTAGCCGATCGGGGAATTCATGCACGGTGTCTTGCACGATTGGCCCGAATTGTTCGGGATTGCGGGAAGCGTTTTTGGTGTCGCCGGAACGTTTCTCATGGCCAACCGGCATTTGAACATACGCTTCTACAAAATCCCCAGCCATATGATCTATGCGTTCACGAATACACGACGCGCAGATGTCGAAGAGCAAATTTCGGAATGGACTAGAGAGAACTCGCTTCAGTCCATTCGAGGACTTGCGTTAATCGCGCTTGGATTTTTGCTTCAGGTCGTGCCGAGCGTTTGGAAGCTCGTTACCTGAGAGCCCGCTTGCGCGCCCGGCCCGAATTTGAGAGGGCCGGCGCCAACCGACAACTGCCCGCGCACCGGAAAGAAATTCCAGCCGCCAACCCCGCAAGCAGCGCTCCGGCGTGGCGGCCCGCCGCGATCCTGCTTATCCTGCGGCGAACCGCGCAGGGGGACATGTCATGTCGGCGACCGACACCAAAGCCATCGAAGACCTGATCGCGTCCGAGGACGCCGCCTGGGGGCAGGGCGATGCCGCCGCCTTTTCCAAGGCCGTGCTCGCCGACTGCGTCTTCACCAACATCTTCGGCCAGGTCTTCGTCGGCCATGATGCGTTCGAGGCGCAGCACGCGCACATCTTTTCGACCATCTATCGCGGCACCAGGCTGCGCCAGACCGTCACCCATCTGCGCTTCCTGCGCCCGGACGTTGCGGTGGCGGATACGAGCGCGGCGGTCTTGGGCCTGACGCGTCTGCCGCCCGGCCTCGCGAGCCCCGACGGCGCGCTGCACACCAGGCTGCTCCAGGTCTTCGTCAAGGATGGCGGCGCCTGGGGCATCGCGGCCTATCACAATGTCGACCTCAAGCCGCCGCCAGGCCCGCCACCGGCGTAAGAGCCATGCACGCGCGACTTATCCAACAGCGCGAAAACCGTCGTACAATCGCGCCATGAGAACCGACAACGACTCCTTCGCCCTGCCGCCCGCGATCGCCGCCGCGCGTCTGCGCGCGCCGCGGCACTTGCGCAAATCGCGCGACCGCGAAAACAATTATATTGCCGAAAACACCGTAAGCCACGGAAAGAAAAAGACGAATCGGAAACGTGCCGGCGCGCCTTCCGGCAACCGCAACGCCGTCACGCACGGCGCCTACACCGCCGAACACCGGGCGTTCCGCGCCCAGGTCCACCGCCTCATCCGCGCGGCGCGCGAGACCCTGGCGCTGCGCAAGCTGGCGGTCGCGCTGTGGGGGCAGCGGTCGTGACGAAGCTCCGCCTCGGCGTGAACATCGACCATGTCGCCACGGTGCGGCAGGCGCGCGGCAGCGCCTATCCCGATCCGGTGCGCGCCGCGCTCCTGGCGCAGGACGCCGGCGCCGACGGCATCACCGCGCATCTGCGCGAGGATCGCCGCCACATCTCCGACAGCGACATCGACCGGCTGTCGCGGGAATTGAAAATCCCGCTCAATCTCGAAATGGCCGCGACCGACGAGATGCACGTCATCGCGTTGAACGCCAGGCCGCACGCCGCCTGCATCGTGCCCGAGAAGCGCGAGGAGATCACCACCGAAGGCGGCCTCGACGCCGCGCGCCAGCACAACCATCTGGCGCCCATCGTGCGCAGCCTCGGCGCCGCCGGCATCCGCGTCTCGCTCTTCATCGAGCCGGCGCGCGAACAGCTCGACGCCGCAAGGTCGCTCGGCGCGCCCGTCGTCGAGCTGCACACCGGCGCCTATGCCAATGCGAGCGGCGCCGAACAGGAGCGCATCCTGAAACGTCTGCGGGACGCCGCCGTCTACGGCGCGTCCCTCGGCCTGGAAATCCATGCCGGCCACGGCCTGACCTACGACAACGTGGCGCCCATCGCCGCCATCCCGCAGATTCGCGAGCTCAATATCGGCCATTTCCTGATCGGCGAGGCGATCTTCATCGGCCTCGACGCCGCCATCCGCCGCATGCGCGCGCTGATGGACGAGGCGCGGGCGTCTTGAACCTTTACATCTTCCTGCCGGCGCTCGCCGTGATCGCGGCCATCCTGCTCCTGTCGCGGCGGCTGCCGCGCCGCGTGCTCATGGTTCTCGGCCTCGTCTTCGTGGTGGCCGGGGCGGGCGCTCTCGCCGCGCTGGAACTGTGGTATTCGCCCGCCCGCACCCAGCCCTTCGCGATGCGCCTGTCGCTGGACGCGGCCGGCGCCACGGTCGCGAGCCGGCCCTTCACGCTCGGCCTTAGCGGTCCCTACAATCTGCTTCTGCAGCTCGATCGCGGCGACGGCGTGCTCGCCTTCGGCTGCCTGACCGCCGAGCCCGGTTTCGAGGCGCTGTGTCCCGGCCGCGAACCCGAACTCGATGTGAGCTGGACCGTCAGCGAAGCCGGCACGCTCATCGCGCGCGGTGGCGGCGGCCTTGCCCGCTGGAAGGCGCGCCGGGCGGCGCTCGATCCCAAGGCGGCGGCGGCCAAGCTCGCCGCGTTCCACGCTTATGCCGACCACGCGCAGGAACCGTCCGACCAGACGCCGCTCTATCACGACCTCGGCACGTTCCGGGGCGAAGCTGGCCGCGGTTACGAGATCGAATTCCGCGTCGGCCGCGCCGCGCCGACCCTCGCCAAGCTGCATCCCCGCGTCATCGTCGGCCTCGACACCGCCGTGACCAGGTCCGCCGGCCCCACTTTCCTCGGCCTTGCCCTGTTGTGCCTGGGCGGCGGAGCTTTCATGCTGCTGCTGTCCTTTTCGAGGCCCAAGACGGCGCCATGATCATCGGCCTGGGTTCCGACCTCATCGACATCCGCCGCGTCGACAAATCGATCGAGCGCTTCGGCGAGCGCTTCCTCGGCCGCATCTTCACGGCGGTCGAACGTGAAAAATCGGACAGGCGGGCGCAGCGCTCCGCCAGCTACGCCAAGCGCTTCGCCGCCAAGGAGGCGTGTTCCAAGGCGCTCGGCACCGGCCTTCGGCGCGGGGTGTTCTGGCGCGACATGGGGGTGGTGAACCTTCCGGGCGGCAAACCCTCGATGAAGCTGACCGGCGGCGCCCTGAAACGCCTGCAGGAGATCACGCCAAAAGGTCACACCGCCCAAATCGACCTGACCATCACCGACGATTTCCCGCTCGCCCAGGCGGTGGTCATTATCTCGGCCGTTCCAGCCGCTTAAGCAGTTTCTCGCGCGCCGCCTTGACCTTCTTCCGCGCCCCCCGCAAAACACCGCACCATGTCCGACGAAGACCCCGAAAAGCTGATCGACGAGCTCATCGACGCGCCGCACCCCGCGCCCGTCGTCAAACCGGCGCCGGCGCCCGTCGTCACGCTCCCCGCGCCGCCACCGCCGCCCAAGCAGGGCGAGTCCTGGGTCGAGACCGGCAAGACCATCGTCTACGCGCTGCTGATCGCGCTCGTCATCCGCACCTTCCTGTTCCAGCCCTTCAACATCCCGTCGGGCTCGATGGAAGCGACGCTCTTGATCGGCGACTATCTCTTCGTCGAGAAATTTTCCTACGGCTACAGCCGCAATTCCTTCCCCTTCAGCTTCCCGCCCTTCGCCGGCCGCGTGTTCGGCTCGCCGCCGACGCAGGGCGACGTCGTGGTGTTCAAGATGCCGAACCAGGCCTCCGAGCACTACATGGAGGATTACATCAAGCGGGTGATCGGCATGCCCGGCGACCGCGTGCAGATGATCGACGGCGTGCTCTATCTGAACGACAAGGCGGTGCCCAAGGTCCGCGTCGCCGACTATATCGAGCGCGACGAATTCGGCCTCGTGCACCACGTGCCGCAGTTCCGGGAGACGCTGCCCAGCGGCAAGTCCTATCTGGTGCTCGACCGCGAGACCACGGCGTTCGACAACACCCCTGCCTATGTCGTGCCCAAGGGCGAATACTTCATGATGGGCGACAACCGCGACAATTCCGACGACAGCCGCGGCGATGTGGGCTACGTTCCGGCCGAAAACCTTGTCGGGCGCGCGGAACTGCGCTTCTTCTCCATCGATGAAAGCGCCATCTGGTACGAACCTTGGACCTGGCCCGGAGCGATCCGCTTCAGCCGGATGTTCACCCTCATCGACTGAGCTGGAAGACCGTCTCGGCCACCGCTTCTCAGACCGCGATCTGTTGAAGCGCGCGCTGACCCATTCCAGCGCCAACGCGATCGCCTCCAACGAGCGTCTCGAATTCCTCGGCGACCGCGTGCTCGGCCTGGTCATCGCCGAGGATCTGCACAAGCGCTATCCCGACGACGCCGAGGGCGCGCTGGCCCTGAAGCTCAACGCCTTGGTGCGCGAGGAAGCCTGCGCCCGCGCCGCCGAGGCGGCGGGCCTCGCCGACAGCCTGATCCTCGCCAAGTCGGAATCGCTCAGCGGCGGGCGGCGCAAGGGCGCGATCCTCGCCGGCGCCTGCGAGGCGGTGATCGCCGCGCTCTACCAGGACGGCGGGCTCGAGACCGCGCGCCGCTTCATCGAATGCTATTGGGCGCCGATGATCGAGACGCTCAGCCCCGACATGCGCGATCCCAAGACGACGCTGCAGGAATGGGCGCAGGCGCGGCGCGGCAATTCCGGCGCGCCGGTCTACGCGCTGGTGAAGCGCGAGGGCCCCGACCACGCGCCGCATTTCGTCGTGGAGGTCCGCGTCGCCGGACAAGACCCGCTCACCGGCGAAGGCCGCTCGAAGCGCGAAGCCGAACAGGACGCGGCGAAGAAGATGCTGGAAAAGGTACGCGAATGACCCATTGCGGCTTCTGCGCCATCATCGGCGCGCCGAATGCCGGCAAGTCGACGCTGGTCAACGCGCTGGTCGGCTCCAAGGTCGCCATCGTCAGCCCCAAGGTGCAGACCACCCGCATGGCGGTGCGCGGCGTCGCGCTGAAGGACGACACCCAGATCGTGTTCATCGACACGCCCGGCATCTTCAAGCCGCGCCGGCGCCTCGACCGCGCCATGGTCAACGCCGCCTGGGCAGGCGCCGGGGACGCCGACGCCATCGTCCTCCTGGTCGACGCCGCCGAACTCACCGCGAACCCGAAGGGCCGCGCCGCCGATGACACCCACGCCATCGTCAAGGCGCTGAAGGACGCCGACACGAAAGCCGCGCTGGCGCTCAACAAGATCGACGGCATGAAGCGCACCGATCTGTTGCCGATGGTGCAGGCGTTCAACGCCGAGGGCGCGTTCGAGGAGATCTTCCTGATCTCCGCGCTGAAGGGCGACGGCGTCGCCGATCTGCTCGCCTGGGTGGCCAAGCGGATGCCGGAGGGCCCGTGGCTCTATCCCGCCGACCAGTCGGCCGACATCCCCTCGCGCCTGCTCGCCGCCGAGATCACGCGCGAGAAGATCTATCTGCGCCTGCACGACGAGTTGCCTTATGCGTCCGCCGTCGAGACCGAGAAATGGGAGGAGCGCAAGGACGGCTCCGCCCGCATCGAGCAGACGATCTACGTCCAGCGCGAGGGCCAGAAGGCGATCGTTCTGGGCAAGGGCGGCGCCACGATCAAGATCATCGGCGAACTGGCGCGCAAGGAGATGGAGGAGATTTTTGGGCGCCGCATCCATCTCTTCCTGTTCGTGAAGGTCCGCGAGGACTGGGCGGAGCAGCGCGCGCATTACAAGGAAATGGGTTTGGAGTTCCCGGAGGAATAGAAAGCTCCGTCAAACAAAAAGGTGTCATCGCCCGCGAATGCGGGCGACCCAGGTGACATCTTCGCCGCTCTCGCCGATTTCGCTCTCATCCCGCACACACGCGAATGCCTCAACTGGGTGGCCCGCATTCGCGGGCCATGACACATTGGCGCGATGGAATGGACCGACGCCGCCCTCGTGCTTTCGTCCCGCCCCCACGGCGAAACCAGCGCGATCCTCGAAACGCTGACCCGCGAGCACGGCCGCCATCTCGGCCTGGTGCGCGGCGGCGCGTCGCGCAAATCGAAATCCGTGCTCCAGCCCGGCAACAGCGTGCAGCTCCATTGGCGCGCGCGGCTGAACGAGCATCTCGGCAATTTCACCGTCGAGCCGGCGAAGGCCCGCTCCGGCGACATGATGGAGAGCCGTGAGGCGCTGGCCGGCCTCAACGCCTTCACCGCGGTCGCCTCCGCCGCGCTGCCCGAGCGCGAGGTCCACGCGCCGGTGTTCGAGGCCGGCACGCTGCTGCTCGACGCGATGCAGGCGAGCGATTTCGCCCATTGGGGCGCGCTCTATGTCCGCTGGGAGGCGGGCCTGCTCGAGGAACTCGGCTTCGGCCTGGACCTTTCGCGCTGCGCCTCGACCGGCGCGACCGAGAACCTGATCTACGTCTCGCCGCGCACCGGCCGCGCGGTGTCGGGCGAGGCGGGGGCGCCCTACAAGGACCGGCTGCTTGCGCTGCCCGGTTTCCTGCTGGGTTCGCAGAATGCGACACCCGACGCCGCCGACGTCGCGGCGGGCCTGAAACTCACAGGACATTTTCTGTTGGAGCGTGTGCTCATGCCGCACGGCAAGGAAATCCCCGCCGCCCGCCTACGCCTCGACGCGCTGGCGATCGGCGAATCGCGGTAAACCAACCCTCCCGTTCACGGGAGGGTCGAACAAATCGACGCGAAGCGGCGATTTTTCGGGGGTCCATAGCGTCAGCGTATGGACGCGGAGCGAAGCGGAGCAGGGGGACAAACTCCCCGAAATTTGCTCCGCTGCGCTTCGCAAATTTCGACCCTCCCGTGAACGGGAGGGTAGGACACCAACACAAGCAACTTGACCATGGCCGACATCACAGACGACATCCGCCCCGAACCCCTCGGCAAAGCCCTCGCCGAGCGCTACCTCGCCTATGCGCTCTCCACCATCACCATGCGCGCGCTGCCCGATGCGCGCGACGGATTGAAGCCCGTCCACCGCCGCATCCTCTACGGCATGCGCCTGCTGCGTCTCGACTCCACCTCGGCGTTCAAGAAATCCGCCAAGATCGTCGGCGACGTGATGGGCTCGTTCCACCCGCACGGCGACCAGGCGATCTACGACGCGCTGGTGCGCCTCGCCCAGGACTTCGCCACGCGCTACCCGCTGGTCGACGGCCAGGGCAATTTCGGCAATATCGACGGCGACAATCCTGCCGCCTACCGCTACACCGAAGCGCGCATGACCGACGTCGCGGCCATGCTGCTCGACGGCCTGGACGAGAACGCGGTCGATTTCCGCCCCAATTACGACGGCCAGGACGAGGAACCCGTCGTCCTTCCCGGCGCCTTCCCGAACCTGCTCGCCAACGGCTCGTCCGGCATCGCGGTCGGCATGGCGACCTCGATCCCGCCGCACAATGTCGGCGAATTGTGCGAGGCGCTGAAGAAGCTCATCGACAATCCGAACACCCGCGACCGCACGCTGAGCGACATCGTGCGCGGCCCCGATTTCCCCACCGGCGGCATCCTGGTCGATGGCCCCGAGACCATCGCGGAAGCCTACAAGACCGGCCGCGGCTCCTTCCGCGTCCGCGCCAAGTGGAAGCGGGAAGAGGGCGCCCGCGGCGTCTACCAGATCGTCGTCACCGAGATTCCCTACCAGATCCAGAAGGCCAAGCTGATCACCCAGATCGCCGAGCTTCTGGAACAGAAGAAGCTGCCGCTGCTCGACGACATCCACGACGAGAGCGCCGAAGACATCCGCATCGTGCTGACGCCCAAGAGCCGCACGGTCGAGGCCGAGATATTGATGGAGCAGTTGTTCCGCTCCAGCGACCTGGAATCGCGCTTTCCGCTCAACATGAACGTGCTCGACCACGGCACCGTGCCGCGCGTCATGAGCCTGAAGGACGTCCTCCAGGCGTTCGTCGATCACCGCCGCGAGGTGCTGGTGCGCCGCTCGACGCACCGCCTCGAAAAGATCGCCGCCCGCTTGGAAATCCTCGAAGGCTATCTCGCGGTCTTCCTGAACCTCGACAAGGTGATCCGGATCATCCGCACCGAGGACGAGCCCAAGCCCGTTCTGATGAAGGCGTTCAAGCTCACCGACAACCAGGCCGAGGCCATCCTCAACATGCGCCTGCGCAGCCTGCGCCGGCTGGAGGAGATGGAAATCCGCGCCGAGCACGACGCGCTGACCCGGGAACAGAAGGACCTCAAAAAGCTGCTCGCCTCCGACAAGCTGAAGGACGAGAGGCTGATCGAGGAGGTCAAGGCGATCGACGCCAAGTTCGGCGCCAGGACCGCGCTCGGCAAGCGCCGCACCCAGATCATCGAGGCCAAGCACATCGACAAGATCGAGGCGCTGGCCGAAGAAGCCGTGGCGCTGGCCACAGCCGTCGAGAAGGAGCCGGTCACCGTCGTCCTTTCCGAGAAGGGCTGGCTACGCTCCTTCAAGGGCCATATGGAAGAGAACGACAGCGTCAAATACCGCGAGGGCGACCGGCGCAAATTCTGGATCCACGCCCAGACCACCGACAAGCTTATGTTGTTCTCGACCGACGGCCGCTTCTTCACGCTGGAGGCGAGCAAGCTGCCCGGCGGGCGCGGCAATGGCGAGGCGATCCGCACCTTCATCGACCTTCCGCCGGACGCCGATATCGTGACGATGTTCGCGCATGTCCCGGGCCGCAAGCTCCTGCTCGCCGCCGAAAGCGGCCACGGCTTCGTGACCAGCGAGGACGAGGCGGTGGCGATGACCAAGGCCGGCAAGCGCGTGATGAACGTGAAGACCGGCGTCGAGGCCAAGGCTTGCGCCTTTGTCAGCGGCGACAGCGTCGCGGTGATCGGCGACAACCGCAAGCTCCTGATCTTCGGCCTCGACGAAGTGCCCGAGATGGCGCGCGGGCAAGGTGTGTACCTGCAACGCTACAAGGACGGCGGGTTGCTGGACGCGACGACGTTTGTCGGCAAGGACGGCCTGAAGGACGAGAACAACCGCGAATTTTCCGCCGCCGAACTGAAAGACTGGCGCGGCGAACGCGCGCAAGCGGGCCGCCTGCAGCCCCGCGGCTGGGCGAAGAGCGGCAAGTTCGCGCGCTGAACAACCCTCCCGTTCACGGGAGGGTCGAAATTTGCGCAGCAAATTTCGGGGAGGGGACAGCCTCTCCGCTTGAGCTCGACTTGCGCCGCTGTCCCCTCCCCGAAAAATCCTCGCTGCGCTCGGATTTTGTCGACCCTCCCGCAAGCGGGAGGGTTAAATACGGCGCTGACATCAGGAGCCGCCCATGCCCTTTCATGACATCCTCTACGCCTCCGACGGCGGCGTCGCGACGATCACGATGAACCGGCCGAAGTTCAAGAACGCGCTGTCCTACCGCCTGCTCGACGAGATCGACGCCGGCTTCACCTTGGCCCAAAACGACAAAGCCGTCCGCGTCGTGGTGCTGCGCGGCGCCGGCGGGAATTTCTCGTCCGGCCACGACCTCGGCACGCCCGAGGCGCTCGAATACCGCAAGAATCTCGGCGCCGAGCCCGGCACCATCGAGGCCTATGACGAGTTCAAGAAATACAATCTCGACGTCCATCTGCGCTGGCGCAATTTCCCCAAGCCGACCGTCGCGATGGTCGAAGGCTTCTGCATTTACGCCGGCTGGATGACAGCCGCGTGCTGCGACGTCGTCTTCGCCGCGTCGAACGCCGAATTCCTCGCCGGCTTCGTCGAATACATGTCGATCCCCTGGGACATCGGCATCCGCCGCGCCAAGGAGCTTTGCTTCGAGAGCCGCTTCATCTCCGCCCAGGAGGCGCATGATTACGGCTTCGTCAATCGCGTCGTGGCGCCGGAAAAACTGGAGCAGGAGACCTACGACTACGCCCACCGCGTCGCGGAGAATTCCCCCGACGCGCTGCGCTTCGCCAAGATCCAGATGAACAAGGCGCAGGATGCGCAGGGCTTCACCAACGCGGTGGAGGATTCGCTCGGCGACTATCAGGCGATGATGTATCTGCTGGGCAGCGAGCAGATGCGGGTGGGCGGGCAGCGCCGGCTCCTGACCGTCGATCTGGCCGTCAAGGGCCGCAAGAAGGAACGCCGCGGGCAGAAATAGCAATCTTTGCTGCCGCCACGCCTCGGTTGTCATGGCCCGCGAATGCGGGCCACCCAGGTGACGCCCGGCACGGATGGAGGCAGACTGTCGATGCGCGAAACTGGCGCGATCCGAGAAGATGTCAACTGGATGGCCCGCAGTCGCGGGCCATGACAGGTTGAGCAGGGGGAGAAATCATTGTCGATCGAACGGACTGCCGCGCGCCCCGGCACCGGTGGCGTCTCGCGCCGCTACATCCTGGTGATGCTGACGCTCGTCTATGTCGTCAATTATCTCGACCGCAACATCCTCAACATCCTGCTCCCCGCGATCAAGGCGGAATTCCACCTGACCGACGCGGCGCTCGGCCTTTTGTCGGGCACCAGCTTCGCGATCCTCTACGCCATCCTGGGCGTGCCGCTCGCCTGGCTCGCCGACCGCGTGAACCGGCGCAACGTCATCGCCTATTCGATGATCCTGTTCGCCGCGATGACGGCGGTCTCGGCGCGGGCCGCGAACTTCTTCCAGCTCGTCGCCGCGCGGATCGGCACCGGCATCGGCGAGGCGGGCACCAGCCCTTCCGTCAACTCGATCATCTCCGATCTCTACGAGCCGCATGAGCGGGCAGGGGCTCTGTCCTTCTATGCCGCCGGCCTCAATATCGGCCTGCTGGTCGCCTTCTTCGGCGGCGGCTGGATCGAGCAGCATTACGGCTGGCGCACCGCGTTCCTCGCCGCCGGCCTGCCGGGCCTGGTGCTCGCGCTGCTCTTTCTCTTCACCGTGCCCGAACCGAGGCGCGGCCAGGTGGACGGGATCGCCGACACCGGCCGCGCGCCGCATCTGCCCGAGACGATCGCCTTTCTGTGGTCGCGCAAATCCTTCCGCTTCATCGCGCTCGGCACCGGCATGGCGTCGTTCGGCGGCTATGCCGGCAATTCCTTCGTGCCCGTCTTCCTGGCGCGCACCCATCACATGAGCCCGTCCGAGATCGGCGTGACGCTGGCGGTCCTGTTCGGCGTGGTCGGCGGCATCGGCACCTATATGTCGGGCGTCCTGGCCGACTGGCTCGGCAAGCGCGACGTGCGCTGGAACATGTATGTCATCGTGATCTTCATCGTCTGCGCCCTGCCGTTCTTCCCGTTCTATTTCCTCGCGCCGAGCCTGCCCGTCGCGCTCGTCTGCGCCGTGATGCCGACCGCGAGCGGCGCCGCCTATCTCGCGCCGTCCTACGCCATGGTGCAGAGCCTGGTGCCGCTGCGCATGCGCGCCCAGTCGGCCGCGATCCTGCTCTTCGTGCTCAACATCATCGGCTTCGGCCTGGGGCCGCTTTCGGTCGGCAAGCTGAGCGACCTGTTGACGCCCGCGCTCGGCAGCGACGCGCTGCGCTGGGCTTTGCTCGCGACGGTCGTCACCTGGACGATCGCGGCCTGGTGTTTCTGGATGGCGAGCCGCCGGCTGCCGGCCGAACTTGCCAGCGCCAATGCGCCGCCCGCCGACACCGTCGAGGTCGGCGCTTGATCCCGCCGCGCATTGCGGCAGGATGGCCGGCGCGATGACAGCCAGGATCGAAGTGGGAAGCTTGAGAGGCTTCGCGGCCGTCGCCGCGATCCTGATGCTCGGCATGGGCGTCGCGATGGCCGTCGGCGGCCAGGATCGACATCCCGCGCCGCGCATCGCCGGAGCGATGCCGCCGCCGCGCCCCGGCAAACCCGCCCCGATGGTCAAGGTCCTCGTCGCCGAACCACGCGCCACGCCGCTTGTTCCGCGAACCATCGCGCGCGCGGTGTCGAAACCGGTTCAGGCGCCGCAGACGGTCGCGATGGCCCCGCTGCCGCCGCAAACCATCGCGCCCGATCCCGCCACGCCGGCCGAAGAGGCGAGCCGCGTCGCCGCGCGGGTTTCCGCCAAGGTGCCGTCCGCCCTCGCGCCCTATTTCGACACCTTCATCTATGTCAGCAAGGCGGCGAGCGGCCCCTGGGCACAGCGCCTGTTCCTGTTCCGCAAACAGCCTGACGGCACGCTTGCCCTCGACCAGAGCTTTCCCGTCTCGACCGGCCGCGAACGCTCCGAGCAGTATTTCACCGCCACGCCCACCGGCCTGTTCGAGCTCGACGTCCACCGCTTCTTGCCGATGGCGCGCTCGGCCAAGTGGAACGACGCGGCGATGCCCTGGGCGATGTTCCTGAACTACGCCTATCGCACCCAGATGTCGGGCGTGGCGCTGCACGCCGCCATCGGCCGGCGCGAGCGCGCCGATATCGGCCATCGCGCCTCGGGCGGCTGCGTCCGCCTGCCGCTGGAGAAGGCCGATCTCCTCTTCCACCGCTTCCTGGCGGAGGAGCGCGGCCAGGTCCCCGTCTTCACCTTCGATCCCGCCCGGGGAACGACCAACACGGCGGGAATCGTCAGCCATGATGCGCAGGGCAACATCGTCCTCGCCGACGGCCTCAAGGTCCTCGTCATCATCGACAACTTCTCCGGCGAACCGCCCCCGCTGCCGCAATCCTGAGTTTCCCCGCCAGGGCAGCCAAAAGCCGCACCACGGAATTAACCGGCCTCGTCCCGAAGCGGGACAGACGGTTTATTTTTGGTTATCATGCGCGGCGGACCCTGTTTTCGGATTCCATGTCGGCGCTGCGGAAATTAAGCGTGGTCTACCTGCTGTGCGCCCTGGCATTCGGCGTGGCGATCGCGTTCGACCGCGATCCGCCGCTCGAACGGGCCAGCCGCGCGACGGTGGCCGCCGCGCTCGACGCGACCCGGACCTATGTCGTCGCTCCGGCGTCCGGCCTCTTCCGCGACGCGGGCCGGCGCGTCGCCGATCTCATCGCCGGCCCGGCCAGGCCCAAGGCGCCCGTCGCGGCGCCGCATCGCGACATCGCGCGGGTGAAGCTGCATCCGCCCGCCTTGCCGGTGCCGTCCGAGCCGGTCCTCGCCGCGCCGCGGGCTCCGGTCGTCGCCCCGCCGGATATCCAAACCGCCGAGGACGCGGCACCGCCCGCCGCAGCGCCGCCGCCGCCCGCGCCGTCGCGTCCCGAACTGTCGCTCGCGCCGCCGCCACCCTCGCGCGCCGCCGTCGCGCCCGCCGACATCGTGCGCGTGTCGATGCGGCTGAAGGAAAGCCTGACGCGCGAGATGTTCGAGAATTTCTCGCTCTTCCTCTATGTGTCGAAGGCCGACACCGGTCCCTGGGCGCAGCACATGTATGTGTTCAAGAAGGACGGCTCGGGCGATCTCGCGATGCTCTACAACTGGCCGGCCTCGACCGGGCGCGAGAAGGACGAGATCGCGCCCAACGGCACGCGCCAGCCGAGCTTCACGCCGCGCGGCTATTACCAGCTCGACCCGGCGCGCATGTACAAGACGCATTTCTCCGGCCAGTGGCACGAGCCGATGCCGCACGCGATGTTCTTCAACTGGCAGCATGACGGATTGCAGACCGGGCTCGCCATTCATGGCGCCGTGGGGATCGAAGTCGGCCAGCTCGGCAGCCGCGCCTCCGCCGGCTGCATCCGCATCGCGCCGCAGAACGCGGCGCTGCTCTTCAACCTGATCCGCTCGCAGTACAAGGGCCTGGCGCCGCGCTTCGCCTTCGACCGCCGCACCGCGACGATGAGCAATGACGGCCTGATGATGCACGACGCCGACGGCAATCTGCGGATGGCCCAGGGCTACAAGGTGCTGGTGTTCGTCGAGAACTACGGCGGCGAGAACGTCGTGGCGGCGTTGTACTGACGTTCCCGAATTGCGCGCGATTCCTCTCCCGTTTACGGGAGAGGACGCAAAAGCTTGCACTTAGCGGAGCACTTGCGGAGCTAAGTGCTTAGCTTTTGCTGGTGAGGGGGCGAAGCTTGGCGCGAACCCTCACCCGAACGTCGCTTCGCGCCGTTCGACCTCTCCCGCGAAGCGGGAGAGGTTAAGAGCGCGTCATCTCGTACAGCGCCACCGCCGCCGCGTTCGACACGTTGAGGCTCTCCATCGCCGCCGCGATCGGCACATGCGCGGCGACATCGCATTTCTCGCGCACCAGCCGGCGGATGCCGGCGCCCTCCGAGCCCAGCACCAGCGCGACATCGCCCTTGTGCATCGCATCGGCCAGCGTCAGTTCGCCGTCGCCGGCCAGCGCGATGCGCCAGAACTCCCGCTTGCCGAGATCCTCCAGCGTCCGCGCGATGTTCACCACCGTGATCACGGGTATGATGTCGAGCGCGCCCGACGCGGCCTTGGCGAGGACGCCGGTCTCCGGCGGCGAATGGCGGTCCTGCACCACCACCACCGTCACGCCGAACGCCGCCGCGGTGCGCAGGATCGCGCCCTCATTGTGCGGATCGGTGATCTGGTCCAGCACCAGCACGATGCGCCGCTTGCCCGCCGCTTCGTCGAGGATCGATTCAAGTTCGCGCCGGGGCAGGGGCTCGACCAGGAGCGCCACGCCCTGATGCACCGCGCCCTCGGGCAGGATCTTCGACACGCCCGCCATGTCGACGATCTCGTGCTTGACGCGGTTGAGCAGCTTGGCGCCGATCTCCTCCGCCGCGCGCTCCGTCAGGACCGCCCGCCGCACGAACCTTTTGGGATTGGCCAGCGCCGCGCGCACCGCATGGGTGCCGTACAGCCACAGCCCGCTTTCGGGCTTGGCATGCGGCTTGAAGAATTTGCGTTCCGGCTTGCGCTCGGATTTGCCGGTTGGGCGGCGTTCACGCCCGCGTTCCTGTCGTGCCATGGCGGGCGCTTATAGGCGAAAGGCCGCCCGCGCAAGTCGTCGCAGGCCCGCCGATCACGGCAAATTGGCTTTCCTGCTGCATTGCGGTAGGATCATATCCTGGCCATGCAACGAAACCGTCACCCGGGAACCAAGGTCCGCGCCGCGTCGCGCGGGATGGTCTCGCGCGCCCTGGTGCTGCTGACGCTCGTCGCCTTCCTGGTCCAGGGCTTCGTCACCCAGACCCATATCCATGCCCGCCCGGTCGGCGCGCCGGTGGCGGTCGACCTGTTCGACGGCGCCAAGGCGCCGGCCAAGGACAACGCACCCTCCAAGAACGACGAGGCGAACTGCCCGCTCTGCCAGGCCTTCGCCAGCAGCGGCCAGTTCCTCACCCCGGCGGCCGCGGCGATCCTGCTGCCGTCGTTCTCGGTTTCCGTCATCCAGCTCGTCCCGCTCGCGGCGAAGCTGGTCCGCTCCGCCAGCCACGCCTGGCGTGGCCGCGCGCCGCCCTCGGCCTAAGCCAAAAGCCAGACTCGCGATCCGTCGCCGGCGTCCCGCGCCGGCCACCGGGCGCATTCCACAACATTCGCGATGCAAATCCGTACACGGGGGCATTGCGGCTTTGCCGAGGTATTTTTCCGATGAATCGTTCCCAACTTCTGGCCGGCGCGGCCATCACCTCCCTGCTGTGCCTGAGCGCGGCGCCGGCCGGCGCCGAGGAAATCGAGACCGTGGTCGTGACCGCCGCCAAGCTCAACGCGGCGCGTCTGGGCATCCAGGCCCAGGTCGGCGCCTCGACCTACACGATCAGCGACAAGGCCATCGAGGCGCAGCCCGGCGGCGACAACAACCTGCTCAACCAGGTCGTGCTCCAGGCCCCCGGCGTGGCGCAGGATTCGTTCGGACAGCTCCATGTCCGCGGCGAGCATAACGGCCTGCAATACCGCCTGAACGGCATCATCATCCCGGAGGGCATCTCGGTGTTCGGCCAGACGCTGGACCCGCGGCTGGTGGGCTCGCTCAAGCTGATCACCGGCGCGTTGCCGGCCGAATACGGCCTGCGCACCGCCGGCATCATCGACATCCAGACCAAGTCCGGCGTGTTCCAGCCCGGCGGCGACGTTTCGGTCTATGGCGGCAGCCACAACGAGGTGCAGACCAGCGCCAGCTATGGCGGCTCCGACGGCGGGCTCAACTACTTCGTCTCCGGCGACTACACGACCAACTCGCTCGGCATCGAATCGCCCGACGGCAGCAGCGATCCGTTGCACGACCGCACCAAGCAGTATCACGGCTTCGCGTTCCTCCAGGACATCCTGGACAACAACTCCTCGATCACCGCGATCCTCGGCACCTCGAACGATATGTTCCAGATCCCGAACCAGCGCGGCCTTCAGCCGAGCGGCCTCGACGGCATCACCGGGCTCGGACCGGCGGGCGAACTGACCGCCAACGGCCAGTTCCTCTTTCCCAGCGGCAATCTCAACGAGAACCAGCGCGAGACCACCGATTACGGCATCGTCAGCTATCTGCGCTCGATGGGGGATGTCGACGTCCAGGTCTCGGCCTATGGCCGGTTCTCGAGCCTGTTCTTCACGCCCGACGCGATCGGCGACTTGCTCTACAACGGCATCGCGCAAACCGCCTATAAGCGCGACGTCGCCTATGGCCTGCAGGCCGAAGGCGCCTGGCATGCCGGCGACGGCCACACCCTGCGCGCCGGCGTGATCTACCAGGCCGACGACCTCGCCAGCCGCACCTCCTCGCAGGTCCTGGCCGTCGACGGCGCCGGGATGCAGACGCTGCCCGACACGCCGCTCACCATCCCCGACAACGGCACCAAGCATGCCTGGAGCTACAGCCTGTACCTGCAGGACGAATGGGAACTCATCCCCGACACGCTGACGCTGAATTACGGTGTGCGCTGGGACCAGTTCGGCGCCTTCGACTCCGAGAACCAGCTCAGCCCGCGCGTCAATTTCGTCTGGACGCCGACCGACACGATCACCGTCCATGGCGGCTATTCGCGCTATTTCTCGCCGCCGCCGATCGAGCTGGTGGGCACCACCGATGTCGCGCTGTTCAACGGCACGACCGCCGCCGCCGGCAGCACGGTCGACGACACGCCCAAGGCCGAACGCGCCGACTACTACGATATCGGCGTGCAGAAGACCCTGCCGGACGACGGGCTCACCTTCGGCCTGGACGGTTTCTACAAGCTCTCCCACAACCTGATCGACGAGGGCCAGTTCGGCGCGCCGATCATCCTGACGCCGTTCAACTATCTCCACGGCAAGCAGTACGGCGCGGAGCTGACGGCCAATTACGACGACGGCGGCCCGCTGACCGGCTATGTCAACGCCGCCTATGAGCGGGCGGTGGGCGAGGACATCGTCTCCAGCCAGTTCCAGTTCGATCCGGGCGATCTCGCCTATATCGCGAACCACTTCATTCCGCTGGATCACCAGCAGCTCCTCTCGGTCTCGGCCGGCGCGTCCTACAATTGGCGCGACATCCGCTTCAGCGCCGATTTGATCTACGGCTCGGGCCTGCGCCGCGACGGCCTCACGCCCAACGGCGATCACGTCCCCGACTACACCCAGGTCAATATCGGCGTCAGCCACACCTTCAATCCCTGGGGCGACAAAGGGCTCACGGCGCGGTTCGACGTGATCAACCTGCTCGACGAGAAATACGAGATCCGCGACGGCACCGGCATCGGCGTCGGCGCGCCGCAATTCGGTCCCCGGCGCGGCTACTTCTTCGGCTTGTCGCAAGCGCTGTAGGCGGCGCGCGGGCGGCCGGATATTCGGCCGCCCGCGCATCGGCGGCGTGCGCGAGGAACGCCACGCCGGTCGCATAGCGGACGGGTGCTCGTCATGAACGATGATCGCGTATCGAAGAAAGCCATCCTGGCGACCGCCGGCGTCGTGCTGGAGCGCGGCGGAAGACAATTCGCGCGACTCCCCGATCTTAACGTCGCCGCCGGCCAGTCCGTGGCGATTGTCGGCCCTTCGGGCTGTGGCAAGACCACGGCGCTGATGGCGCTGGCCGCGATCCGCGCCCCGCGGCACGGCACGATCGAGATCGAAGGCACGAAGCTTTGGGCGCTTGGCCGGGGCGGACGCGACGGGTTTCGCGGCCGCCGCATCGGGTTGGTGTTCCAGTCCTTCCATCTGATCGATGCCTTGAGCGTCCGCGCGAACATCCAGATAGCGGCGCAATGCGCCGGCCATCCCGTCCACGATCCGCAGCGTCTCGACCGGCTGATGGAACGCCTCGGACTGACCGCGATCCAGTCGCGGCGCGCCGACCGGATCAGCCACGGCCAGGCGCAGCGCACCGCCATCGCGCGCGCCCTGATGAACCGGCCGGCCGTCATCCTGGCCGACGAGCCGACCTCGGCCCTCGATGATGCGAACACCGCGGCGCTGATGGCGCTGCTGGTCGAGTCCGCCGTGTCGGAAGACGCCGCTTTGGTCGTGACGACGCATGACCGCCGCGTGCTGGACGCCGTCGATACCGTCGTCGAAATGGAGGCGCTGCCATGATGGCGGTCACGCTGGCCTTTGCCTATCTGCGGCGGCGCTGGGGACAGGCGCTGCTTTCGATCCTGGTCGGCGCGCTCGGCGTCGCGGCGGTGGCCATCGCCTATGTCGGGCTGGATGCGTTTCCGGCCGCCGCGGAACGCGCCTGGGGCGGCGTCGACCTCGTCATCGGACCGAAGGGCTCGGCGCTGGACCTGGTTCTGTGCTGCGCGCTGCACGTCTCCGATCCGCGCGGACTGGTTTCGGAAAAGGCGGCGATGGCGGCGGCCTCCCATCCGCTGATCCGTGTCGCGGCGCCCATCGCGCTGGGCGACAATGTCGAGGGCTGGCGCATCGTCGGCACCACGCCGCAACTTCTTTGGATCTATCGCACCGACGTGGTGCAGGGCCGCGTCTGGAACAAGCCGCTCGAAGCGGTCCTGGGCGCGGATGCGGCGGATGCCCTGCATCTCAAAATCGGCCAGAGCTTCATCGGCGCCCACGGCCTTGCGGCGGGCGGCGAGCTGCATTCGCAGTTCCCCTACCGCATCGTCGGCATCCTGCCGCGCACCGGCTCGGCGCTCGACCGGCTGGTCCTCTGCGATATCGAAACCGTCCGCTACATCCACAAGATGCACCAGGAGGACGAAGCCGCCGCGACCGGCGTGACCGAGACCTATGTCAATCTCCCCGACGCCGCGACGGCCGTCGTCGCGTCGTACAAGAGCCCGGTGGCGGCGTTGCTTGTCCCGCGCCTGATCGATGCCAGCCCGGAGCTGACGGCGGCGAGCCCGAGCTTCGAGATCGCCCGGCTGATGAGCTATCTGCGGCCGCTGACCGTGGCGGCGACCGCGCTGGGCATCCTGCTGGTCGTCATCGCGGCGGCCGCCGCCGCCGCCGCCCTGATGGCCACGATGAACGCCCGCACCCGCGACCTCGCGCTGCTCCGCGCCTTGGGCGCCGGACCCGTGACCATCGCGACGGTCGCGATCGCGGAAGCGGCGATCATCGCGCTCGCGGCGCTGCTGCTGGGCGCCGGTCTCGCCGCGCTCCTGTTCTATGCCGGGGCCGGCCTGCTGGCCGAGCGCACCGGTCTTCTGATCGAGCCGCGGATCGACGGCGACGCGGTTCTGTATCTCGTCATCGGCGCCCTTGGCACGGCGCTGATCGCCGCTCTTTTCCCCGCCATCCGTGCCGCGCGCACACCCATAGAGGAGCTGCTTCAGTCATGATCCGCAAATCCCTGACACTGGCACTCATCATCCCGGTCTTTCTGTTGAGCGCGGGCTTCCGTCCGCAGCAGAAGGTCCTGGCCACCGACCCCAACGCGCAGCCCGCCGACGAGCGCGCGATGCAGGACCGGCTCCCGAAGTCGCACGACGCGCTGTGGTCGAAACTGCTCGACAGCAAGGTCGCCTACAACAACCGCACCGGCATCTACAGCATCACCGTGTCGCCCCAGATCAAGGCGCTGGCGAACCGGCAGGTGACGGCCAGCGGCTGGGTCCTGCCGCTCGACGGCTCCGATCAGACCCGGCATTTCCTGCTGACGCGGCGCACGCCGGTGTGCATGTTCTGCCCGCCCGGCGAGCCCAACGAGGTCGCCGAGGTCGTCAGCCCCACGCCGATCGCCTGGACCGACAAGCTGGTGACGGTCACCGGCCAGTTCAGCCTCGTCAACAACGGCGAGAAGGGCATCTTCTTCAAGATCGCGGCGAACGCGATCCGCTGATGCGGCAGGCCGCAAGCAGCGCCTTGGCCCGTGGCACCGTCAGGCCGCCGCGCCACGCGGCGCAGGCTTCGCCCGCCGGCGCGAGCGCCCGCGCATAGGGCAGGATGGCGTCGCCGTCGCCAGCCGCGAGCAGTGCCCGGCGCGGCGGGTGGATTGCGGCCGGCACGGCGGCCCGTTCCAGGCCCGGCGATACGGCGCGGATCGTCGCCCGCGCCCGCGCCTCCTGGTCCAGAAGGACGATCCGCAGGCGCCGGCCATCCTTTTCGAGGGCGGCCAACACGGGAAGTTCCATCCGGCACGGGATGCAGGTCGGGGAATAGTAGACTTCGAGAATCGGCGGCGGCGGAACGGGCATGGCGGAAACCCTAGTCGGGCGGGGGGCCATCCGCCATCGCCGGACCCGCCTTTGCCCCGAATCCGGCGGACCGGCTGTCAAGCAATCAATTCGCTTGCGCCGGCCGGCGGGCCGGGAATAGCCTTTCCGTCAAGCTGTTGTTCGCGGGGGCAAATTCGGGCCTGTTCCGCGCTAATAAACTGTTGACAGCTTGATCCTCTTAGCCAATAACCCGCGATCCGCAGCCAACCCTTCCGAAAGGCACGTACACACGTTCGTTCCACAAAAACGGACGCGCATCGGTGCCGCCTCGGAACTGGCGCGTAAGTAGTTGAGCCGGTTGAACAATCGAAGGAGGGGTGCCCGAGTGGCTAAAGGGGACGGACTGTAAATCCGTTGGCTACGCCTACGCTGGTTCGAATCCAGCCCCCTCCACCAGCCGGCTGGAACGAAGAAGAGGACGAAGGAAGTCGAATAAGGCGGGTGTAGCTCAATGGTAGAGCAACAGCCTTCCAAGCTGATGACGAGGGTTCGATTCCCTTCACCCGCTCCAATCTCGCCCTTGTAGGGCTTCGGTTGGCAGGCCACCTCACTGGGACGGGGCGAAGAAGAACCGAGTACCCCCGCCTCGGGCGGGACGTGAAGAACGAAGGATAAGAGATTATGGCCAAGGCCAAATTCGAGCGTAACAAGCCGCACTGCAACATCGGGACGATCGGCCATGTCGACCATGGCAAGACGTCCTTGACGGCCGCCATCACCAAGGTCCTGGCCGAGACGGGCGGGGCGACGTTCACCGCCTATGACCAGATCGACAAGGCGCCGGAAGAGAAGGCGCGCGGCATCACGATCTCCACGGCGCATGTGGAATACGAGACCGCGAACCGCCACTACGCCCATGTCGACTGCCCCGGCCACGCCGATTACGTGAAGAACATGATCACCGGCGCCGCCCAGATGGACGGCGGCATCCTGGTGGTGTCGGCGGCCGACGGCCCGATGCCGCAGACCCGCGAGCACATCCTTCTGGCCCGCCAGGTCGGCGTGCCGGCGCTGGTGGTGTTCCTGAACAAGTGCGACATGGTCGACGATCCGGAGCTGTTGGAGCTGGTGGAGATGGAAGTGCGCGAGCTGCTTTCGTCGTATCAGTTCCCGGGCGACGACATCCCGATCATCCGCGGCTCGGCGCTGATGGCGCTGGAAGACAAGAACAAGGAGATGGGCCACGACGCGATCCTGAAGCTGATGGCGGAAGTGGATCGCTACATCCCCCAGCCGGAGCGTCCGATCGACCAGCCCTTCCTGATGCCGATCGAGGACGTGTTCTCGATCTCGGGCCGGGGAACTGTGGTCACGGGAAGAGTCGAGCGCGGCATCGTGAAGGTCGGCGAGACGGTGGAGATCATCGGCATCCGTCCCACGTCCTCGACCACGGTGACGGGCGTCGAGATGTTCCGCAAGCTGCTCGATCAGGGCCAGGCGGGCGACAACATCGGCGCACTTCTGCGCGGCGTCGAGCGCGAGGGCGTGGAGCGCGGCCAGGTTCTGGCCAAGCCGGGTTCGGTGACGCCGCACACGAATTTCACGGCGGAGATCTACGTGCTGACGAAGGACGAGGGCGGCCGTCACACGCCGTTCTTCGCGAACTACCGTCCGCAGTTCTATTTCCGCACGACGGACGTGACCGGCATCGTGAAGCTTCCGGAAGGCACCGAGATGGTGATGCCGGGAGACAACGTGTCGATCGAGGTCGAGCTGATCGTTCCGATCGCGATGGAAGAGAAGCTGCGCTTCGCCATCCGCGAGGGCGGCCGCACCGTCGGCTCGGGCGTCGTCGCCAAGATCATCAAGTAGGGGCTTGTGTCCTAGGAGTGTAGCTCAGTTGGTAGAGCGGCGGTCTCCAAAACCGTAGGCCGTGGGTTCGAGTCCCTCCACTCCTGCCAGTAATGTGAAACGGATTGAACGAAGAAAAGACATGGCGGACGCGACGAAAAAGACGGCGGATACGGCGGGCAAGGATTTGCCGGCGCCGGTGCGCCGGCGCACCAATCCGCTGGCGTTCTTCGGCGAGGTCCGGCGCGAGGTTTCCAAGGTCACCTGGCCCTCCTGGAAGGAGACCTGGCTCACCTCGGCGATGGTTTTCATCATGGTGGGCCTCACCATGGTGTTCTTTTTCGGCGTCGACTGGATTCTTTCCTACGGCGAACGTCTCCTGATCGGCGCGGTGGGCTAAAGCGATGAGCGACGCAGCAACCAAGACCGTCAACGCCAACGCGAAGTGGTACATCGTCCACACCTACTCGAATTTCGAGAAGAAGGTGGCCGAGGAGATCAAGCGCCAGGCGAAGATCCAGGGCCTCGAGGAAGAGGTCGTCGACGTCGTGGTGCCGACCGAGGAAGTCCTCGAAGTGCGCCGCGGCCAGAAGGTCAAGGCGGAGCACAAATTCCTGCCGGGCTATGTGCTCTTGCACGCCCACCTGACGGATCATTGCTACCACCTGGTCAAGAACGTGGCGAAGGTCACCGGCTTCCTCGGCCAGAACAACAAGCCGATGCCGCTGCGCCAGGCCGAGGTCGACCGCATCCTCAACCAGGTCAGCGAGGGCGCGGAGAATCCGAAATCGACGATCACCTTCGAGATCGGCGAGCAGGTCCGCGTCGCGGACGGCCCGTTCACCTCCTTCACCGGCACGGTGGAAGAGGTCGACGAGGACCGCAGCCGCGTGAAGGTCGCCGTCTCGATCTTCGGCCGCGCGACGCCGGTCGAATTGGAATTCACGCAGGTGGAGAAGGTCTGACGCAACCACCTCGGTGTCATGGCCCGCGAATGCGGGCCACCCAGGTGAAACGGGTGCTGTGAGAGTCATTGGCGCGCGGATGCGCGTTTGATGGGTGGCCGGGTCAAGCTGGCCACGACGAGTGCAAAGGAACGCGGGAGGGCCAAGCCGGTCCGTTCGAACCGCAAACCGCTAAGGAGGCGGTCAGAGAGTGGCAAAGAAGATTACCGGTTACATCAAGCTGCAGGTGCCCGCCGGCGCGGCCAATCCGTCGCCGCCGATCGGCCCCGCGCTCGGCCAGCGCGGCCTCAACATCATGGAGTTCTGCAAGGGCTTCAACGCCAAGACGCAGGACCAGGAGAAGGGCACCCCGATCCCGGTGACCATCACCGTGTTCTCGGACAAATCCTTCACCTTCGAGATGCGCACGCCGCCGGCGTCGTTTTTCCTGAAGAAGGCCGCCAAGCTCACCTCGGGCTCCAAGTCGCCCGGGCTCACCTCCGCCGGGTCGGTGACCAAGGCGCAGGTCCGTCAGATCGCGGAAGCGAAGATGAAGGACCTGAACGCCAACGACGTCGAGATGGCGATGCTCATGATCGAGGGCTCCGCGCGCTCGATGGGCATCGAGGTGAAGGGATAACCGCGATGACACTCTCCAAGCGATTCAAGAAAGCCGTCGAAGGCGTCGACGCCACCAAGGCCTATCCGGTCGAGGAAGCCGTCAAGCTGATCAAGTCGCGCGCCACCGCCAAGTTCGACGAGACGATCGAGCTGTCGATCAATCTCGGCGTCGATCCGCGCCATGCCGACCAGATGGTGCGCGGCGTGTCCTCGCTGCCGAACGGAACCGGCCGCAAGCTGCGCGTCGCGGTGTTCGCCAAGGGCGCCAAGGCCGACGAGGCCCGCAAGGCCGGGGCCGACATCGTCGGCGCCGAGGACCTCGCCGCCGAGGTCACGGCCGGCAAGATCGATTTCGACCGCTGCATCGCGACGCCCGACATGATGGGCATCGTCGGCCGCCTCGGTAAGGTGCTGGGTCCGCGCAATTTGATGCCGAACCCGCGCGTCGGGACGGTGACGATGGACGTGACCCAGGCGATCAAGGACGCCAAGGGCGGCGCCGTCGAGTTCCGCGTCGAGAAGGCGGGCATCGTCCAGGCCGGCGTCGGCAAGGCGAGCTTCACCGAGGACGCCATCGTCCAGAACGTGAAGTCCTTCGTCGACAGCGTGATGAAGGCCAAGCCGACCGGCGCCAAGGGCGTCTACATGAAGAAGGTGTCGATCTCCTCGACGATGGGCCCGGGCGTGAAGATCGCGCTGGCATCCGTCGGCGCGGGCGGCGCGGAGGCATGACGGTGGCGGCGTGGTTCGGGCCCAAGGACGTCGGTTCGGGGATCAGCCCCCGCGGCGTTGCCGGCTGGATTGCGCTGTTGGTGTTCCTCGGCGGGCTCGCCGGCATCACTTGGCTGCATCGCCATTACGGCCTTGCGCTCTGGTCGTTGCTGGCGGCTCTGGCCGTATGGGTCGTGGCGTTCTTCGCGGTGGTGTCCTCCACCTACCGCTACGACCGAGTTTGAAGAATTCCGGCGGACGATCGCCGGAACTGTCCGAGACCGCTGGAGTGCTTCGGCACTTAAATGTCCAGCGCAGACAGGGAAGAGAACCGGAATTCGAGGCCCATCTTCGGATGTCAGCCTCGCGCTTCGGGTTTGAGCCCTGGGACAGGAATTGTGTGTCACAGGGCAGGGCTCCGGATCGTCACGGAGACCTGTTGAGAACTGGTCTGGACGCCAAGCTACGGCCTTTTTGGCCTCAAGTAGCGAAGCGATAGGCCAAAAAGGAGCAGAAGTGGACAAAGCAGAGAAAGCGGAAGTCGTCGAAGAGCTGAAAGGCGTCTTCGCGAATGCCGGCTCCCTGGTTGTCGCCCACTATACCGGCATGACGGTGGCCCAGATGAACGATCTGCGGGGGCGCATGCGCGCCGCCGGAGCGTCCTTCCGGGTGTCGAAGAACCGTCTGGCGGTGCGCGCGCTCCAGGGAACGCCCGTGGAAGGCATCTCCCACCTCTTCAAAGGTCCGACCGGCATTGCGTACAGCAAGGACCCGGTCGCGGCTTCGAAGGTGGCGGTCGCCTACGCCAAGGATAACGAGAAACTCGTGATCCTGGGCGGTTCGGTCGGAGCAACGGCGCTGGATGCCGAGGGCGTGAAGGCCCTTGCCACCCTGCCGTCGCTCGACGAACTGCGGGGCAAGCTCGTGGGCCTCATTCTGGCGCCCGCGACCAAGATCGCCGGGGTTGTTCAAGCCCCCGCCGGTCAGCTCGCCCGCGTCATCGCGGCGTATTCCAAGAAGGAAGCGGCATAGGGGAACAGCGGCCATTCGGCCGTGCGACCCCAAAAGTGGACGTCAACCTATTCATCAACATCGAACCCGAACCAACTGAAGGAACTATCGAAATGTCTAAGATTGAACAGCTCGTCACCGATCTCTCGGGCCTCACCGTTCTCGAGGCCGCGGAACTCGCCAAGCTTCTCGAAGAGAAGTGGGGCGTTTCGGCCGCCGCTCCGGTTGCCGCCGCTGCTGCCGCTCCGGCCGCCGCCGCTGCCGCCGCCGTGGAGAAGACCGAGTTCACCGTCGTCCTGACCGACGCCGGCGACAAGAAGATCAACGTGATCAAGGAAGTGCGTCAGATCACGGGCCTGGGCCTCAAGGAAGCCAAGGACCTGGTCGAAGGCGCGCCGAAGGAAGTGAAGGCGGACGTCTCCAAGGACGAGGCCGCGAAGATCAAGAAGCAGCTCGAGGACGCCGGCGCGAAAGTCGAGCTGAAGTAAAGGAGGCGAGGAGGGTTGAAGAACCCACCCCGCGTACATATTTCGTTAAACCCACCCCCTCCCGGCGATTCGCGCGCCGGGAGGGCCGGTGGAACTCGTCATTGGTTTAGCAATTACTCGCACACCGCAGCGGTCAATTAGGACCGCAAGAAGGACGCAAGAATGACGCTCTCGTTCACCGGACGCAAAAGGCTCCGCAAATACTTCGGCAAGATCGCCGAGGTCGCGGAGATGCCCAACCTCATCGAGGTCCAGAAGACCTCCTACGACCAGTTCCTCCAGGTGGATAAGCTTGAGGAAGGCCGCAAGGACGAGGGGCTGGAGACGGTGTTCCGCCACGTGTTCCCGATCAAGGATTTCTCGGAATCCTCGCTCCTGGAATATGTCGACTACCACTTCGAAGAGCCGAAATACGATGTCGAGGAGTGCCAGCAGCGCTCCATGACCTATGCCGCGCCGCTCAAGGTGACGCTGCGCCTCATCGTGTTCGATGTGGACCAGGAAACCGGCGCCAAGTCCGTCAAGGACATCAAGGAGCAGGACGTCTATATGGGCGATGTCCCGTTCATGACCGAGAACGGCACCTTCATCATCAACGGCACCGAGCGCGTGATCGTCAGCCAGATGCACCGCTCGCCGGGCGTCTTCTTCGATCACGACAAGGGCAAGACCCATTCCTCGGGCAAGCTCCTGTTCGCCGCCCGCGTCATCCCCTATCGCGGCTCGTGGCTCGATTTCGAGTTCGACGCCAAGGACATCATCCATGTCCGCATCGACCGCCGCCGCAAGCTGCCGGCGACGACGCTGCTCTATGCGCTCGGCCTGACCCAGGAAGAGATCCTGGAATATTTCTACACCAAGATCGCCTTCAAGCGGCACAAGGACGGCTCCTGGCATACCCCGGTCGAGCCGGGCTGGATGCGCAACGCCAAGGTCGGCTCCGACTGGAAGAACGGCAAGACCGGCGAAGTCATCGCCGAGGCCGGCTCCAAGATCACCGTGCGCCTGCTGCGCAAATGGCAGGAAGACGGCATCAAGAACGTCGCGATGTCCGAGGAAGAGCTGGTCGGCCGCTACAACGCGCTCGACATGGTCAATCCCGAGACCGGCGAAATCTATGTCGAGGCCGGCGACGAGCTGACCGCGGCGAGCATCGCCACCCTGATCGAAGCGGGCGAGAACGAGATCAGCATCATCAACGTCGACGGCATCACCATCGGCGGCTATGTGCGCAACACGCTGACGGTGGACAAGAACCACTCCCGCGAGCAGGCGCTGATCGACATCTACCGCGTCATGCGCCCCGGCGAGCCGCCGACGCTGGACACGGCGGAGACGCTGTTCGGCCAGCTCTTCTTCGACAGCGAGCGCTACGACCTGTCCTCGGTCGGCCGCGTGAAGATGAACATGCGCCTGAACCTCGACGCGCCCGATACGTATCGGACGCTGCGCAAGGAAGACATCCTGGCGATCCTGAAGGCCCTCACCGAACTGCGTGACGGCCGCGGCGAGATCGACGACATCGACAATCTCGGCAACCGCCGGGTGCGCTCGGTCGGCGAGCTGATGGAGAACCAGTTCCGCGTCGGCCTCCTGCGCATGGAGCGCGCGATCAAGGAGCGGATGTCCGCCGTCGATATCGACACGGTCATGCCGCACGACCTGATCAACGCCAAGCCGGTCGCCGCCGCGGTGCGCGAGTTCTTCGGTTCGTCCCAGCTCAGCCAGTTCATGGACCAGCAGAACCCGCTGTCGGAGCTGACCCACAAGCGCCGCATGTCGGCGCTCGGACCGGGCGGCCTGACCCGCGAGCGCGCCGGCTTCGAAGTGCGCGACGTGCACCCGACGCATTACGGCCGCATCTGCCCGATCGAGACGCCGGAAGGCCCGAATATCGGCCTGATCAACTCGCTCGCCACCTATGCGCGCGTCAACAAATATGGCTTCATCGAGAGCCCGTACCGCAAGGTCGTGAACAAGCACGTCACCGACGAGGTCATCTACCTCTCGGCGATGGAAGAGGCGAAGTACACCATCGCCCAGGCCAATGCGACGATCGACGCCCGCAATAGGCTGAACGACGAGCTCGTGTCGTGCCGCAAGGGCGGCAACTTCGTCATGACCACGCCCGATCAGGTCGAGTTCATCGATGTTTCGCCCAAGCAGCTTGTCTCGGTCGCCGCGGCGCTCGTGCCGTTCCTCGAGAACGACGACGCCAACCGCGCCTTGATGGGCTCGAACATGCAGCGCCAGGCCGTGCCGCTGCTGCGGCCCGAGGCGCCGCTGGTCGGCACCGGCATGGAAGAGGTCGTCGCGCGCGATTCCGGCTCGGCGATCGCCGCCCGCCGCTCGGGCGTCGTCGACCAGGTCGATGCCACCCGTATCGTCATCCGCGCCACGGAAGAGGCCGATCCCACCAAGCCGGGCATCGACATCTATCGCCTGCGCAAGTTCCAGCGCTCCAACGCCTCGACCTGCATCAACCAGCGTCCGCTGGTGAAGGTGGGCGACCAGCTCAAGAAGGGCGACATCATCGCCGACGGCCCGTCCACGCAATTGGGCGAGCTGGCGCTCGGCAAGAACGCGCTCGTCGCGTTCATGCCGTGGAACGGCTACAACTTCGAGGACTCCATCCTCATCTCCGAGCGCATCGTGCGCGACGACGTCTTCACCTCGATCCATATCGAGGAGTTCGAGACGATGGCGCGCGACACCAAGCTCGGTCCTGAGGAAATCACCCGCGACATCCCAAACGTCGGTGAGGAAAACCTCAAGAACCTCGACGAGGCCGGCATCACCTATATCGGCGCCGAAGTCGTCGCGGGCGACATCCTGGTCGGCAAGGTGACGCCGAAGGGCGAAACCCCGATGACCCCGGAAGAGAAGCTGCTGCGCGCCATCTTCGGCGAGAAGGCGGCCGACGTGCGCGACACCTCGCTGCGCGTTCCGCCGGGCGTCACCGGCACGGTCGTCGAAGTGCGCGTCTTCAACCGCCACGGCGTCGACAAGGACCAGCGCGCCATGGCGATCGAGAAGGCCGAGGAAGAGCGCCTCGCCGAGGATCGCGACGACGAACTCGCCATCCTGGAGCGCAACATCTTCGCGCGCCTCTCGGAGATTCTGCTCAACAAGACCGCGTCCCACGGTCCCAAGGGCATGGCGCCGGATACCAAGATCACGCAAGCCGTGCTCGACGCCATCGCCAAGCATCAATGGTGGCAGATCGGCCTGCGCAACGAAAAGGCGATGGCCGAGCTGGAAGGCATGCGCCAGCAATACGACGAGTCCAAGTCGCGCCTCGACAAGCGCTTCGCCGACAAGGTGGAGAAGCTGCGCCGCGGCGACGAGCTGTCGCCCGGCGTCATGAAGATGGTCAAGGTGTTCGTCGCGGTGAAGCGCAAGCTGCAGCCCGGCGACAAGATGGCCGGCCGCCACGGCAACAAGGGCGTGATCAGCCGCATCGTTCCGATCGAGGACATGCCGCATCTGGAAGACGGCACGGCGGTCGACGTCGTGCTCAATCCGCTCGGCGTGCCGTCGCGCATGAATGTCGGCCAGATCCTGGAGACCCATCTCGGCTGGGCCTGTTCGGGCCTCGGCAAGATGATCGGCGAGACGCTGGACAAGGTGAAGCGCGACGGCAAATACGAGCCGCTGCGCAAGCAGCTCAAGGCGTTCTACGAGGACGACGAGCGCCTCAAGGAACTCGACGAGCAGGGCATGTCCGAACTCGCCGAGAACCTGCGCCCCGGCATCCCGATCTCGACGCCGGTGTTCGACGGCGCCAAGGAGAAGGACATCGTCGACATGCTCCGCCAGGCGGGCCTGACCGATTCCGGCCAGGTCACGCTCTATGACGGGCGCACCGGCGAATCCTTCAAGCGCAACGTCACGGTCGGCTACATCTACATGCTGAAGCTGAACCATCTGGTGGACGACAAGATCCACGCGCGTTCGATCGGCCCGTATTCTCTCGTGACGCAGCAGCCTCTGGGCGGCAAGGCCCAGTTCGGCGGCCAGCGTTTCGGCGAGATGGAGGTCTGGGCGCTCGAGGCTTACGGCGCCGCCTACACGCTGCAGGAAATCCTGACGGTCAAGTCGGACGACGTGGCGGGAAGAACCAAAGTGTACGAAGCGATCGTACGGGGCGAAGACACGTTCGAGGCCGGTATCCCGGAATCGTTCAACGTCCTCGTCAAGGAAATGCGTTCGCTGTCCCTGAATGTGGAGCTGCTCAATGGCTGAATCTTTCGAGACTGAAGCAAGATCGCACCGCCGCGACTCGGCGCGCGCCAACCAGGAGCTGGCCAACGTCTTCCAGGCGGTGAAGGAAATCCCGACCTTCGACCGCATCCGGATCTCGCTGGCCTCGCCGGATCAAATCCTGCGCTGGTCGCACGGCGAGGTGAAGAAGCCGGAGACGATCAACTACCGCACGTTCAAGCCCGAACGCGACGGCCTTTTCTGCGCCCGCATCTTCGGGCCGGTGAAGGATTACGAGTGCCTGTGCGGCAAGTACAAGCGCATGAAGTACAAGGGCATCGTCTGCGAGAAGTGCGGCGTCGAGGTCACGGTGCAGAAGGTGCGCCGCGACCGCATGGCCCATATCGAACTGGCCAGCCCCGTCGCCCATATCTGGTTCCTGAAGTCGCTGCCGTCGCGCATCGGGTTGATGCTCGACATGACGCTGAAGGACCTGGAACGCGTCCTCTATTTCGAGAACTACATCGTCATCGAGCCGGGCCTGACCCCGCTCAAGGAGCGTCAGCTCCTGACCGAGGACGAGTTCTACAAGGCGCAGGACGATTACGGAAACGACAGCTTCACCGCCGAGATCGGCGCCGAGGCGATCCGCAAGCTGCTGATGGCGATCGACCTGGAGAAGCTGCGCGATCAGCTCCGCGTCGACATCGCCGGCTCCAACGGCGGCGAGAAGCAGAAGAAGCTCGTCAAGCGGCTCAAGGTCGCCGAGGCCTTCATCGATTCCGGCAACCGCCCGGAATGGATGATCCTCACCGTGGTTCCGGTGATTCCGCCGGACCTGCGCCCGCTGGTTCCGCTGGACGGCGGCCGTTTTGCGACGTCCGACTTGAATGATCTCTATCGCCGCGTCATCAACCGCAACAACCGCCTCAAGCGCTTGATCGAGCTGAAGGCGCCGGACATCATCGTGCGCAACGAAAAGCGCATGTTGCAGGAGTCCGTCGATGCGCTGTTCGACAACGGCCGCCGCGGCCGCGTCATCACCGGCGCCAACAAGCGTCCGCTGAAGTCGATCGCCGACATGCTGAAGGGCAAGCAGGGCCGCTTCCGCCAGAACCTGCTCGGCAAGCGCGTCGATTATTCCGGCCGTTCGGTCATCGTGGTCGGTCCGGAGCTCAAGCTGCACCAGTGCGGCTTGCCGAAGAAGATGGCGCTCGAACTGTTCAAACCGTTCATCTATGCGCGGCTCGAGGCCAAAGGCTTCAGCCAGACGGTCAAGCAGTCCAAGAAGCTGGTCGAGAAAGAGAAGCCGGAAGTCTGGGACATCCTCGAAGAGGTGATCCGCGAGCATCCGGTGCTGCTCAACCGCGCCCCGACGCTGCATCGGTTGGGCATCCAGGCGTTCGAGCCGGTGCTGATCGAAGGCAAGGCGATCCAGCTTCATCCGCTGGTCTGCACCGCCTTCAACGCCGACTTCGACGGCGACCAGATGGCCGTGCACGTTCCGCTGAGCCTCGAGGCCCAGTTGGAAGCGCGCGTCCTGATGATGTCGACCAACAACATCCTCAGCCCCGCCAACGGCAAGCCGATCATCGTGCCGACGCAGGACATCGTGCTTGGCCTCTACTACCTCAGCCAGGAACGTCCGAACGAGCCGGGCGAGGGCATGGTGTTCAACGACATCGGCGAGATCGAGCACGCTTTGTTCGCGAACTCCGTCACGCTGCACGCCAAGATCAAGTGCCGCTACAAGACGGTGGAC